>NZ_SMJX01000567.1 GCF_004348535.1 Actinomadura sp. KC216
GGGGGAGCGGGGCGGTGCGCGGCGCGGTCGCCGATGCCGTAGCGGGCGGCCAGGTCGCGGACCTGCCGGGCGATGCCGTCCTGGTACTCGCGCGGCGCGTAGGCGCCCGACCCGTACAGGCGCGCGTAGGGGACGATCAGCTCGGGGTGGTGCGCGCGCAGCCACGCCAGGAACCATTCGCGGGCGCCGGGGCGCAGGTGCAGCGTGATCGCCGACACCCAGGTCGCGCCCGCCTCGGCGATCCGCCGGACGGCCGCGTCGAGCTGGGCGGGCGCGTCCGACAGATAGGGGAGGACCGGGCCCATCAGCACGCCGCAGCCGATGCCCGCCTCGTTCAGCGTCCGGCACACCTCCAGCCGCCGGCGCGGCGGCGGGGTGCCCGGCTCGGCCGACCGCCACAGGTCCGGGTCGACCGACCCGACCGACACCGCCGCGCTCACCGCGGTGCGCTCGGCCGCCTCCCGCAGGATCGGCAGGTCGCGCAGGATCAGCGACCCCTTGGTCAGGACGGAGAACGGGTTGGCCGCGTCCCGCAGCGCCGCCAGGATGCCCGGCATCAGCCGGTAGCGGCCCTCGGCGCGCTGGTAGCAGTCGACGTTGGTGCCCATCGCGATGTGCTCGCCCCGCCACCGCGGCGACGCCAGCTCCGCCCGGACCCGCTCGGCCGCGTTCACCTTCACCACGATCCGCGAGTCGAAGTCCGCGCCCGCGTCCATCTCCAGATACTCGTGCGATTTGCGGGCAAAGCAGTACACACACGCATGGGAGCAGCCCCTGTAGGGGTTGATCGTCCAGCGGAACGGCACCCGGGACGCCTCGGGGACCTTGTTGATGACCGTCCTGGCGCGGACCTCGTAGAAGGTCATGCCGCGGAACCCCGGGGTGTCGAAGGTGCGCGCCACCGCCCGCCGCTCGATGAGCGGCGGCTCGGGGCCCGCGTCGCCGCCGTCCAGCCGGAGATGGTCCCAGCGCACACCCGCCCCCTTTCGAACGTCTGAGCGATCAACCGTCCGGCCAGTATGGAACGTGTGTTCGGAGATCGCAACGTGAGGGTGGGGCGAAACGGGACGGGCAGGGATCACACGGACATTCGCGTTCCGTACGCAGCATCGCAACCGGTGGGTGACAATGGGCCGCTATGGCATCGCGACTGAGGATCCGGATCACGGCGGCCCTCGCGGCGGGAACCGCCGCGGCCGCGCTGGCCGGCTGCGGCATCCCCGCACTCGGCGGGGAGGGCGAGGACGGCCCCGTCACCGCCGGGGCCAGGGCCGAATGCGCCCCCGCCGCCGCGCCCCGCGACGGCGACAGGTCGCGGCAGCTGCGCGGCATGTGGATCGCCACCGTCGCCGGCATCGACTGGCCCAAGGACACCGCCGATCCCGCCGCCGAGCAGCGCCGGCAGTTCACCCGGCTCCTCGACACCGCCACCGCGATGAACATGAACGCGGTGTTCGTGCAGATCCGCCCCAACTCCGACGCGTTCTACCCCTCCCCGTACGAGCCGTGGTCGCAGTGGATCACCGGCACGCAGGGCAAGGACCCCGGCTACGACGTCCTCGCCTTCATGATCAAGGAGGCGCACGCGCGGAACCTGGAGTTCCACGCCTGGTTCAACCCCTACCGCGTGTCCCGCCAGGCCGACCTGAAGAAGCTCTCGCCCAAGAGCCCCGCCCGCCAGAACCCCGACTGGGTCCGCAAGTACGGCACCGGCCTGTGGTACGACCCGGGCCTCCCGCAGGTCCGCGACCTCGCCACCCGCGCCGTCATGGACGTCGTCGGCAAGTACGACATCGACGCCGTCCACTTCGACGACTACTTCTACCCCTACCCCGAGGGCGGCGAGTTCCCCGACCAGGCCACCTACAAGGCCCACGGCGGCGGCATGGACAAGGGCGACTGGCGCCGCAAGAACGTCGACACCCTCGTCCGGGACCTGTCCGGGAAGATCCACGACGCCAAGCCGTGGGTGCGGTTCGGGATCAGCCCGTTCGGCGTGTGGCGCAACAAGAGCACCGACCCCCGCGGGTCCGGCACGCGGGCGCTGCAGAGCTACGACGACATCTACGCCGACACCCGCACCTGGATCAAGAAGGGCTGGGTCGACTACATCACCCCGCAGCTGTACTGGCCGATCGGCGACCCCCGCGCCGACTACGCCGAGCTCGCCGCCTGGTGGGCCGCCCAGGTCAAGGGCACCGACGTGCAGCTCACCATCGGGCAGGGCGCCTACCGCGTCGGCAAGGACGCCGCCTGGAAGAACCCCGCCGAGCTGTCCCGGCACCTCACCCTCAACGCCAGGCACCCGCAGATCCGCGGCGACGTGTTCTTCAGCGCCTCCGACATCGTCTCCAACCGCCGCGGGTTCGCCGCCCGGCTGCGCGACGACCACTACCC
>NZ_SMJX01000568.1 GCF_004348535.1 Actinomadura sp. KC216
GGCGGGCGGAGGAGTCGGCCTTGCCGCCGCGCCCGCCGTCGCCGCCGCCCGGCCGGTCGCGGCCCGGGCGGCCGCCCGGGGGCTCGCGCAGCGGGGTCAGGGTCCGCGCGCCGGGGACGGTCAGCCGCGCGCAGCGGCACAGCGCGTTCCCGGCGCCGGCCTCGGCGAACACGCTCGCGCCCGCCGCGTGCACGGCGCGCAGCGCCGCCGGGAGCCGCACCGGCTTGACGATGCAGTCGGCCAGCGCTCGGTGCAGGTCGTCGCCGTCGTGGTAGGCGCGTCCGCGCACCGGGGAGTGCACCGGCAGTTCCAGCCGGCGCTGCGGGTAGCGGCGGATCATGGAGTACCACTCGTCGTCGGCGCCGGCCATCGCGGGATGGTGCGACAGGTAGGGGACGGCGAGCCGCACGGCCCGCACCCCCCGGCCGCGGGCGGTGTCCAGGACCCGCTCCAAGGGGCCGTCCGGCCCGGCGACGACCGTCGCCGACGGCGCGTTCACCGACGCGACCACGACCTGCGGTTCGGCGGCGGCGCCGATGACGGCGCGGGCGCCGTCGGGGCCGTCCTCGCCGGTCTCCAGCAGCCCCATCCCGCCGCCGCGGCCGCGGCGGGCGAGCACCCCGACGAGGCTGACGGCCATCCGGGCGCCGTCGGCGATGGTGAACGCGCCCGCGGCGACCAGCGCGGCGATCTCCCCGAAGCTCTGCCCGACCGCGTAGGCGGGCTGGACGCCGCCGGCGCGCAGCGCCCGGTCGACGGCGACGGAGGCGGCGTACCCGGCCAGCTGCGCGACGCCGGGCGTGCGCGCCGCCGCAGCCCCGTACCCGGCGGAGTCGTCCAGCAGGATGGAGCGCATCGACGGCCAGCGGGTGCGGGGCAGGCCCTCCTGGACGGCGTCGAGCACGTCGGCGACGGCGCGCGCGGCACCGGGGCCGGTCCGGGCGAGCGCGGGCAGGTCGGGGGGCCCTGCGGCGCCGGTCCCGGCGAAAAGGAAGGCGCATCTGTCGTCGGGCTTGAGTTCCTCGGCCGGATGGGGATCAGAGAACACCGGGGGTCTCCTTACCTCGAAGGAAAGGTTCTCATCTCTATTCGGATAAAGGCTGCTTAACTTGCAGGTATGGAACACAGGCCCTGAAATGGGATTATTCACTCGTGGGATCGGTCTGGCAACCGTCAGTGGTGTGCGCACGTCACGTGTTCGCGGCGGCGGAGCCTGGACCATCGGCCCGGCAGGCCGGGCCGACCAGTGACCACCGGCGGCGACGCCGGTCGAGGGGAGCGAGAGATGATCCGGTCCGAGCAGCGGCCGCGCCATTACCGGACCCATTTCGGACCGCCTGACGATCAGAAAATGGGATGGTCGATATGGGGCACCGGGGCATATCTGCCCGACCGGAAGGTGCCCAGCGAGGAGGTGTCGCGCGCGCTCGGCCTGGACCCGTCGTGGATCGAGCGGCGCACCGGCATCCGCCACCGGCACGTCGCCGCGCCCGGGCAGGCCGCCTCCGACCTCGCCGCGGCCGCCGCCGGGCGGGCGCTGCGCGCGGCGGGCGTGGACGCCGCCGACGTCGGCCTGATCGTGCTCGGCACCTCCACCCCCGACGAGCTCGGCCCCTCCACCGCCTGCCGCGTGCAGGCGCTGCTGGGCGCCTCCCGCGCCGCCGCGTTCGACGTCGCCGCCGCCTGCACCGGGTTCGTCTACGGGCTGCAGGCCGCCGTCGGGTGGCTCGCCGCCCAGCGCGGCCCCAGGCCCTGCGCGCTGGTGATCGGCGTCGAGGTGTACTCCCGCTTCCTCGACCACGGCGACCGGGCCACCGCCGCGCTGTTCGGGGACGGCGCCGCCGCCGCCGTGATCGGGCCCGCCGCCGGCCCCTACGGGTTCGGCCCGGTCACGCTCGGGTCGGACGGCACCCGCGCCGGCGACGTGCTCATCCCCGCGGGCGGCAGCCGCTCGCCCGCCAGCGCCGACACCGTCGCCGGGCTCGGGCACACCATCCGCATGGACGCGCGGGCCGTGCGCGGCTTCATCGGCGAGGTCTTCCCGCGGCTGGTGGCGCAGGCGTGCGAGGCCGCCGGGGTCAAGCCCGCGGACCTGGCGCTGGTCGTCCCGCACCAGCCCAACCCGCGGCTGGTCGCCTCGCTGGCCCCCACCGCCGGGCTGGAGGAGGCGCAGATGGCGATCGCCGGGCACGACGTCGGCAACATCGGCGCCGCGAGCCTCCCCTACGCCCTGCACCGCGCCGTCCGGACGGGCCGGATCGCGCCCGGCGACCTGGTCCTGCTCGTCGGGTTCGGCGCCGGCGTCACCTGGGGGCACGCCCTCATCGCCTGGCCGCCGCCGTCCCCCTGACCCCTCC
>NZ_SMJX01000569.1 GCF_004348535.1 Actinomadura sp. KC216
CGCCATAACGACGTCCTGAACATCGCGCGTTTCCTGATGTGGAATCAGGGGTGTGCCCGGCGTGCCCGGCTCAGTTCCCGCACCTGCGATTCAACTGGCCGCCGCTCCCCCGGGGCAACCCCTTTTTTTTCCCGGGGGCCCGCCCCAGGGCGGCCCCCGGCGGCGGGCGTCAGCGGGTGAACAGGGAGGCGTAGACGGTGCGGTCGCCGTCGGTGACGATCTGCCCGGCCAGGTGCGGGGCGGTGACCGTCGACAGGCGCAGGTCCCGCCCGGCCGCGGGGTAGCGGTCCTCCTCGTGCAGGTCGGCGGGCCCGGCGGGGGCGTCGGCGAGCCACCGGCCGATCTCGGCGAGGCGGGCGGCGCGGTCGCGTTCCAGCGCGCCGCGCAGCCCGGCCGGCCCCGCCGTGCCGGTCGGGTCGGCGGGTGCGTCGGTGTCGAACGGCTCGGGCTCTCCCGGCGGGCCGGGCTCGGCGCGGTGGGCGGTGACGCCGTAGGCGAAGCACACCAGCGCGGCCCACATCTCGGCGAAGTAGGCGGGGTCGGGCGCGATCTCCAGGCCGGCGAACCGGCCGGCGACGAAGAACAGCGCGCCGACCTGGCCGGGCTGGAGTTCCAGGCGGGACTGGAACCGGGTCAGCACGGGCCGCTCGCGCGAGAGGATCTGCTCCAGGTGGCCGCGCCGGGCGAGCCCGTGGCGGGCGTTGAGGGCGGCGATGTCGTCCCACAGCTTGCCGTAGCCGTGCACGCCGCGCAGGTCCAGGGCGCGGGCGCGCAGTTCCAGCGGCAGGACGAAGAACCACTGGTCGCGTCCGGCGAGGTAGCCGCCCTGGCTCTGCTGGACGCAGCAGGCGTCCTCGAACAGCAGCCGCTGCCCGGGCGCCAGGAACGCCGAGCGGCACAGGGCGTGGTTCTGCGCGCGGTCCTGGATGTAGCCGATGTGCAGCGGGACGATCGCGACGCCGGAGTCCGCGGCGTTGGTGAGCTCGACGCGGCCGTATCCGGCGACGCGCGACAGCTTGAGGCCGGTGCGGGGCGGCGCGAACCCGGGGTGGGCGGGCCCGGAGACGGGCACCATGGTGAGCGCGCCGGCCTGCTGCGGGGTGCCGAGGCGGTGCCCGGCCAGGCTGAGCGGGCCGGGCAGGAGGGTGTCGAGCGCCGTCGTCCGGGTCATGCGGTGCTCCTGTCGGTTCATGCGGGCCGGTTCGTGCGGGGCCGGTTCGTGCGGGCGCGCCCGTTCGCGCGGCGCGGCGGGCCGGGGCCGCAGGCGGGGTGGTCAGGCGGCAAGGCCGGTGGTGAGGCCGTCGGCCTGCTCGTCCAGGGCGTCCAGGCGGGCGTGCAGGGCGGTGCGCAGCCACGGCGCGCCGGCCGGGCAGTGCCCGAGCATCCAGGGCAGCAGCTCGGCGAAGTCGTCCTGGTGCCAGAACCCGCGCTGCGGCAGGGCCGGGGCGGGGCGCCGCAGCCGCAGGTCGTCGCCCGCGGTGAACTGGGCGTGGCAGAACACCACGGGGGTGGTGACCCCGGCGCGGGGCAGGCTCACCGCGACGCGGGCGAGGTCGCCGGGGAAGGTGTTCTCGTAGCCGTCGGAGACGACGGCGACCAGGTCGGGGTCGGTGCCGAGGGCGTCCAGGACGCCGGTGGCCAGGTCGGTCGCGCCGCGCGGGGCGCGCTCGTCGCCGCCGACCTCGATGACCTCCAGCCGCGCGCAGACCTGCGACAGCACCATCCGCAGCGCGGCGGCCTGCGACATCAGGGCCCATTCGCGGTCGCCGTGGCCGCGCATGGACGCCGAGGCGTCCATGACGAGCGCGACCGCCCCCTCGAAGCGGGGGAAGGCGGCCGCGGCCGCGGCGACGTGGCGGCCGAGCGCGACGTACAGGTCCTCGGCGGGCCCGCCCCGGTACAGGTGGACGAGGGTGGCGGCGATGTCACCGCGGTTGGTGGGGGTGATCGTCGCGGGGTGCTCGCGCGGCGCGTCCAGCGGCAGGACGGGGTCGTGCGGCATCCCCGGGGCCGTCTGCGCGCCGCCCGCGCCAGTGCCGGGCGGGGCGGTGTAGAGGGCGCGGACGCGGGCCGCGGTCGCCGGGGACGCGGCGGCGCGCGGTGACAGGAACCGCAGCAGGCGGCGCCGCAGGTAGTCCGAGGCGGTGTCGCCGGCGGCGATGCGGCGGGCGCAGCCGCGGGCGGTGGCGGTGCCCAGGGCGTGCTCGAAGCAGTCGAGCAGGGCGGGGCGGCGCGCGGCGATGAGCGCGTCGGCGTGGGGGTGCTCCAGGACGAACCGGAGCACGGCGCGGGTGGTGTGCTTGTGGTTGGCGCGCAGCCGCCGCAGCGCGAGCAGGACGGTGATGACG
>NZ_SMJX01000570.1 GCF_004348535.1 Actinomadura sp. KC216
CGGCTTCCTGCCGCTCGACCTTTTCGAGAGAGCCATCTGGGGCGTAGGACAGGCGGCAGTAGATTCCTGCGTTCTGCGGCATGGACGACATGGCGAAAGTATAGGTACCTTCTGGCCTATGAGCACTGCTACTTCGGAACCTCTGACTTCGCCGACCACCAGGCGGTCGGGGCGCATGCGTAGGGCTTGGCGGACCAGGTCGTTCAAGGTCACGCCCCCTGCCCCCTCCATGTTGGGCGGGCGGGCCTCCAGCCGGACCACGTGCGGGTGGGACGGTCTCAGTTCGGCGGAGTCTTCCACCAGGACCAGCCGTTCGGCGGGATCGACCATCGAGAGCAATGCGCTCAGGACGGTCGTCTTTCCTGAACCGGTACCTCCGGTGATCAAGAAGGCGGTGCGGGACTCGATCAGGGCGGCGAGCAGTTCCGCTCCCTTGGGCGGCACGGTGCGTGCCGCTGTCAGCTCGTCCAGGGTGAAGGCGCGGCGGCGCGGGAGGCGCAGGGAGATGCATGTCCCGGTGGCTGCGACGGGTGGGAGGACGGCGTGCAGGCGCACCCCGCCGGGGAGCCTGGCGTCGGCGTAGGGGGACGCGTCGTCGAGGCGTCGACCTGCGGCGGCGGTGAGGCGCTGGGCCAGGCGGCGGACGGACTGCTCGTCGGGGAAGCGGAGGGCCGTACGGACGAGGCCTGTGCCTGTGTCGACCCATATCTCGTCTGGGCCGTTCACCAGGACGTCGGTGACGTCTTGGGAACGCAGGAGCGGCTCCAGGGGCCCGGCGCCCACGAAGTCGGCGTGTAACTCGTCGGCCAGCGTCAGGATCTCGCGGTCGCCGAGCAGGCGGTCCTCGGCGCGCAGTGCCGCGGCGACCCGGCCGGTGGTCGGTTCGCCGCCGGTGTCGGCCAGGCGGTCGCGGACGGCGTTGGAGAGGCTGGTCATGCGGCGGCCTCCTCCCGGTACGCGTACGGCTGGAGGGCGAGGTCTGCCAGGACGCCGCCGCAGTACTCGGCGAGCGGGCCCCTGCGGCAGGCGCGTTCGAGGCCGCCCTCGTCGATGGCGGCGGGGAGGCGGCGGTCGCGCTCGAAGGAACCGGCGGACGGGAGGTCGAGCGCGTGGACGACCGCGTCGGCCGTCAGCCCGCCCGGCGCGGGGCCCTGGACGACGAGGCGCACGTCGCTGGTGTGGCGGCGGAGCGCGGCGGCGAGGCCGTCGGCTGCGACGGTCGCGCGGACCTCGGCGGGGACCAGCAAGAACGTCACGTCTGCGGTGCGCAGGGCGGCGCGGCCGATATCGCCGGGGTAGCGCGGGACGTCCACGATGACCAGGTCGAAGCCGCGGACGGCCGCGTCGAACAGGGAGCGAGCGGCGTCGTCGGAGACGGGGACGGGCTCGCCGCGCCGCCACGACAGGACCGACAGGTCGCCGCACCGCGGGAGGGTCTCGCGGAGGGTGGCGGTGTTCAGCCGGCCTCGCCGTTCGGCGAGGTCGTGCCAGCGGACGCCCTCGTGTTCCTCCAGCCCGAGCATGAGGTCGATGCCGCCACCGTACGGGTCGGCGTCCACGAGCAGCGTGCGCAGGCCCTGGCCCGCCGCCGCGAGGCCGAGCGCGGTCGCGAGCACGCTGGCGCCCGCGCCGCCCCGGGAGCCGACGACGCTGAGGGTGGTGGCCCAGCCGCCTTCCGGTTCGCTCGCCGCGGCGAGCGCGTTGATCAGCCAGTCTTCGTGGTCGGGGAGCGCGGCGACGTCCTGCGCGCCGGCCTCGACCGCGAGGCGGTAGGACTCGGACGCCGCGCCCTCCCCGGTGACCAGGACGACGCCGGGCCTGCGCTGGAGACCGGCGGACGCCACGTCTTCGGCGACGTCCGCGCCCACCAGGATGAGGGCCGGCCACGTCCAGGCGGCCCTGGCCTCGTCGGCGCCGTAGGCGACCTCCGCGTGGACGTCGGCGGCGGCCGCGAGGCGGAGCAGGCCGTCGGCGAGGGCGGGGTCGCCCGTGACGATCAGTGCCGCAAGGTTCATCGGATGCCCCTTCAACGTTTCGGAGACATCCACCTTGCGGGCCGGGGAGGCGGCGGCGACCGACTTCCGCCAACTGTGGATAACTTCGGTCCGGCGGCACCGGCGGCAGGTCTGGCGGCGCGGAGCCGCGCCACTGTGGACGCCTCGATGGTGCCGGTGCCGTCAGCCCCGCGGCGGTCGTGGCGTTGGTGGCGGTCGGCGGCGGACGTTGTGGTCGTGGCTGTAGGCGGTGCCTACAGGTTGGTAGTGCCGTGGTGTGAGGACGCTTGGGTGGTGCCGGGCGTTGCATGCGGCCGCCGTGTGAAAGGGGGGCCGGGTGTGGGTG
>NZ_SMJX01000571.1 GCF_004348535.1 Actinomadura sp. KC216
ACCCGACACCGGCCGCCCCATTCACGCCGCGCCCCCATCCGCCGGGCCCGTTAGATCAGGATCGGCCCGGGAAGACGCCGGACATGGACCATTCGCAGGCCCCCGTCCTCGATGCCCTCGCCGCGTACCACCGGGAAGGCCAGGTCCCGTTCACCCCGCCCGGCCACAAGCAGGGCCGGGGCGCGGACCCGCGCGTCCGGGAGGTACTGGGCGACGCGGTGTTCCACTCCGACCTCCTCGCGATCTCTGGCCTGGACGACCGCACGTCCAGCCACGGGGTGCTGGAGCGCGCGCAGGAGCTGATGGCCGACGCCGTTCACGCCGAGCAGACGTTCTTCTCCACCTGCGGGAGCAGCCTGTCGGTGAAGAGCGCGATGCTGTCCGTCTCGGGCCCCGGGGAGAAGCTCCTGGTCGGACGGGACGCGCACAAGTCGGTCGTGTCCGGCCTGATCCTCTCCGGCGTCCGCCCGATCTGGGTGGAGCCGCAATGGGACCCGTCCCGGCGGCTGGCGCACCCGCCGTCCGCCGAGGCGTTCGCGGCCCGGCTGGACGAGCACCCCGACGCCCGCGGCGCCCTCGTCACGAGCCCCACCCCGTACGGGACGTGCGCCGACCTGGCCGCCATCGCCTCCGCCTGCCACGAGCGCGGCAAACCGCTGATCGTGGACGAGGCGTGGGGCGCGCACCTCCCCTTCCATCCCGACCTGCCGACCTGGGCGATGGACGCCGGGGCCGACGTGTGCGTGACGAGCGTCCACAAGATGGGCGCCGGGCTGGAGCAGGGTTCGGTGTTCCACCAGCAGGGAAGCCTGGTCGACCCATCAGTCCTCAAGGCCCGCGAAGACCTCTTGGGAACCACGAGCCCGTCCGTCCTGCTCTACGCGGGCCTCGACGGGTGGCGCCGCCAGATGGTCGAACATGGCCGGGACCTACTCCAGGACGCCCTCGACCTGGCCGCCCGCGTCCGCGAGCAGATCGCCGCGATCCCCGGCTTCAACGTCCAGGGGCCGGACGATTTCACCGGCCCCGGCCCCGGCCGCGCCCACGACCTTGACCCGCTGCCCGTCGTCATCGACATCGCCGACCTCGGCACCACCGGGTACCGGGCCGCCGACTGGCTCCGCGAGCACCACCGCGTCAACCTGCATCTCGCCGACCACCGCCGGATCAGCGCCCAGCTCACCTTCGCCGACGGCGAGGACACCGTCGCGCCGCTGCTCACCGCCCTGCGCGACCTGCGCGAGCACATCGAGCCCGTGGCGGAGCAGGTCCAGGTCCCGGCCCCGGACGAGCTGCGCCTCGAACTCGTCGTCACCCCCCGCGACGCCTTCTTCGGCCCCGCCGAACAGGTCTCCGCGGACGAGGCCGTCGGACGGGTCTGCGCGGAGATGCTCACCCCGTACCCGCCGGGCATCCCCGTCGTCCTCCCCGGCGAGCGCATCACCGCCCCGGTCATGGAGTACCTGCGCAGCGGCGTGGACGCCGGGATGGTCGTCCCGGACGCGGCGGACTCCTCCGTCAAGACGGTCCGGGTCTTCATAGAGCACTGACCAGACGACGGCCCCGCCCAACCCCTGTGCCAGACTCCCTTTTCGGCGGACGACGAGTTGAGGAGCGTCATGGAGTTGGTCCACTCGGGCAAGGTCAGGGACGTCTACGCGGACGGGGACGACTTGATCCTCGTCGCGTCCGACCGGGTGAGCGTGTACGACGTCGTCCTGCCGACCCTGATCCCCGACAAGGGGAAGATCCTGACCCAGCTCTCCCTCTGGTGGTTCGAGCAGCTCTCCGACATCATCCCGAACCACATCATCTCCGCGACGAACGTCCCGGACGAGTGGGAGGGCCGCGCCGTCCGCTGCCGCCGCCTCACCATGCTCCCCGTCGAGTGGATAGCCCGCGGCTACCTGACCGGCCTGGGCCTCAAGGAGTACGAGAAGAGCGGCGCCGTCTCAGGCGTCCCGCTCCCCTCCGGCCTGGTCGAAGGCTCGAAACTCCCCGAACCGATCTTCACCCCCACCACCAAGGCCACCGAGGGACACGACGAGTTCATCACCTACGACGACGTGGTCACCGAGATAGGCGCCGACACCGCCGCCCACCTGAAGCAGGTCACCCTAGATATCTACAAGCGCGGCGCGTCCCTGGCCGCCGAGCGCGGCATCATCATCGCCGACACGAAACTGGAGTTCGGACGCGCCGCCGACGGGACCCTGACCCTGGGCGACGAGGTTCTGACGTCCGACTCGTCCCGCTTCTGGCCCGCTGACCAGTGGCAGCCGGGCGGCCCGCAGCACTCCCTCGACAAGCAGTACGTCCGCGACTGGAGCAGCACCC
>NZ_SMJX01000572.1 GCF_004348535.1 Actinomadura sp. KC216
CACTTGGGCGGCGAGGTCAACGCACGCGACGTCTACTGCATATTGAGCTACGCCCGCCCTACGTCGGCTCACCGACATGAGGTCCTCAACACAGGACGGGCAGAGAGGACTGTAGGGCGCGGCCTGAACTCCGCAGATGGAACAGGAGCCAGCCGGGGACGCGGGATGGTTCACGGGGTGGCTCCGGGGGTGTGCGGGCGCAGGGTGTCCCAGGGCTTGGGGGCGGTGGCGCGGTTAGCGTGGGCCTTGGCCAGAGCGAGCCGGGCGTTCTCAGCGCCCTCCTGAGTGAGCTGGTAGTAGCGACGGCGCGGACGGCCGAGGGCGTCGGCCTCGCGCTGCTCGCGCGGCTCCTCCCAGCGGGAAGTGATCCACCCGGCCTGCTCAAGCCGGGCGATGATCGGGTACACGGTCCCGGTGGGCAGCTCGGTGGCCTGCACCATCTCCAGCCCGTACCACTCGCGCCCCGGCTCCAGCAGCGCCTGGCGCAGCACCATCTGGGTCTGCACCGTCATCCGCGGTCCCCGGCTCACTGCGACCCCCTCCTCCCATTACGCACGGCCAGCAGCAACCCGGCCACCGCCGCCGCCGACCCAACCGGCCCTGCGACCGACGGCACCAGCACCACCAGCACCGCCGCCGCGAACGCGACCACCACGATCCCCAGCCACGCCAGCAGCTCCCAGGCGACGAACACCCCGGACCGCCCCGATCCGCTCCCGCGTCGCTCGAACTCTACATAGCCCATGCCTCGTACTCTACATACGCTCGGCCCGAGGCCGCCAGCGATCCAGGGCTCCTGAACCGATCGTGAGGATGATCGGCAGCTACGACAGTGAGCCCGACGCCAACTCAACGCGGTGCCGCTCAACCCAGGCATGGGCGGCCTGCACCTCACCAACGACCCCGGCGTCACGAAGCCTGACCATCGCCGGGTCACCGGCTGCGGCAGCGGCCGCGATGCCACGCCAGCAACGGTCCTGCCACCACAAGATCACATCGATCGGTTCGCGCAGGTCGATCAGCCCATAGGCGTCACACACTAACCGGACCTGTCGAGCCGCCTCCCTGACATCGCTGATGCCTGGCCCCAGCCCCACGTACTGCTAGCACACGTGTGCGACGTCATGGATCCGCCGTCCGGGACTCGCCAGGTCCCAATCGATGAAGGCCACCGGCCGCAATCCCGTACCCAGATCCCGGTACACCGTGTTCTTCGGTGACAGGTCGTTATGGCATACGACCTCCTCGTCCCCAGGCAGGTCGGTGGCGGCCGTCAGATCGTGAAACTCCCGGACTATTTCGGCGACCTGCATCAAGCTCTCGTCACTACCGACCCCGGGAGGCTGAACCGGCTCCCAGGCCACGCGACCGTCGACGAAGCTCAACACTTGTCGGCCTTGTTCGTCGATCCCCGAGAACCGCGGCGCCCCGTCCCAACCGGCTCGCTCCAACAGTTCGAGAAGCCGATGAACGAACTCCGAACGAGCAGCAGGCCGCCGCCGCACCGTGTCACCAACCCGGACAGTGACGTTCAAGAAGCCACCAGGCAGCGAGGACTCAGCCACCCAACCACCCTGCCCCGCGCATCACCACTGCCGCCCGATCCGGTCGTCCGGGCCTCGCCTCCATTCGGAGGTACACACTTCCGCCCCGCGCGGCAGCGGGGCGGATGCCTTCCAAGCGTCCAACGGACGTGTGTCGTACCCGCAAGGGGCCCCGCCGCCGAGCGCGGCTCCTGCCTCATGCCAAACCCCCATCGAAGGACAGCCGACCCCTAGGCGAGTCGTACAGGTTGGCGACGGCAGGGCCCCGATTCGCTACGGCGGTAGTGGGGCTGGCTGTGCGTCGGGACGGGCCCTTGTCGGGCATCCGCTTGTGGGGTGCGGCTGTCTGCCGGGGAGTCGTCAGGGAGCGGATGGCGGTGGTGGTTGTTAGGCCGCTCGGGCGAGGTGGGTGAGTGGTGGCCCGTGCGCGTCGGGTGGTGGGAGAACGCGGTAGATGTGGCGTCCGGTGCTGTCGCGGACGATGTTCATCTGTTCGGCGTTGGTGTGTTTGAAGCGGTTGTGCCATCCGCAGCACAGGGCGAGCCGGTCGATGTCGGTGGGGGAGCCGAGGGCCCAGCCGGTGACGTGGTCGACTTCGCAGAGGGTGCCGGGGACTTCGCATCCTTGGACGGCGCAGGTGGGGTAGAGGGTTTCGAGGACTTGGCGTTGGCCGGGGGTGGCGAATCGGGCCCGCTGCCCGAGGTACAGCGGCACATGGCCGCGGCCGAGGATGAGGGGCGAGACGCCCGCGTTGAGCGCGATGCGGCGGACTTGCTCGGGTGGGAGG
>NZ_SMJX01000573.1 GCF_004348535.1 Actinomadura sp. KC216
GGGACGGGCGGGTCATCCCGGCGCAGAGCCGCGCGCAGATCAACTCGGCGTTCACCAACGGCGGCGCGACCTGCGTCATCAAGACGATCGAGAGCATCTCCAACATCCGCGTCGACCACTTCATGCAGGTCGACTTCAACGGGTTCAAGGCGATCACGAACGCGGTCGGCGGCGTCCCGGTGTGCCTGCCGAAGGCCGTCAACGACCCGAAGTCCAAGCTCAAGCTCAGCAAGGGCAAGCACAACATCAAGGGCGAGCAGGCGCTGGCGTACGTGCGCGTCCGGCACGGTCTCGGGGACGGCTCCGACCTCGACCGCATCAAGCGGCAGCAGAAGTTCATGGGGGCGCTCGCCAACAAGGCCATGAGCGCGGGCGTGCTCAGCAACCCCAAGAAGCTCATCGAGCTGATGAACGCGGTCACCAAGTCGCTCACCACCGACAAAGAGCTGACGCCGCAGGTCATGATGGACATCGCCAGAGAGATGCAGGGCATGACCTCCGGCAAGCTGCGGTTCGTGACCGTCCCGTCCGGGCCCGACCCGCAGGACCCGAACCGGGTGGCGCTCAACTCCGCCGCGCAGCCGTTCTTCAACGCCGTCCGCAACGACAAGACCATCCCGAAGGAAGAGAAGCCGGGATCGGTGAAGATCCCGCCGAGCCAGATCCGGGTGCGGGTCTACAACGGCAGCGGCATCGACGGGCAGGCCGGCCGCGTCGCCGACGACCTGGAGTCGCAGGGCTTCCACGTCACGGTCGGCGGAAACGCGCCTTCCGCCACATCCGCCACCAAGGTGATGTACGGTTCCGGTGCCGACCAGCAGGCCCAGTCGCTGGCCGCGCTGATCCCGAGCGGGCCGCAGCCCGCCGCCCGGACCAGCGGTGCCAAGCCCGGCGTCGTGGACCTGATCGTCGGCAGCGACTGGACGAACCTGAAGAGCGCGGGCGGCGGCATCCCCAAGCAGCAGGGCGAGATCCGCGCCAGCGACAACATCTGCAAGGAGACGTGACCCGCTCCCCGTATGAGTTACACCACCAGGCCCACCGGGGCCGAGACGGCACAGTATGCAGACCGGCCGCTCATCACGGATCCTGCGGCGGGTCCGGTCCCGGAGGCACCGGGGGCCTACCCGGAGGGGCCCGGCGGCGTCCCGAAGGCGCGCGGCCCGGGGCAGGGCCCCGAGGCCGCCCCGCGCAAGCAGCGCGACCCGTTCTTCGACAACGCGAAGTACTTCGCGATCCTCCTGGTGGTGGCGGGGCATTCCCTGGCCAACCTGCTGAACGTCCCGCTGGCGAAGGGCCTGTACCTCTTCGTCTACATGTTCCACATGCCGCTGTTCATCGTGATCACCGGCTACTTCTCGCGGAACTGGACGTTCGCCGGCGGCAAGGCCCGAAAGCTGATCACCAATGTCGGCGTTCCCTACGTGGTGTTCGAATTCGCCTACTCGGTGTACATGTGGCTCGCGGGCGGCAATGAGCTGGAGATCAGCCTGCTGAGCCCTTACTACCTGACGTGGTTCCTCTGCGCGCTGTTCATGTGGCGGCTCTCCACCCCGGTCTGGCAGCAGATCCGCTGGCCGCTCGCGGTCGCGGTGGGGTTCGCGCTGCTGTCGTACATGAGCGATCTCGGTGGAACGTTCGATATTCACCGGGTGCTGGGGCTGCTGCCGTTCTATGTCCTCGGGCTCACGCTGAAACCGCACCACTTCGAGCTGCTGAAAAAACCGGCCGCGCGGCCGGTGGGCGCGGTCGTCCTCGCCGCCGGGCTCGGCGCCGCCTACCTCGCCATGGACCGCATGACGCTGGATTGGATCTTCTGGAAGCACCCGCACGACGATCTCGGCGTCGGCAACGTCACCGGCACGCTGATGCGGCTCGCGATGTTCGCGTGCGCGACCGTCCTCGTCGCCGCGTTCCTCACCCAGATCCCGCGCCGCCGGTACTGGTTCACCCGGCTCGGCGCGGCGACGCTGTACGCCTACCTGCTGCACGGGTTCGTCATCCGCCTGCTGACCTTCACCGGCTGGTGGGACGCGGCCTGGATGCACACCGTGCCCGGCGTCGTCATCGTGCTCGGCGGCGCGGTCGCGGTCGGGACGGCGCTGTGCTCCCGGCCGGTCGTCCGGACCATGAGCTGGGCACTGGAGCCCAAGATGACCTGGGTTTTCACACCCCTGCGCAAACCCGGGAGCCGGATGCGCTAGCGTGCCGCCTCACGCCATCAGGCCACGGCTCCCCCCGATCGGCGACTAGAGTCGCCGTGCTCCCACGTGCACGTACCCGATGAGACCTCCGGAGACATGACCGGCATCCTCCACCCACCCCACCACC
>NZ_SMJX01000574.1 GCF_004348535.1 Actinomadura sp. KC216
GCCGGGGCCGGGGCGGCGGGGACGGCCGGGAAGGACCGCGAGAAGCGGCCGCCCGCGCCCGCCAAGGACAAGCCCCAGCAGCAGAAGAAGAAGCCCGGCGACGCCGCCCGCAAGATGCGCGAGATGTTCAAGGGCTAGCGCGCGTGCGGCCGGCCGGCGCCCATGCCGGGCGTGCGCGGGTAAACCGGCGTTGACCTGCTCTTTCTGTTAAATGGCGGTTCGCCGCGACCGTCGTGAGCATGAACCGGACGTCAGCCGGCGCGGGGGAGGAACCCCGCGGGCGGGAGCGAACCGGAGGCGCGGAGGGCCTGCCCTTCGCAGGGGAGCCGAATCATGAGCCAGGACGACGGGCCGGGCACCGGCCGGGGCGGTACCGGGACGATGCGCAAGCGGGGCGCCGACGGCGGCTCCAGCGAACTCGTCACATCCGGCGGCCGCACCACGATCGCCGACGCTGTGGTCGCCAAGGTCGCGACGATGGCCGCCAAGCAGGTGGGCGGCGTCCACGAGATGGGCGCCGGCATGTCCCGCACGATCGGGTCGGTCAAGGATCGGCTGCCGGGCATGGCGGCCAACGGCACCCAGGGCGTGGACGTACAGGTCGGCGAGCGTCAGGCCGCCGTCGACATCGACCTCGTCGTGGACTACGGGTTGTCCATACCCGACCTCGCGGGCGCCGTCCGCGACAACGTCATCAGCGAGGTCGAGCACATGTGCGGGCTGGAGGTCGTCGAGGTGAACATCACCGTGGACGACATCCACGTCGAAGGTGAGGACTCGGGCGACTCCGAGAGGCGGGCCGAGGAGCCGCGCGTCCGATGATCGCCTGGACGGACACGGTGCACGCCGGGCCCCGCACCGACCTGGCGGACCAGGTCGCCGAGGCGGCCATGGCCTGCCCTGACGTTCACGCGCTGACGGCCGGGCCGCACGCCCGCGTCGCGACCTACCGGGCGGGGCTTCCGCTGGCGGGCGTCGCGGTGCGCGAGGACGAGATCGAGATCGGCGTGGTCGTCCGCTACGGGCGGCCGCTCCCGGAGATCGCCGAGGACGTCCGCCGCCTGGTCCGCCCGCTGGCGGACCGCCGGACGGTCGACGTGCTGATCGCGGACCTGGCCGATGGGTGACGGCCCGAGAGGAAGATTGGGATGGACGTGAAACCGCTGTGGCCCCTGGCCGGGCTGGCCTTCGGCGCCGCGCTCGGCTTCGCGGGCGCGTTCGGCGGGTTCGGCGCGTTCTTCATCGTCCTGTTCCTGGGCGCGCTCGGCTTCCTCGCGGGCCGCGCCGTCGAGGGCAACCTTGACCTCAGGCAACTGTTCAGCTCGGTGAACACGGGGCGGCGTTCCCGATGACCGGCGTCCAGGACGAGGAGACGGCGCCGCCGCGCGGGCGGACGGTCATCCGCGACCGGGTCGTGGCGCGGATCGTGGCCCGGGCGGCGGCGGAGGTCGAGGAGTCCGGCGGCCTCGGCCGGACCGTCCTCGGCGTGCCGGTGCCCGGACGCGGCCCGGCGCGCACCGAAGTGCGGGTGAACGGCGACATCGTCACGGCTCGCGTGGCGATGTCGGTGACGTATCCGATGCCGGTGCGCGACGTCGCCCGGCAGGTGCGGGAGAGCGTGCGGGGGCGGGTGGCGGAGCTGACCGGCTTCACCGTCCGGCAGGTGGACATCGACGTGGCCGGGCTGGAGCGCCCCGCCGCCGGCGAGCGGACCGTGCGGTGACCGCGCAGGCCGGTCCGCGGCCCGCCACGATGCGGCGCGCCCCGGTGGACGAGCCCCGGAAAGCCGATCGTGCGGCCAAGCACGCGTTCCGCTCGCGCCGCGTGCGGCCGGCCATGCTGGTCGCGCTGCTGCTGACGGCGGCCGGGACGCTCACGGCGATCGAGGTGATCTCGGCCCTGTTCGACCGCCCGGCACGCGTGTTCCCCTACGACTGGGCAAAGGACGTGGCGTGGGACGACCCGGCCGCGCTCGCGATCTCCGGCGGCCTGGCGCTGGTGGGCCTGCTGTGCCTGCTGGCCGCGCTGCTGCCCGGGAAGTCGCGGATCGTTCCGCTGCACGGCCGGGACCCGAACCTGATGATGGGGGTGAGCCGCCGCGGCCTGAAGGCCGCCGTCGCGGCCGCCGCGGAGGACGCCCCGGGCGTGTCACGCGCCCGCCGGGTCCGGCTGCGCCGCCGCCGGGTGAAGGTCGTCGCGGAGACCCCCGTCCACGCCCCCGAAGACCTGGACAAGGGCGTCGAGGAGGCCGTCCGCGCCCGCCTGGACCGGCTCGAACCCCTCCCCGCCCGATCCGTCTCCGTACGAATGAAACGCCGCGACTGATGAT
>NZ_SMJX01000575.1 GCF_004348535.1 Actinomadura sp. KC216
CGCCGCCGCACTTTGGACGCGGCCATCCATCACGACCGCTGGTAAGCCCGGCCAGGCGCCTCACGGCGGACGTCGGTCTCACAATGCGGTTCTCGGCATGGCCGAGACGTCTACCGACGATTACCGGTCCTCGTCTGCCCCGCGAAGACCTCGGGCAGCTGGCCGGCGATCCGGCAGGCGGGCCGTTTCGCGGTCAACATGCTCGCCCACGACCAGCGTGAGCTGAGCTCCCTCTTCGGCCGAAGCGGCGCCGACAGGTTCACCGCCACCTCCTGGCGCCCCTCCTCCACCGGCCCCCCGCTACTCGACGGCGCGCTGGTCTGGGTGGACTGCACGGTGCATGCCGTACACGACGGCGGCGACCACCACATCGTCCTAGGCCGCGTGGACGACCTGGCCGCCGGTGCTGGGTGAAACCGCATCCAGAACGGGGATGGCTCTGCAGAGGGCTAGGGAATCCCAGGTGGACGGGCTGGTCAGCGGGCGAGGTGGCGGGAGATGACGAGGCGCTGGATCTGGTTGGTGCCCTCGAATATCTGCATCACCTTCGCCTCCCGCATGAAGCGCTCGACGGGGAAGTCGCGGGTGTAGCCCGCGCCGCCGAGGACCTGGACGGCGTCGGTCGTCACCTTCATCGCGTTGTCGGTGGCGACCAGCTTGGCGATCGACGCCTCGCGGCCGTAGGGGCGGCCGGCGTCCTTGAGCCGCGCCGCCGACAGGTAGGTGGCGCGGGCCGACTCGATCGCGGCGTCCATGTCGGCGAGCACGAACGCGAGGCCCTGGTGCTCGATGATCGCGCGGCCGAACGCCTCCCGCTCCTTGGCGTAGGCGACGGCCGTGTCGAGCGCGCCCTGGGCGAGGCCGGTGGCGACGGCGGCGATGCCGAGCCGGCCCGCGTCGAGCCCGGCCAGCGCGATCGACAGGCCCTCGCCCTCGCGGCCGATGAGGTTGCCGGCCGGGACGCGGGCGTCCACGAACCGGACGGTCGCGGTCGTCGAGCCCATCAGGCCCATCTTGTCCTCGGGCCGGTCGAACTCCAGGCCGGGCGTGCCGGCGGGGACGTGGAAGCAGGAGATGCCGCGCGAGCCGTCGTCGGACGTGCGCGCCATCACGGTGTAGAAGTCGGCCTTGCCGCCGTGCGTCGTCCACGCCTTCGCGCCGTTGAGGACGTAGGAGTCGCCGTCCTTGACGGCCCTGGCCCGCATCGCCGCCGGGTCGGAGCCCGCGTGCGCCTCCGACAGGCAGTACGCGCCCAGCCGCTCGCCGGACAGCAGGTCGGGGAGCCATCGGGCGCGCTGCTCGTCCGTCCCGTAGGCGAACAGCGGGAAGCAGGACAGCGCGTGCACGCTCACGCCGACCCCGACGCTCGCCCAGGCCGCGCCGATCTCCTCCAGGGCTTGCAGGTAGACCTCGTAGGGCTGGTCGCCGCCCCCGAACTCCTCCGGGTACGGCAGCGTCAGCAGCCCGGCCCGGCCCAGCGTCGTGAACGCCTCGCGGGGGAAGGTCCCGGTGCGCTCGGCGTCGGCGGCCCGCGGCGCCAGCTCCTTCGCGGCGATCTCGCGGGTGAGCGCGATGAGGTCCTCGGCCTCGGGGGTGGGTAGCTGGCGGCTGGCGGGCATGGGCGGCTCCTTTCGCGCCCCCAACAGTAATGCCGCCCGCCCCGGGTGTGTCAGCGCGACGACTGGAGGGCGTGCTCGACCAGCGCGACGAGGACGCCCTTCGCCGTCTCCCGCTGCCGGACGTCGCACAGCAGGACCGGGACGTCCGGGTCGACGTCCAGCGCGTCGCGGATCTCCTCGACCCGGTAGCGGCGGGCGCCGTCGAAGACGTTCGCGGCGATCACGAACGGGATGCGGCGCTGCTCGAAGAAGTCGATGGAGGCGAAGCTCGTGGTGAGCCGCCGCGTGTCGACCAGCACGATCGCGCCGACCGCGCCGTAGGAGATCTGGTCCCACATGAACCAGAACCGCTCCTGCCCGGGCGTCCCGAACAGGTAGAGCCGGACGCCGCCGGAGAACGTCAGCCGTCCGAAGTCCATCGCGACGGTCGTGGTCGTCTTCTGCTCGACGCCCTCGATGTCGTCCACGCCGACGGACTTGTCGGTGAGGGTCTCCTCCGTCCGCAGCGGGCGGATCTCGCTGACCGAGCCGACGAGCGTGGTCTTGCCGACCCCGAAACCGCCGGCCACGAGGATCTTCAGCGTGTGCAGCGGGACGTCGACGTCCTGCTGCCCGTACGGCGACGCCGCTGGTGCCGCGGGCGGCGCGGGCATGGCCGGTGCCATGGGC
>NZ_SMJX01000576.1 GCF_004348535.1 Actinomadura sp. KC216
GGCGGCGCGGAGGCGGCGCGGAGGCGGCGCAGGGCGGCGCGGAGGCGGCGCAGGGCGGCGCGGAGGCGGCGCGGGCGTCGGTCAGGCGGGTGGGAGGACGAGGGCGGTGGCGATGGCGGCGAGGCCTTCGCCGCGGCCGGTGAGGCCCAAGCCGTCCGTGGTGGTGGCGGAGACGGTGACGGGGGCGCCCCCGAGGGCGCCGGTCAGGGTCTTCTCGGCTTCGGCGCGGCGCTTTCCGATCCTCGGGCGGTTGCCGATGATCTGGATGGCCACGTTGCCGATGGTGAAACCGGATTCGCCGGCGAGGCGGGCGACCTCGCGAAGGAGCGCGACGCCGGACGCGCCGGACCAGCGGGGGTCGGCGGTGCCGAAGATGGCGCCTACGTCGCCTAGGCCGCAGGCCGACAGGAGGGCGTCGCAGGCGGCGTGCGCGGCGACGTCGCCGTCGGAGTGGCCGGCGAGGCCGTGCCCCTCACCGGGCCATTCGAGCCCGGCGACCCACAGCGGGCGCGGCTCGGACGAGAACGGGTGGACGTCGGTTCCGACGCCCACCCGTGGCAGTCTTGCGCTCAATCCGTCCGGCCGTTCAGCTGGCCAGGACCTCGTCGAGCAGGGCTTCTGCCTTGTCCTCGTTGGTCTTCTCCGCGAGCGCGAGCTCACTGACCAGGATCTGCCGCGCCTTGGCGAGCATGCGCTTCTCGCCGGCCGACAGGCCGCGCTCCTTGTCGCGCCGCCAGAGGTCGCGGACGACCTCGGCGACCTTGTTCACATCGCCGGAAGCGAGCTTCTCGAGGTTCGCCTTGTACCGGCGGGACCAGTTGGTGGGTTCCTCGGTGTAGGGCGCGCGCAGCACCTCGAACACCTTCTCCAGACCCTCCTGGCCGACGACGTCGCGGACACCCACGTCCTCGACGTTCTCGACCGGAACCTGCACTGTCAGGTCGCCCTTGTCGACCTTCAAGACCAGATAGGTCTTTTCCTCACCTTTGATGGTGCGAGTCTCGATGGCCTCGATCCGAGCAGCCCCATGGTGGGGGTAGACGACGGTGTCGCCGACCTGGAAAGTCATGTGACAAGTACCCCTTCCGCTAGAACCAGGGTACCACGGAAACGAGGGTGGCTGAACCGACGTTCCAGACAAATGCCCAGGTCAAGCTGCATATTGGGGTATTGACAAAGCCCTTTAATGGTGCATCCAGGACCAGTTCCCCGTACTCAGGGTAGCCGAGAGACCACCGTGATCCCGCCCGGCCGCCATTACCGGTAAGGGTGTCCCCGTTACAAGCATCCCTCCTGCCGAGTGCCGAGATGCGTTCCATACTGGAGGTGAACATGCCGGGTGGTCCGGGTACGAAGCGCCCGGAAGGGTCCTAATGGGACCACGGCCCGCCCGGAGCACGGCCCCCCGCCGGACGGGGCCGTGGAGCGCCTCGGCGAAGCCAGGACGGAGGTGCGGCGTGAGGCCGGACGGCGACGACCCGGAGCCCGATGACTACGGGCTTCCCCGCGTTGACGTCGTCGTGCCCGATGACGCCCGCGAGCTGGAGCGGGACGTCGCCGCCTACCGCCGCGAGGAGCGCCGCCGCCGGCGCCGGGACCGGTTCCGCCGCCTCGGCGGCCCGCTGACCCGGTTCGGCGTCGCCATCCCGATCATCGCGGGCGCGCTGCTGGTCGCACTGCTCAGCGGGGTGCTGATGACCACGTTCGGGCCGCGTCCCGCGCCGCGCCCGACGGCCGCCCAGCTCGCGCCGCGGCCGTCCGCGAGCCCCGGCGAGGTCGGCGGGCTGCTGCCCGCGGGCGAGATCGACCTGGTGACCGGGCAGCGCGCGGCCATGCAGATCCGCGACCTGCGGCCGGGCGTCGTCGGCATCGTCCCGCCCGGGTACGAATGCGAGGGTGTGGTCGCGGAGCTCGCGGGCAGGACGCAGGAGAACGAGCTGAAGTTCTACCTGGTCGCCGATCCGCGTCCGGCCGGCGGCAAGAAGGGGACGCCGCTGAAGGAGCTGAAGGCGTGCGCGGGGACCGCCCACGAGGGCGTGCCGCAGGTGCTTGAGGACCGCAAGGGCGTGCTCGCGACGGCCTACGCGCCGCCGCCCGGCACGCCGGGCCCGGTCGCCACCGGCCTCACCGCCGTGTTCGTCCAGCTGGACGGCGTGGTCCGGGAGGTCGTCCGGGCGCCGCAGCCCGGGCCGGAGCTCGCCGGGAAGGTCAAGGCCCTCCAGACCGGCTGACGGATCACCTCACGGCCCGCGAGACCGGGTCGCGGCGGCGAGACC
>NZ_SMJX01000057.1 GCF_004348535.1 Actinomadura sp. KC216
GGCCAGGGCGTCACGGCGGACGAACTCCAGCCAGACCCGGCCCGGACGGTCCCCATCCCGCACCCGGACCAGCGAGGAGCCAAAGCCGTGCGCGAGGTTGACCGCGACCCGCTCCCACGCCTCCGGAGCCTGCCCCTTGAGCATCTTCACCAGCACCCGATCCGACGTCGGGCCGCAGCGGACCCGGACCAGGGACGGCAGGTACTCGCGGCCCTTGTGGACCTTGGTGAGTCCGGCCGTGACCAGGACCGGTTGCCAGTCGCGCCGGTACACCGCGACGAGCCGCCATCGGGACCGGACCGGACGGACCACCCACCGCACCAGGGACGGACGGTCCACCCACGCCCACACGCCCAAACCAGCGGCGACGAGGGCCAGGACCAGGACGGGGACGAGCCACCCGTACCGGTAGCCGAGCCAGCCGAGCCCGGACGCGAGGGTGACGGGGAGGATGTTGCGGACCAGGAACACCACCGCCCGGACCAGGGCACGGACGGCGTTGACGAGCAGCACGAGCGCTTCGGGCATGTGCCACACCGGGGGCGCCCACTTCGGCGCCGCGAACGGGTCACGCTGCGCCTCGACCGCGACGTTCTCGCCCGGCCCGAGCTTGCGGAACTCCCATGCCATGATGGATCACCTCTTCTTTGTGCAGATCAGGGGAGAGAAGCGGGGCGGCCGGAGGTACCAGCTCCAGCCGCCCCACCCAGACATCAGGCCGCGTCTTTCGCGCCCGCGCCGCCGTCCTTGCCCGCCGCCCGGCCGCTGCTCGCCTTGAGGTTGGCCGGGCGCATCGCCGACGCCTTCAGCGAGTAGGCCAGCCGCCCAGTCCCGGAGTTGACATACGGCGTCACCGACAGCCCGTCGAACTCCACCGGCACGAACGGGAACCCCGCCGGAGCCTCCGGCATGATCGGCTGCACCGGCGCCGACAGCTTGACCTTGAACGTGCCCTTTGACTCCGGGTCGGCGTCCAGCACCTCCACCGCCCACACCAGTTCGCCGGTGTCCTTGTCCCGCGCCTGGACGAAGTTCTCCTTCGTCGACCGGTCGAAGTCCCGCACCGGCTCCACCCCGCCCTTGATGAACGCCCCGAACGGGAACACGTCCCCGAACGCGACCTTGAATGGACCCTGCACCGCCATGAGGATCTACCTCCAAACGTTCACCCGTCCGCTTGTTCGGACGAGTAGATGTGTAGAGAGTACCTCGCTCGCTCGACCGGACAACTACTCGCTAGAGTGACCTGCATCACATCATCGATGTGGGCAGGTCAGCGCACGGACGGAGGGGTCAGTCCGGCACGCTGTAGGTCTCTTCCAGCTCATGCAGCGCCCCCGGCATGACCACCTCGGCTACGAACCGCACCGCATCGGACGCGTCCCGCACACTCGCCAGGATCGACAGCACCGGCTCACCCTTCTTGATCCCCAACTGACCGGTCTCGTCCCCGGTGGGCAACCGCGCGGCCAGCCGCTCGGCGATGTGGTCGACGCGCAGGCCCTTGACGGTACGCAGGTGATCACGCAGCCCGACCGGCAACGGCCCCGGCCGGTCCAGATCGGTACCGAACACCAACTCCTGCGGGAACCAGCACGTCACCAACTCCGAGGCGATCTCATCCCGGACCGCGACCCACCGGCGCACCAGCACCCGCCCGCCGTCCACGCCGAGCAGCGCCGCCACCGGCCCCGGCGCCTCCACCTGATCCACCCCGACCAGCCGCACCCCGGCCGAGGTCTCCGGACGGTCCAGGACCGCCAGACCCGGACGCGTGGCCCGCGCCGCCGCCGGCGGACGACCCTTCACGAACGAGCCGCGCCCATGCTCGCGAGTGATCCATCCGTCCTGCTGGAGCATCTGCAACGCCCGCACCACCGTTGTCCGGCCCACCGCGAACTCCCGCACGAGCTGCGATTCCGAGGGGAGCAGCGAGCCGGGCGGGTAGTCCCCGGCCTCGATCCTGCGGCGCAACTCCAGCACCACACGCGCATACTTCGGGGGCTCGAACTCCAAGCTCGACATGATGACCGCCTGACTACTAGGACGCTTGACCGCACAACCGGTTGCCTTCTGGCACTGTAGCGCCCACATGCGCGAACGTCACGCCCCCATCCTCACCACGTCCGACAGCCGCCACCGCACACCGCCGCCACGCCACCTATCCGGGCAACTAAACCGCCAAGCCTCTCACCATTGGTGACGCGGGACCGGGAAGCCCTCCGCGATCAGCGCCGTGCGGATCTCCCCGGCCCGGCGCGGTCCGATCCCCCGCACGTCGGCCAGCTCACCCGAACGCAGCAGCAGAACCACATCCCCAACGACCCCGGTCGGTCCAAGCTCAGTGCGCAACGCGCCCAGTGCCCGACCCGACAACCCCAAACACTCAAGCGGGCACGCAGGCGTCACCCGCTCATGCTCATGCACCACCCCACCCGCAACCCCCCGCAGCATGTACAGATGACGGGCACGGTGTGGCTTGTGCCGGGCCGGTCCGTGACCCCGGGCCGCTAGCAACTCCTGGGCGGCCTTGAAGGTCTCTTCGTCAATGATCGGTGGGTTGACGATGTCGTTGGACCAGACCCATTGGTCGGGGGTGTTCCAGGTCAGCTTGGTCTCGTGGCCGAGGGTGACATCGTGGACGTCGATGAGGACTTCGCGTTTGCGCTGTTTGTTCCAGACCTGGCGGCCGGTGTAGCGGGGGTTGGTCACGATGACGCGGATGGCGCTCTTGGACCAGGCCAGGCCGCAGCGGTGCCGGTTTCGCGCCCGGTCGTAGGCCGACGGCGACAGGATTCCGTCGGCGGTGAGTCCTTCGGCGATGGCGGAGAAGCCCTTGCCCGCCAGGAACTCGGCGAAGATCCGCTGGACCACTTCGGCGGTGTACGTGTCGATCTCCAGCACGTGCAGCCGCTTGCCGTCGGCGGCCTTGCTCGGATTGGGGTGCGGGCCCGCGTCGGCCAGCCGGTATCCGTAGGGTGGGCGCCCGCCGATGTGCCGGTTGGAGGTCTGTGCCAGCGCCGCCATGGTCGCCCGCACCCGGGTTTTGATCCGGGACCGCTCGACTTTACTGATGGATCCGAACGTCGACATGGTCATGTCGTGGGCTTCGTTGGCGGGGTCGATGGCCCCGTTCACTTCCGGCACCCACAGCGGCACGTTGTAGTGCTCGAACAGCGGGAAGGTGTTGCCGAACTGGTTGCCGTAGAACGCCCGCTGCGGTTCACCGACCACGACGGCGTCGAAAGCCCGGTCGGGGCCGGCCAACTCGGCTAGGAGCAGGCTGGCCTGGGGGCGGCGGGCCGGTGGGATGGACCGGGACTTGTCGACATCGAAGTACTCGGCGACGATCACGCCACCGCGAGGGGTGACGAGTTGCTCGGCACGGGAGTACTGCCAAGCGCGGGAGGCTTCGGGGTCTTGACGGTCTTCGGTGGAGCACCGTCCCCAGAACGCTAGTTTGATCATGAAATTTCCCTCGGATGAACGAGATCCTCCTCAGTTCGTGCGCCGCTGCCGGATGTCGAGGAGGAGCCGGAGCAGTGCGCGTGCCGCCTCGGGCGTCAGAGGGGGTGGCTCGGCGGGCAGTTCTACGGACACAGCGTCATCGGCCCGCATCACAAGTCAGGTCGGCACCGCCCGCACCACCCAGGGCCTCTGGGCACGCCTTTGCCAGCGCATCTGCGCACTCAACGCCGCGATCTGGCACCACTGGCTGATCGACGCCCCGGTCAAACGCTCCCTGATCGCCTACGACCACTGACAGCACCAACATTTCGCATCAATGATCTGTCCCGAGCGCGACACGCCCAGCAGCAGCCATGGCGCGCGCAGGCCGACTTCGGTGCCGACATCGACGTCGGGGACCTGATCGACCTGGCTCACACCGCCGAGATCGCGGGGGCGAGGGCGCCAAGATGCACGACGTCCTGGTCGCGAAAATCTCTTCAATGCGGCATGAGGTGTCCGACCGGGGGTGTGGGCGGTCGACGGCGTGATCGGCAAGGGCGCCTTCACGCATGTGGTGATCTCTGGAGTGTCAGGTGTGGTGGCCACCGTGGCCGGTGGTGGGTGTTCGCGGGAGGGCCGGGGCCTGGCCGGGCTCGGTGACCACGAACTGGCCCATCATGCCCTGGTCCTCGTGGTAGAGGATGTGGCAGTGGAACATGTACGGCGTCCGGGCGTCTGCGTAGTCGCCGAACCGGGCGGCCACCCGGACCGGTTCCTGGGCGCGGAGGAAGATGGTGTCCTTCCAGCCGCGCAGTTCGGGAGGCGGTGCAGCGCCGGCCACTGACAGGACCTGGAGCTGGGTGTCGTGGACGTGGAAGTTGTGCGGTTTGCCGCCCAGGCTGGTGATCTCCCAGATCTCGGTGGTGTCCCTGGCCACCGCGAAGTCGATCCGGCCCATGTCCATCTTCTTGCCGTTGATCTGGGTGCCGGACAGCTCGAAGCGGCGGTCGACGCGGGTCTCAGCACCGTCCGGCCCGCCGAGCCGGGGAGCCTCGGCGAGCGTGCCGGGCAGCGCGGGCGAAGAGGCGAGCCGGTCGGTGGCGCGTAGTTCCAGGACATCGAACCGGTCGTCGCCGCCGACGAACCGGGCGCTGCCGACGTCCCCGAGGTCGGACGGGTCGCTGCGCAGCACCACCCGGTCGCCCGGCCGGAACGTCACCACGATCTCGGCGCGCTCTCCGGGGGAGAGCTCGACGTGTCCGGTGGTGTGCGGGGCGGGCAGCAGCCCGCCGTCGGTGCCGACGAGCGCGATCGGCCGCCGGTCCGACAGCACGAAGCGGTAGGTCCGCGCGTTGGACGCGTTGAGCAGCCGTAGCCGTACCCGCTGGGTGGTCACGTCGTGGTACGGCCCGAGCGTGCCGTTGACCAGGATCGTGTCGCCCATGATCCCGAGGCCGCCCATCAGCGGGTGTCCCTCGTCGAGACGGTTTCCGTCGCCGAAGTTCTTGTCCTGCACGATGACCGGGATGTCGTCCACCCCGTACCGGCTCGGCAGTCCGACGAACTCGGCAGAGGGGTCGTCGAGGATGAACAGCCCGGCCAGCCCGCGGTAGACGTGCCGTGCAGTCTCTCCGTGCGGGTGCGGGTGGTACCACAGCGTGCTCGCCGGCTGGTCGATCTTCCATGTCGGCGACCAGGTCGTGCCCGGCCGGATCGGCTGGTGCGGCCCGCCGTCCATCGCGGCGGGCAGGTGCATGCCGTGCCAGTGGACGGTGGTCGTCTCGGGCAGGTCGTTGCGCACGTTGACCACGACCGTCTCGCCGCGGGCGGCGCGCAGCGTCGGACCGAGGTATCCGCCGTCGAAACCCCAGGTCCGGGTGGCCTTGCCGGAGCGGAACCGGCGAGCGCCCGCGGTGGCGCGCAGCTCGAACACCCGGCGCCCTGACCCGTCCCGGCGGCTCGCCGCCAGCGGCGGTATCGCCAGCCGCCTGGCGAACGGCACCTTCCCCACGGTGTTCACGTCGGCGGTCGCCCAGAGCCAGCCGAAGCCACCCGCGCCCACCGCCGCCGCGCCCGGGACGCCGATCAGCACGCCCTTCAGGAGCCGCCGCCGGGTGATCCGCCGCCGGGGTCCGGCGGGCGATGTCGAGGGGGTCGGCACCGGAGTGCGGCCCAGTGGCTTGGTCAAGATTCCGTCCTAATCTCTGCGGGGCTTGCCCATGTAGGGGTGCGCGCATGTGAAGGCGTGTTCGGGGTGGTGCTTCCCGATGGTTGACGGCGTCAGCGGGAGAGGGCGGCGTCCAGTACTCGGCGGAATTCGGCGGCGGGGCCGCCGTCCGTCCGCCGGAGCGCCAGACGACTAAGTCTTGTGCGGTGATAAGTCCTGTGCGGTCGGCCTGAGGGCGTGGTTGATGCGTGACCTTTGATTCTCGATCGCGATCACTGCGGTGAGTTCGATGAACTGGGGTTCGCCGAGATGGCAAAGCAGTCCCTGGACCATGTCGTCGGTGACGGTGGGCGGGGTGTCGGTCATCGCCTCGGCGTATACCAGGATGAGGCGTTCGAGGGCGGTGAACAGGTCGCTATTGCGCCAGACGGGTACCGCCTCGACCTTGGTGGCCGGGATACCGTGCGCGACGCTCTCCCAGCGGCTGTAGTCGATACACCAGCCGCAGCCGATCCGGACCGCAGCGGCCATGACCGCCAGGTCCTTGAGCGCCAGGTCCAGCGCGTTCCACCCGGTGACGCGCCGCTCCAGCCCGACGATCGTCTCCAGGACCTGCGGCTGGCGGGCCATCGCGCGCATCGGGTTCAATCCAGTGCCCAGAAGTCGCTGAAACCGCTCTTCCAGCGCCCCGTGAAGCCCTGATCGGGATGGGTTGCGGGAGATATGGGACATTCCCGTCCTTTCCAGGGCCGTGTCACGCGGTGTCGGTCCACGAGTTGTGAGCTCGCGCCAGCGCCGTGGGTCAAGGGCCCGCCAGGAGCGCCTTGTTGTTGACTTGCTCGGTGAAGCGCGCCGTGTCCACGACCGCCCGCTCGTGGTTGCCGATGCTGATGACGTCGACGCCGTCGGTGGCCATGACCTCGAAGCGCAGGCGGCCGCCGTTCACCTCGGTCAGGCGGACCCGTGCGGTGACGGTCATCCCCGGAGCGGTCGCGGCCTGGTGAGTGACCTCGACGAACGTGCCGACCGTCTGTTCGCGCGGCCAGTCCAGGTAGGGGCGCACGGCCCGCACGCAGGCCAGTTCCAGCAGCCCGACCAGGAACCCGGTCGCGAAGACCGGCGGCATCACCGCGAACTCAGGCGCCTCGGGATACAGCGCCGGGACGGTCTTGTCGTCGGTGACGCGGAACGCGAACTGGTGTTCCAGGCCGGGCCTGAGCGTGTCATCCATCGGTGTGTCCGATCATCCGGGCCGCGGCGGCCTTCGCTTTGAGGATGGCCGTCCGGTCGCCGTCGACCACGACGCGGGCGTTGGCCCCGTCGATCAGCATCAGCAGCGCGTAACCAAGGTCCTCGGGTTCCGCGAGCCCGGCCTCCCGGGCGAGTCCGGTGAGCGTGTCGCGCAGCGCCCCCTTGTAGGCGGAGATCACCGCACGGGCCGGATGACCGGGGTCGGGCAGTTCCACTGCGGCGTTGGTAAAGGGGCAACCGCGGAAACCCTCGCGCCCGTGCCCCTGGGCCAGCCAATCGAACACCGCCAGGAGCCGCCCGGCCGGGGGCGCGGCTCGCTTCTCGTCCAGGAAGTCGTGCAAGGCCGCCTGCCGCGATGCCCGCCGGCGGTCCAGGACCGCCGCGACCAGGTTCTCCTTGGACCCGAACTGCGCGTAGAGCGTCGGCTTCGACACGCCCGCCAGCGCCACCAGGGTGTCCACACCGGTCGCCCGGATCCCCTCGGCGTAGAAGACACGCGTCGCCACATCCAGCAGCCGCTGCCCTCCGGGACTGAGTTCGCTCACCCGACAATACTGACAGGTCTGTAAGGTGAGCGCAACCGCCACCAGAACAGGGCGGGCTGTCGACGCCGGTTCTAATACGCGCTGCTCCGCCGGGACGGCGAGTGGGTGAGCCACGCGTTCAACGACGAGGTCGACTTCGAGGGGATGCGGCGGTTCGCGCGGGCGCGGGCCGAGACACTGAGCCCTTTTCAGAGTGATGCGGTCCCGCGGAGTTGCAGGGTGTGGATGGCCTTGGCGATGCGGCCGGCGCGGTAGGCAACGCGGCCGTGTACGCCACGGTGTTCGGCCTCGCGGGTCTCATGGGCAACTCGGGCTCGGACGAGGATGACGTGTGCAGCGCTTGCTGAGCCGGTCGCCGGTCCGGTTCAGGCGGTGCCGGTTCGTCAAGCCCGAGGAGGCTGGGATCGGCGCAGTGCCAACGATGGAGGCGAAGGCGGCCTCAGAGCGGAACCGGCCGGGGTGGGACCAACTCACCAGGATCTGGGCTGCGCTGATGGCTCCGCCTCCGGTCTGCTTCAAGAGCTCGGGCTTGAGCTCACCGACCAGGGCGGCGAGTTCTTCTTCAAGAGGCTTGGACTCGGCGCACAGCATCTGGATGCGTTGGGCAGTCCATAGGGTGCGGAGGACGACCAGGGCCCAAAGGTGGTTGATCACGACGATGTGACATAGGGCTGAGAGAAGCTGCACCTTCGGTCGGGGTGACGAGTCCGTCAGCGGGTGTGCCGATGGCGTTGTCGTGGTCGATGCTGGGCCGGCCCTGTGGCGGCTCAACGTCGCCTCTCCCGCGGCCGAGCCGTCAGGAGCCGACGTCGGCGCGTGAGACGAGGTCGGCGATGCGAGCCCACATCTGCGGCGGGTTGGAGTACATGGGGAAGTGGGCGCAGTGCTCGATCTCGGCGAGTTCGACGCCGCCTTCGGCCAGGGCGGGGAGATAGGACAGGGTGTTGTTCTGCTTCCCGTACATGAACATCTTTAGGGCGGGGAGTCGGAGGAACCGGTCGAGTAGCTTGCCGTGGTCGGAGAGGTCGACCATGGACTCGAAGATCGCCCTGACCGCTGCGGCCCGGACCTTGTGGGGAAGGCTGGAGGCGTACAAGGCGCCGCCGTAGAAGTGCGAGTTGCCGAGGCGTTCGGTGAACCGGGCCAGGAACTCGTCGGGATCGTCGTACGAGTGGGTGAGGATCTGTCGGCTGAGGAAGCAGTCCTCGGGTGCGACGTTGCCCTCGATGTTGGTGAAGCTGGCGATCCTGCCGGGATCGCTGTCGGCGAGCAGGAGCGCGGTCAGACCGCCCATCGAGTGCCCGACGAGGTGGAACCGGTCGATCTGCCGGGCTCTGAGAACCTGCTCGGCGACGGAGACGAGGAAAGGGATTGAGACGGCGGCGAGGTCCGTGCAGGTGCTGCTGCCGCAGCCGGGCGCGTCGTAGGCGAGGACAGGGCGGACGGCGAGCCGTTCATGCTGGATGACGTCCGCGTAGTCCTCCTTGGTCGAGCCGAAGCCGTGGAGGAACACCAGGGGTGTGCCGGTGCCGCCTCGGTGGAGCCCGGACACTTCGATGCGGGTTGCGCCGACGGTGAGGGGGAGCGTGAAGCGTTCGAGTTTCCTGACGGGGCTCATCGGGCCTCCTCCAGCTTATGTACTGCCGGGCCGTACTCCGCGGGCCCGATGGCGGTGCGCAGTCACGCAGTGATCAGCGTGTCGTCGTCGTCAGCGCAGCACGCCCGGATGCGGCCGGGCGCGTTGATTGCCTTGCCGGGTACGACCGCGAGTTGGGCGGTGTCGAGGAGCCACGCGGTGAGGTCGGCGCTGCTGGTCCAACCGCGGTCGCGGAGCAGTGCGCTGACGTCGGGGAAGGCGGATATGGCGCCGTCGGGAGGCGGGCTGTCGATGCAGTCCAGCGCCTCCACCAGCAGCGCGCGTCGGCGCCGACAGTCGCCGGCGGCTTCGACGGGGTTCCGGTGTCGCCCAAGGCGGCGAGAGCGGCCCGCTGGTTGACCGTCGGGACGTGGGTGATGGCGCGGGACACGTACAGCCGCGCTGAGGCGATGTTCTGCGGCGGTGCCGCGAGCCAGCCGACGCGTCGGCCAGCGCCGTGCCGCTGCGCCAACCGGCGATCTGCCGCAGTGAGGACTCGGTGTGCCCCGGCCAGCCGGGCACGGCGACCAGGACCTCGTCACCGGCGTCGATCAAGGCCGGGCTGGCGAGGAAGCCGGGCTGGCGAGGAAGAGTGCGTGCTTCGCGCCGAGGGTGATCTGGACGTCGTTCGCGCTCCAGGGAAGCCGGGTGTCATCGGCGACGGTGGTGGCGACCAGCGCGCCCAAGGCGGGGTCGGCCTCGGCCGTTTCGAAGTGGTGGGTGGCAGGGTCACGGACACGGTCCCGGCGGTTTCCACGACCACAGCGCTGGTAGCCGCCTGGGGCTCTCCGGCGGCGAGGGGTATGACGTCGGCGCGCTGGGAACGGAGCGCTTCGGTTTTGGCCGGCACGGCGAAGAGTGGGTTGTCCGTCATCGTCGTCACCACCCGCCCGTTTCGAAGTTGTTGTACAGGTCGAGGGTGCTGCGGCCTTCCCGCCGCCGCTTCATCAGCTCGTTCTCGTGAGTCACGCGCGCGTCGGCGCGGTCGAGGATCCGCTCGGTGTCGGACGCGGGAAGGGCTACGACTCCGTCCACGTCCCCGACGACGAGGTCGCCGGTGTGGACCGTGGCGCCATCGACCTTGACGGGACGCCCCAGAACGCCGCGGAAGTCCTTGCGGGTGCCAAGGATCGCGTTGTGGCGCGAGAAGACCGGGAAGCCGAGCGCCTCGATCGCCGCGGCGTCCCGGACGCCGCCGTCGATGAGCAGGCCCGCGGTCCCGCGTTGCCGGGCGGCCACTGTGAGGATCTCGCCCCAGTGGCCGAAGCGGGCGCCGCCGACGTCGGCGACCAGGACCGATCCGGGCGGGGCGTGTAGGAGGGCGTGGTGCAGGGCGAGGTTGTCGCCGCCGGCGCCCTGCACGGTGAACGCCGGGCCGCACAGCCGGGCACCGACCCACAGCGACCGGATCTCAGGAGACAGAGCTACGGCGAGTCCGGACGCCTGGGACAGGGTCGCGCTGGGGTGGCCGCGGGCGAGGTCGATTGTGCTCACCATGGGCCCCTCCGGGTCTGGAGCGAGTGGTAGCCGTGCTCGGCGCGCGCCTCGGCGAGCGTGGCGCCGCACCGGACGGCCTCGACAATGACCTCTTCGACGCGGTCGATACGCCAGGCGATCTCCGCGACCTCGTCCCAGCGTGTGGCCGGGACACCCACAGCACCGTCGTCGTCGGCCACGAGGATGTCGCCAGGGCGAATGACGACACCGCCGATGGTGACGGCTGTCTGGACCGCGGCTACCCGGACGCGATCCTTGCCGGTGCGCATGAAGCGGGAGACCGACCAGATCGGGTATCCGGCGGCGGTCGCGGCGGCGACGTCACGGCAGGTGCCGTTGATGACGGTGCCCGCGATGCCGTGCTGGTGGGCGGTCTGGCTCATGATGCCGCCCCACACCGTGCAGTCAGTGCGGCCGGCGTTGTCGATGAGGATCACCGCGCCGGCGGGCACATCGTCGAGAAAGTCGCCCACCGTGCCGCCGGCCTCGTCGACCGGCTCGTAGGTCACCGTGAAGACCCTCCCGACGACCCGCTGGCCCTCACGCAGCGCGCCGATACCGTGGAGGGATCCGGGGAGTCCGAGCGAGTCGAGGGCGTCGGAGACCGACGCGGTGGACAGGCGGGTGGCGAGGCTCGAGATAGCGGTGGGGGCGCTCATCGGATCGACTCCTTCTCTCTGGCGAGGCGGGCGTCGTGCATGGTCTGGGAGAGGGGCACGCCCGCGCGCACCTCGTCGGCGATGGCACGCTCCCGGGCGACGATCGCGGTGGCGATTTCCGCGACTTCTTCGGCCCGGTCCCGCGGGACGACGACGAGACCGGTCTCGTCGGCGACGACGACGTCGCCCTGCTCGACCATGAGCCCGGCGATGCTGACCGGCTCGCCGGTGGAGTGCTGCTGCAGCCTGCCCCGCGCCGTGGCCGGGATCGAACCCCGCGAGAACACCGGGAAATCCAGCTCACGGGCCTCCGCCACGTCGCGGCACACGCCGTCGGCGACGACACCGCGGACCCCGCGCTGGACCGCGCCCAGGCTCAGGATGCCGCCCCAGCACGACACGTCGGTGCGGCCCTGGTTGTCGATGACGATCACGCTCTGGTCGTCCGACCTCTCGACGGCCGTAGTGGCGATGTGGGCTCCGGTATGGCCGCCAGTGCGCGGTTCGAGCCCCACGGTGACGGCGAATCCCACGACGGCCGCGGGGCTCCACTGCGGACGGATGCCGCCGACTCCGGAGGAAAGCCCGAGCTGGTCGAGCGCGTCGCTGACCGCGGCGGAGTCGAGCGCCGTGAAGCGGTCCAGGAGAGATGAGTCGCTCATGGCTCCCACTTCAACAGCCTCCAGATATACTCGGAAGGTCTGATTTCGTCTATCAGTAATAGGCTGTGCGAATCATGGTCGAGACCCGGCAGGCCCGGTACTTCGTCGCGGTCGCCGAAGAACTCCATTTCGGCCGTGCGGCGGAACGACTGCAGATGTCCCAGCCGCCGCTGTCGCAAGCGATCAAGCAGCTCGAACAGCAGCTCGGCTGTGAACTGCTGCACCGTACCCAGCGGTCGGTCGCCCTCAGCCCCGCCGGAGCCGTGTTCCTGGACCACTGCCGCGCGCTGATCCGGCGTGCCGAGGAAGCCGAAGCCGCCGCCCGGCGGGCCGCCACCGGGCGCGGCGGACGACTGAGCCTGGGCGCGGTCGCCTCTGCCTTCTCCTGGCCTCTGCCGCTCGTGCTGGAGCGGTTCCACGAGACCGTGCCGGACGTCGAGATCCGCGCCCGGGAGGTCGACACCCACGAGGCCGCGGCGGGGCTCCTGGACCGCTCGCTCGACTGGGCGATCGTGCGCCAGACCGCACCTGTGCGCGGCACCACGGCGACCTCGCTGCTCGCCGACCGGTTCGTCGCGGCTCTGCCCCTGCACCATCCCGCCGCCGATGCCGCCGGCCCGCTGGATCTGGCGGACCTCGCGGGCAACCCGTGGGTGTGGTTGCACCGCCAGATCTCCCCTGACTACTACGACGCCATGGCGGCCATGTGCCGAGCGGCCGGATTCAGCCCTGTCCCGGCTCACTGGGCCCGGTCGGTGACCTCGCAGATCGCCATGGTCGAATGCGGGCTCGGTGTCACCATCGTGCCCGCAGCGGCATCCGCGTCACACCCCGCCGTCCGCTTCAGACCACTCCGTCACGCGACGGCGACCATCGACCTCACCGCCATGACGAGATCCAATCCCGGTGCGCTGGCCGAGCGTCTCACAGCCATTGCGACGCAACTGACCACGGCGCAGGCACCACCGCCGCACGACTGACTCTGGATGGCGAACCCAGGAGCCCGGGAACGGGCTTTCGCATGGCGGGGCACCAACGACCTCACCGACTCCGAGGGACCCGCACTCCGAGGGGCCGGTTGCGGTAGACACCGCGCTTGACCGCGTTCACACCACGTATGGCCCCCGCGCTCGGCTCAATTGCTCGATCGCCGCCGCGGCGTCGCCGTGTGGTGGCGGAACTCGCGCTCGAAGACGCCGCGGTCGAAGCCCGTCTGCACCCGTCCGTGTGATGTCAGGGCGCAGCCCAGCGCCAGCCCGGTGGGGCCGACCCCGGTGATCAGGACGTCCGTCGAGGCGGCGTCAACTCATGACCGAACAGCACGTCGATCATGTGCAGTGAGTCGCGGACGGCGCCGGAGCCGACTTTGGCGCCGAGCCCGACACGCTGGTCGTTGATCATGTTGAGCCAGGTCAGGCCGTGTTTGTTCCCGAAGTACTTGCGGCACCGGCACCACGACCGCATCCCGTCGATCGCGGCCGTCAGGCCGCCGCCGAGCTGCTGGGCGAAACCGATGTCGGCCTAGGCGTCGACGAGGGGGCGTTGGCGGTAGAGAACGTTTCCACTGACAGGTAGTTCTGCGCCACGTGCGATAGCCGGGCGCGCTCCAGCGCGGCGATGCCGGGTTTGGCCACCTGCGCGTATCCGATGTTGAGCGCCTTGGAGGTTTGGCAGGCCACCACGGAGACGTCGAGCCGGCCAGTTTGCTGACCCCGCAGGCCACCGAGGTGAAAGCGGCCTCGAACCCCCCGTCGTATGCAACAGCACCTGGGCCAGGTCCCCCCGCGGCAGCATCCCCGGCCACCACCCGCTTGTACAGATTGGTCAGCGACGCCGGACCGGGCAGCGCGACCAGCTTGGCCACGTGCAGACGGCCCTGGTCATCGACGCCCTCGCCGCCCATATCCCGCACCGCCATGTGCAGCACCATCGCGTTCTCGCCCAGCAACGTGGCGGGGTCTGCGGGCAGCCGCAGATCGGTCTCTGGCAACCGGTGCGCCAGGACGGCAGGCGTGGACGCGGTCACCGGCTACCACATCGAAGAACGCCATGGAGTGATCCCGTTCCTGGAGGAGCTGCGTTCCTCGCTCAAGGACGGGACCTTCACTGCGCTGCCGGTGAAGCAGGCGACGGTTCCCAAGAAGGACGGCAAGGTCCGTTACCTGGGGACCCCGACTTTGCGGGATCGGACGGCGCAGCTGGCACTCAAGCTAATCCTGGAACCGATCTTCGAGGCCGATTGCTACCCGTCCAGCTATGGGTATCGGCCGTCGCGGGGGCCTAGGACGCCATCGCCGAGATCCACCATTTCACCTGCAAGCCGTCGGCCTGCCAGTGGGTCATCGAGGGCGACATCAAGGCTTGCTTCGACAACGTCGACCATCACGTCCTGATGAACCTGGTGGCCGAACGTGTCCGCGACCGCCAGGTCCTGCGCCTGGTGCGCGGGTTCCTACGGGCGGGGATCGTCGAGTTGCATGGTGGACTTGCGGAGAGCCTGACCGGCACCCCGCAAGGAGGAGTCGTCTCCCCGCTGCTGGCCAACATCTACCTCTCGGCCTGGACCGGTACTTCGCCCGGATCTGGGACACCGAGATGAGCCCGCCCTATCGCCGTCAACAACGGCGACAGACCGGGCGGCCGAACTTCCGGCTGGTGCGTTACGCCGACGACTTCGACGTGCTCGTGCACGACACGAGGGAGGACGCCGAAGCACTCAAGACGAAGATCGGACAGCTGCTGGCCAACAAAATGAAGATGACACTCTCGAAGGAGAAGACCCACATCACCCACATCGATGACGGCTTTGTCTTCCTGGGCTTCCACATCCAGGCCAAGACCTGGGGCGGCGGCCGTCGCATCGTGCTCACCATTCCGTCCCAGCAGAACCTGGCGGCGGGATGCAAGATCAAGAAGCTGACGGGGCGAGGCACCACCTCGTTCTCACTGGCGCAGGTGTTTGCGGCTGGTCACCCCAATCCTTCGAGGCTGGGCGGCCTACTTCCACTACGGCGTCTCCAAACGGACGTTCGCCTACCTGGGGTGGTATGACGACTAGACAGGCAATTAGCTAATTGCCATAATGCCTAAATGCTTGATGTGGAGCTGGTGAAGGCGCTGGCCAGCGACAAGCGGCTGATGATCCTGGAGTGGCTGTCCGATCCCGAGCGGCACTTCGCGCCACAGCGTGACGGTGATCTGGTTCGCGACGGGGTCTGCTCGCTGTTCATCGCCCAGAAGCTGGGGGTGAGCCAGCCGACCTGTGCTGAGCATCTGAAGGTGCTGAGCCGGGCCGGGCTGGTACGCGGCAAGAAGATCAAGCAGTGGGTGTTCTACCAGCGCGATGAGGACCGGATTGCCCAGGCCAAGGAGTTGCTGAGTGGTGAGTGGTGAGCTGTACGAGCGTCTGATCAAAGATCTGGACGCGGCCGGGGCGCGGTACCGGTTGATCGAACATGCCCCGGAGGGGCGTACCGAACTGGTCAGCGCGCTGCGCGGGCACGATGTCGCGCACGCGGCCAAATGCCTGATCGTGATGGTCAAGATCGGCAAGAAGGTCACCCGGCATGTGCTGGCCGTGGTGCCTGGCGACGCCCGGTTGGACCTGCAGGCGGTCAAGGCGCTGCTGCAGGGCACCTACGCCTCCTTCGCGGGCCGGGAGAGGGCCGAGGAGCTGGCCGGCAGCGTCAGCGGCACCATGCTGCCCTTCAGCTATCACCCCGGGCTGGAGGTCATCGCCGATCCGGCGCTGCTGAAGGGTGCCGAGCTGTTCTTCAACGCCGCCCGGCTGGACCGCTCGATCGCCCTGGCCACCGACGACTACCTCCGCATCGCCGGCCCGCGCGTCGCGCCCATCACCTCGCCAACCCCGACGGCCATCCACTGAGGAGGACACCGTGTCTCAGCTCGACTACTCCATCAACTACCAGCCGTTGTTCACCGCACTGCAGACAATGGACGTCCAGGCGTTGATCGACCAGGTCGAGGAGCCCTGGTACAACCAGACTCTCATCCAGGTCGGGGACGTGTGGGTGCGGCTGGGAGTCATGCAGGGTGAGTTCCACTGGCATAAGCACGACGAACAAGACGAGTTCTTCTTCGTCCTGGACGGATTGTTCCGCATCGAGCTGCAGGACGCCGAAACGGTCGAGCTCGGCCCCCGGCAGGCATTCACCGTCCCGGCCCGGATGCTGCACCGTCCCGTCGTCCCCGTCCGCAGCGCCGTCCTCATGATTGAAAAAGCCGGTGTCATCGCCACCGGCGACTGACAAGATCCACGCCCGGCCGACCGCCGGATGGCCGACTCCCCGCACCGCTGAGGAGCACTGTGCACGCCTCCCTGCAGCCTGGACGCACCGCCCAACTGAACTAGGTGGTTGCCCCCAGGTAGACCGCAAGGTCAACGCCTACTCGCCCTTGCCTACCAACACCGTGATCGTTCTCAGCGATAACGGCTGTTCCTGGATTCCCCAACCCCGACCTCGCAGACCGCCGCCCAGCCGTAACGGGTGTCGGTGAGGTGATGACTGAACAGCCGCAGCTCCGTTTGGTAGTTTCGGACCATGGACGGCGCCAGACGATGCTCGCTGGTCAGCGACGCCGTCTGTTCGATGAGCGCGGTGTCGATGACGGCGAAGTTGTGCAGCGCGGTACCGACCGTGAACACCGCGGACGCGACGGCCAAACCGATCTGCAGACGACGCGTGGCGGACCTTGTGGCCTGGTCAGCGGTGAGGGAGCGGTCATGGTGGTCGTCCTTCCGAACGACGCTGATTGTGCGGCCCCAACCATCCCGGAAGGCGACCAAAGATCGTCCTGCGCCGGAGCCGTCTTCCTCGTACATCCCGCGCCGCATCTCCGAACATCCGCTACTTCCGGGGAAGTACCGACCAACCCGCAGGGGCAGGTCTTTGGTCCGGCCCTGACTATTCCGTCACGGGACCGTCCAGGGCCGTTCCGTACAGGTGCGACACCCGGAGCCTGATGACCAAGCGCTGGTCTCGCACCATCCGATTGAAGAACTCCGTCTCGTCCGCCGGATCGGTGATCCCGAACACCGGCAGCAGCTCCCGGCCGACCGCGTCGCCGGGCTTCGCGGTCACATCCGAGACCTCCGCCTCGCCCTCGGCGACGGCATAGGACAGGGCGGTCTCCCCCTGGACATGGAAGGTCGCGCGAGGATCCCTGAGAAGGTGGCGCACCTTGATGCGGTCGGCGACCGACGGTATCCGGATGATCCGCTCTTCGGGATCCCAGGTGAAGACCATCGAGGCCAGGTGGGGTTGGCCGCTGCGCTTCAGGGTCGCCAGCACGCCGAACTGCTGCCCACCGAGGACCCGGGTCGCCTCCTCCTCGGTGAGGGCGCGGGGACCGGGCCCCTGGCCGGGACGGTAAGCGGTCGTGTTCTCGGTCATCTCGTTCTGTCCTTCCGGTGTGGTCTCAGCTCAGAGATGCACTGGCGCCCGGACTTCCCCGCCGACGCCGTACACAAGGCATGGGAACTGACTCCTCGTTCATCCAACGAGAGAAACCATAGCGGATAGTTTCGTTGTGGACGATTTTCGATCACTCGCCCGCGCGCCGTCGCCAGTCTGGCGGCCAGGGCCGTAGCCGAGACAGATCGCCGCGCCGTGCTCGTCAGCGCCGCGGCGCCGTCCGGTCAGCGAATGAGCGATCTAAGCGGCGACCTGGTCGCTGTTGCGTTCGAGCATCAGAGCAATCACCGCCCCCCGTCGGTCCCGCCCGGTTCCGGGCGAATGCGCTCAGCACTCGGATACCAAGACAAGCCTGGCAGAAGGTTTCCTCAGGAGCCGGACCCCAGGGGACATCGGTACTACGATTGGGCCTGCTTTGGCCTCCCCGCCAACGGCCGGTCAGGACACCGCTAGTTGCTTCTCCGGCGCAATCGGCGCACCCGGAACTGGCTTTCCACCGCTGCTAGTAACCCCACCCGGTGTCCCTTGCCGCCCTCGTGCGAGTCGCCGGACGCCGCATCTCTCGCTGTCACCACCGCCATCGAACGAAGCCGCCCCGCGCCTATCGATCTGATCCCAATGTCCTGCAACGAGATCCAGCGTCTGTTCACCGTACTGACCGCCCGACCGGACCACGCCCCCCACCACCGGCTGCGCTGGTCGCACTGGCGACGACGTCACCAGGCACTCGCCTGGATGTGCAACTACCAGCGGCAAGCCATCCGGGCACCGTGAAGGGTGGAGCGGCGGGCCGGCCGGGTGGATACTGACTGAATGCGCCAGGCATTTGTCCACGATGCAATTGTGATCATGGAAGCGGGCGGCGACATAGGCGCACCGGGTGCAGCTATCACGGCCGCGTTGTGCGGGCACTGGGGGCATGAGCCACCGTGTCCGCTGGCACCGCACCACACCACCGCGATGTGCTCCGGCGACGAGGTGCGGCTCCGCGTGCTTTTCGCTGCCGACCCCGCTGCTGAGGCCGACGTCCGTGACCGGATTGAAACGGCCCTGTCCCTGACCGGCCTTGACGGCCCGGACGGCGTCACCACCCGCTGGCAACTCCGCAGCGCACGAGCCGACCGCGTCCGGAACGACGAGGCCGAGCATGCCCGACGACTTGTCCAGGGCTGAGGCTCCCGTCCCGGGCACCACTGATTGAGAGGATGGCATCCAGGGCTTGAGTAGCAGGGCCGCGGCGTTTGCTTCGTACCAGACGAGTTGGCTTCCACACCACGTTCCTGGTGCAACACGTACTCGGCGCCAACGGCATGCCTCGCCGCTATGCCGACTACCCTTATGAGTTCTCCACCCTCAACTTGATGTCCTCGGTCGGTGCGAAGAATTCTTCGCACTCGGCTCCAAAGGTACTCGCTGAGCTCCGCGACTTCCATGAGCTGGTAGGCGCGGCGCGCGGAGTTGCCGAGCCGGGTCTGCGCGTACTCCTCACCGGTTTTGCCTGGCCCTGACAAAGGGTGGGTGTGTCACGGGGGTTGTTGTGGTGGACCCAGAGAGATGGGTCCAGGTATGGAAGATGTCCGGCGGCGCGCGGGCCCTGCCAGCATGGGTATCCGGTGCGCCCTACGGCCGGTGGGCCGGTCGGCGGCCGCCAGGGTCACCAGGCCACTGCGCCGTCCTCGGCCGGCCCGGCCACCAGGCGGCGGACGGCGGGGGCTTCTCACGAGCGGATGTCTATCTGCGACGGTCGTCGCCTGGGCCTCAAAGGCCCCGGCCCGCACCGCTCGCGGTTCACCTCCGCGCCGTTCACGGCGCGGAGGCATACCACAACGGAGGGATTAGGCAATGACCATGCAGATGATCCAGGCCACCGTCGAGCCCGCCACCGAGCGCGGCCCTGACCAGCTGAACAGCGCCTGGGCTGACTTCACCGCACATGGAGACGTCATCCTCAACGGCACGGCGAGCTGGTTCACCCCCTCCACGCTCGTGGTCGTCTCGATCACCGAGTTGGATGGCGACGGCAACCCGCACATGGGAGACGCGCGGATGACGGTCAACAACGTGCAGCCCTACCAAGGAGGCGTGCAGGTCCGGGTCAACATCGAATGGGGCAGCGACCTGCGCGGACGGCTCATGTACGTCTACTAGTGCTCACCCTTCGCGTAAATCGGCTTCACCGGGTGACCTGCGCCCTCTCGGGGCCGGGTTGATGGAGGTCGGCGGGGTGCCCGCCGCTGCAGGAGCCGACGCGTTATCGGCACGATTTCCCCTTCTTGCCCACGCGCGCGCTCAGTCCAGTGCGTCGATCGCGGCCCGTGGCCGCTCGGCGGCCCCGCTGGACGGCGGCCGCGGTGGGCACCAGTTCGGCCGGGCCCCGGCCGGTGGAGTTGGCGACGGTGCGAGCTGGTTGATGTTGGGGGCGAGCCGGCGACGATCCGCCGGACGGCGAAGAACTCGGCCGGCATCGTGCCCCCGCGCGGGCACTGATCGCCTCGTACCCGGCGCCGTTCACGCGCACGGTGATGCCTTGCGTCGGCCGCCGACCGCGGGGTGAGGCGGCTTGCTCGGTTCCCGCGGCGGTCACCTTCCGGCCCCGCCGGTCACGTTGCCGGTCGTGCTCCTCAGCCACGCGCACCCTTCCCCAGCGGAGCGCCCCGCCGGACGGCGGGACACTGATCGTCAGATCAGTCTGACTGATCCTCTATCCTGCTCCACCGGTTAGGGTGCCGTATTGCATCGGATGCGAACGCAGCACGGTCGACATACGTCACGAGCAGGGGCTGCGACCGCTCGTCCGCGCCAGGTCAAGTTCGACGAACCGGCCCTCACGGGCCTGGCCAGGATGCTTTACTACCGCTCGCATCTGATGCGAACGGTTCGCATCCGACGGGATCGGTTCGGGGCTCGGTGGGCACCGATGGCCTCGCGCCGGACTCGGCCAAGCTGCACCTGGTCGACGGGATCGCGACGGCGACCCGACGAACAAGTCTTCGCCGCGATGCTCGACGGCTGGCGTAACCAGCAACTCGCCCGGCGCCTGGCGTTCTCCACCATCGAATCGCCGAACGGATGGTCCGCGCCTTCACCGGGCACGCTGAGGCGTTCCCGTGGTAGTGGACATCGCAGCTGGTCAACGACTGGATGACCGACTTGCGCGCCGTGCGGAACCTTCGCCGCTCGATGCTGCGCGGCTTGGCTTTGAAGTGGCCCCGTGGGACGGTGTCGGCGTACCCCTTGATGTGCAGGGGTGGGTGCAGGTAGACGTGCAGAAGTGGATCAGCGTGTCCTGCCGTGGTGGCGGTGGGCGAGCCGTCGTAGCCAGGTGATCACTGCGTACGCGGCCGTGATCGATGCGTAGCTGGGAGGCCGAAATTGTTGCTGAAGGCCGCTGTATCCACGAGCGGCTGGTGGAGGAGGGCAAGGTGAGCATGCGGCGTCGCCCTCTGATGAACTCGGCCGAGACGAAATGAACGAGCCATACCCGGGGTTGAGGTTGATCGTCAGGCAGGCCGGGTCACGGAGGGGGCACCATGGTCAGTGTCAGTGTGGAGACCGCGGAGCAGACGGAGGCCCGTCTGCGCGGTGTGATCGCTCAAGCCGAGGTCATCGTCCACAATGGCGTCTGGTGCTTTGAGGAATTCCCCGCCGACCAGGCCCCCGAGCTCACAGCCGACACCCTGGCGATGATCCGCGACGAGGAGAGCTGGAGCCGCCTGGTCCCCTTCGGTCAAGGGCACAGCGGCACCGAACGGTTCGGGATCTTCTCTTTCCACTTCCCTGCCGATCAGGACAACAGTGGTTTCGTCGGCTGGCTGGCCACTCACCTCAAGGCCGAGCTGGGGACCGGCGTGTTCGTCATCTGCGGCAGCAACCAGGCCCGCGGCGGCATCTATGACTACTGGGGCTGTCCCATCGACATGCTGGATGAGGCGGTCGCAGTGGTCGAGGCGCTACGCACCCGCTGACCCGTCCAGTGACGCCAGCAGTGCTATAGCCTGGCAGACCTGACGGCCCCAGAGCCTGACCTACCATCCCGAGTTCAAACCCCTGGGCCCGGTCCAGACCGATGTCCCCAGCCGTGGTCATCCCGAGCAACGCCACGTGCTCTCCAGGCGCGTCCCACAACAGCTTGACGGCGCCCCTGCTCTGCGCATTACCCGTACCCGCCTCCGCCTTCCAAGGAGTACGCCGACAGACGGCTTGGTTTGGCCCCGGGGACTTGTGGTATCAGGCCGTGATGTGTGAGGTCAGCGGGTGGGGGTGAGGTTCTGGCGGGCTTTGGAGTGGGCGAGGCGGTATGATTCGCTTCCGGTTTCGATGATGGTGCCGTTGAAGGAGAGTCGATCGATGATGGCGGCGCAGAGGCGGGGATCGGAGAAGGTGTTGCCCCATCCGCTGAAGGAGGCGTTGGAGGCGATCGCGATGCTGTTCTTTTCCTCGCGTCAGGTCAAGACCTGAAAAAGCATCTCGGCGCCGCGGCGGTCGGGTTCGAGGTAGCCCAGCTCATCGATGCAGGGGCAGGTCGACGCGTCCGTAGCTGGCGATGGTCTTGGTGGGCTGTTTCTCGTCGGCCGCTTCGACCAGTTCGTTGACGAGCTTGGCGGCCAGGGTGTACTTGACCCGGTATCCGGCCATGGCCGCGGTGGTGCCGAGCGCGATGAGCAGGTGGGACTTGCCGGTGCCGCTGTCGCCGATCAGGCAGAGCGGCTCGCCGCGGCGAACCCAGTCGCCGGTGGACAGGGTGTTGATGACGGCGGGTGGGATGTTGGGGTTGGCGTGTAGTCGAAGTCGCGCAGTGACTTTTCGCGGGGGAAGCGGGCGGCTCTGATCCGGCGTTCGGAGCGGCGGCGGTCGCGGTCTTCGCACTCGGCCATCAGCGGCTCGGCCAGGAACCCGCGGTAGGTGAGCTGGTCGCGTTCGGCCAGGTCGGTGAACTGGGCGCGGATGGTCGGCAGGCGAAGGGACCGGCAGGGCGGCGTCGATCGCGGCGTCGACGGCCGGGTCGGTCAGGTTGTGCTGGCGGGTCATCGCGGTCCTTCCTTCCGGGCGTCTGTGCGGGTGCGGTGCAGCAGTTGGTCCCAGTTCTCCAGGCGTGGCGGCGGCCGGGTGTCGTGCAGCAAGGCGCGGCGATGCTCGTCCAAGCTGGTCACTGCGGGCTGGTCGGCCTGCGCTACTGGAGGCGGCGGCTCCAGTTCGCTGGTGGGGGAACGGCCGTGGGTCTCGCGCAAGCAAAAGGGCGTATTGGCGCGGCCTATCGGGACGCGACGTTGTTCAAGGTCATTTACCGGTGGGGCTGCGGCGCACCGAGACCTCGAAGCTGGACCTGATCGACTGGGGCCGGACCCCGGCGGCGCCGGAGTTCGGGCAGTACGGGACACTGAACGTCCGTTATAGCAAGGCCAAGCGCGGCGAGCCGCCGCGCCGCCGGAACGTCATCACCGTGATGGGGTGGGCGGTGGACGCCGTCCGCGACTACGTGGAGAACGTCCGGCCACGGTTCGGCTGCGCGGACTCACCGAGCCAGCAGAGATCAACGCCCGGTTCGTCGCCTACCGGGACGCGCTCGGGCTGCCGCCGGCGCTGGTCCCGCATTCGATCCGTCATTCTTACGTCAGCCATCTCACCGAGGACGGCGTCGCTCAACGCGGCGAGACCGGAGCCTTCCTGCGCTGGGCCAAGCGGAACAAACGCACCCGCCTGGACTTCCCCGCCACTCGATGGGACGGCCCCACCCGCGCCATCGACACCGAAACCCAGCGGGGCCCACGCCCGCCGACTCCTTCAGACGACACCCTCAAGCCCGCAGACCGAGTCGCTGGACTCCTCGTCCGGCTCCATGCCCAGCAGCCCGCCGCTACCAGCCGGCTCACCCTCGACCACATCCACTCCGACGGGAACGAAGTTCACCTCGTCCTCGGCAAGGAGCCCATCCACCTCCCCGAACCTCTCGACGCGCTCGTCCTGCAGCCGGCCGCCACCCGCCGCGGCCACGCTACCATCGCCGACCAAGGCACCTCACCATTGCTCCTGCCCGGAGGACGACCCGGCCACCCGATCAGCCCTGACCAGCTAGCCGGACGCCTCCACGGAATCGGAAACCGGCCCGGCCCCGCCCGCTCCACCGCACTGTTCCAGCTCGCCACCGAACTTCCCGCCGCCATCCTTGCCCGCATGCTCGGCATTCACATCAACGTCGCCATCCAATGGCAACGCGCCTCCTCCAGCGACTGGATGACCTACGCCACCGACGTCGGCCGACGCGACCCCCGCCCGTCTCTGCACGGCCGGCCGGGGAAGGCAAAATGGTCCAGCGTGACAAAGCAGATCAAGATCGCGTCCGCGCAGAGCCCGGTCGGTCGATTCCCCGGCGTCAACGGCCCGCAGGTGCGTCGCCTGATGCGCACGGCTGCCGACGCCGGCACCTGTCTGATCCACTTTCCCGAAGGCGCCGTGTCCGGCTATCCCGCCGACCCGAACACGGCCGACCCTGCGGCGCTGCGACACCAGCTCGAACTCATCACCCGGCTCGCCGGTTATCTCGGGATCTGGGTCGTCGTCGGCTCTGACCACCACCTGACGCCACCGCACCGGCCCCACAACAGCCTCTACGTGATCTCAGCTCAAGGAGAGCTGGTCGGGCGCTATGACAAGCGGCTGTGCTCCCACACCGAGATCACCAAGCACTACTCGCCCGGCTTCGAGCCACTTGTCTTCGACATCGACGGGTTCAGATTCGGCTGCGCACTCTGCATCGAGATCAACTTCCCCGAGATCTTCCTCGACTACCGCGCCCTCGACGTCGACTGCGTGCTGTTCTCCACCTACTCCAAGGACCCAATCTTCGAGGTCCTGGCCCGCGCACACGCAGCCGCGAACACCTCCTGGATCAGCGTGTCGGTCCCGGCGCACCACAGCACCACCATGCCCGCCGGAGTCATCGGCCCGCATGGATACCGGCTGGCCAGCTGCCCGGCCAACGGCACACCCGCTCTGACCACGGTGGACCTCAACCGCTGTGACCCCGCACTCGACATCGCCCTGAACAAGGCACGACCCTGGCGCGCCCAAGCACGAAGCGGCACACCGTATCGACCTCGCCGCGTCGACGATCCGAGAAGCTCAGACCGCACACGCTTCTAGCCCCTCGCCACCCCAGGCAACATGGGAGGAGATGCTCACCTCAACCGCGCTGCTCCTTCACCCCCAAGGCATTCAGACAGTTCCAATATCCGACGGTGCCGTTATGCGTGTCGTCGGACTCCGCGTCCGCACCCTGCGCAACGCCATGGACACCACGATCAACGCAGCCCTCGCCTCGGCGGACCCTGCGGCCGGGAGGACACGATGAAGCGCAAGGTCGACTACCGCTGGCGGCTCCGCGAGATCATGGCCCAGCACGGGATGTTCCGCACCAACGACCTGACCCCGCACCTGGTCGAGCGCGGCATCAACCTGTCGTCCTCCCAGATCCACCGCCTGGTCACCGGAACGCCCGAACGACTGTCGCTGCCCGTGCCGACCGCACTCTGCGACATCTTCGACCTCACCCCCGCCGACCTGATCGTCACCACCGCCGAGAAGGTCGCCCGCAAGACCGCGACCGGCCACGGCCACCAGGTCGTCGACCTGGCCGAGACGCGGCCCACCCGCGCTCGCGAGCGGATCGGTGGAATGCCGCGTACCAGTGGCTCCAGGCCCTGACTGTCGTGGGGGTGGGCTGCCGAGATCCCGACAGACAGCGGCAGTCCAGTCCGGTCGGTGATCAAGTGGATCTTCGTCCCACGTTTGCCGCGGTCGACAGGATTCGAACCTGTCAGCTCCCCCTTTGGCGGCGCGGACGCTGACCGAGTCGATCGCGCACCGCGACCAGTTTAGTGCGCCGTTCGCGCCGAGCTCGTCCAGCACGACCCGGTGCAACTTGGCCCACACCCGGGCGGCGCTCCACTCGGCGAACCGCCGGTAGATGGTCCGCCACGACGCACCGAACACCGGCGGGGCCTGCCGCCAACTGCAGCCCGTGGTGGCCACGAACACGATCGCCGCCAGCACCTCGCGACCGCCGGCCCGGCGCCGCCCATCACCCTGCGGACGCGTCGGCGCAGGTGGCATCACCCGCTGGAACAACTCCCACAGCTCGTCCGGAACCACACGCTCCACCATCGTCACGGCGAAACACTATCGATCACACCAAACGAAACGACGTCTATGAGGTGGCGCTGTTGCTGGGTGCTCTTACGTAGCCCAAGCGGTGGGCGGTTGTTCGGCGGCTACGTGGTCGGGGTGGCCCAATTGAGTTCGTAACCCGATCGCTGGAGCGCTATCGCTGTTTGTTGGATGTCGTCCTCGCGCAGTTCGCGCCATGTCCGGAGGAGGCGGGTGATCGGGTCGGGGAGCGGCGCGTTCTCGGATCGCTGCGGAGTTTCCCATCGCAGGCTGACAGTGGCGACTCCGTCCACGACCTGTCCGGTCGGCACCGGATCGAAAAGGTGCTTGTGCAGGGTGTGCCGGCTGAGTTGCGCATCGACCAGCATCAGCGCCCTTGGGGATGGACCTGTCACCTGATCCAGTGCGGTCGAGAGATCGAGGTTCTCCCACAAGATCATCAGCCGGGTCATCTTCATCACTGACGGCAGGATGCCCAGGTCACCTATCGCGGTGGCGGCGTCTTGACCGCGGTAGAACATTCGGCAGATCACGAATCCGATGTACGAGTGCTCCATGTCTTCGGCAAGCATGTGCACTTGAGGTCGAGGAATGGCTCCGGTGGCATGGAGTTCTGCTTTGCTCGCTTCGATCAGGGCGCGTGGTAGTTCCGCGGTGATGTTGGGCACGGCCTCAATTCTGCCTCCGCTTCGGCTGCTGCGTCAGCCAAAGCCCAGATCGGGGACGCTCCTGATCGTGGGGTTGTCCGCTTGCGCGGCGGTGGTAGCGGAGTGTGTTCGGTTTTGGTTCAGATGCCGATGTGAATATGGCTCGTCCAAAGAGAAGCTTGCTGCGGATGTTCCTGACGCATGCGGGTTAGGGCGTTGCGGAGGGCGGCAGGCGCGCGGCGGAGATCTGGGTGGCCCCTGGTGAGTTCGGTGTAAACCAGTTTGGCGATCGTGGTAGCCGCGGTGTCGTTGACGGCCCAGAGGATGCCGATGACCTGCGGGTATCCGGCAGCGGTGCCGGACCACCACCTGCGCAACCTGCTCACCCGGGTGCCCAAGTCGGCGCAGCCGTGGGTGGCCACGCTGGTGCGGACCATTTTGACCAGCACGCCGCCGAAGAAGTCGCCGCCCAGCACGCCCGCGTGGTCGCCTCGCTGGAGGTCAAGCACCCTGACGCCGCCGAGCACCTGGACGCCGCCCGTGACGCCTTCACCGCTTTCCCACGGCAGCTGTGGCGGCAGATCTGGTCCAACAACCCCCAGGAGCGCCTCAACAAGGAGATCCGCCGGCGCACCGACGTGGTCGGGATCTTCCCCAACCGGGCCGCGATCATCCGCCTCGTCGGCGCGGTGCTGATGGAACAGACCGACGAATGAACCGAGGCCCACCGATACATGGGCCTGGAATTCCTCGCCAGAGCACGCTTGCGGGTGATCGAAGACACCACACCCCACCCCGAGATCGACAAGCGGGAACTGACCGCTTAACCTGCAGAAACAGGATCACGCGGAGGCGGCTCTTACACCACTCCGCTGGTCGTGACCGGTCTGGCGAAGGGTCAGCGGTGTCGAGGACAGGTGCGCAGATGTTCTTCCACGCCCAGGACGAGGTTTCTGCGAGGGTCTGCTCACCGCGCTCGCGGGCCTCGCGGTACAGGGATCGGCAGTCGGTCGCCAGCGCGGTCAGGAAGCGGTTCACGTGGTCACTGACGGTGCCGGGAGTGAGTTGTGGCAGTGACCGCACTCGGAGGCCGCTGTCGGCGAGTACCAGTGCGTTTCGACTTCACCTGCCACCTCGCGCCGGAGAACGTACGCACTTGAGCAGCCCTCCGCCTGGTCGAGCTCTGGTAGGACCTCGCCCAACAGCAGGCGCTCGTACCTATCAGCGGTGCGCGGCGTGCACGGCGCCCTCCACATACGACCAATCACGGCATAACCCCAGGATGAAGCGACTGTCGCAATGACAACGACGCGGCCGGCGCCAGTGACCGTCTGGCGGTTGGGCGGCGGGGCCGGGCCGTGATGCTCGCCGCCGTCGACGACGGCCGCGGGGACCATGGTGGCCGGTCCTGGAGACGAGGAGGCTTGATCCGTTTCTACCTGACATACGGGCGCCGAGCGGGCCGCCGGCGGACCGCCGGCGGACCGCCGGCGGACCGCCGGCGGACCGCCGAACTCATGGATCACTGGGGCGGCGACCACGGCGGTCTCCCGATCTTCGGGCCCAGCCACGGCCGCCCGGCCCAGCCACCCGCTGGGACTATCCGCTGGTGACATACGTGCAAAACGCGATCGAGAGCGCGATGTCGGACTCGCGGGGTCGCCGGCCTCAGGCTGTTCCGCGCCCAGCCCGACATCGATCTCCAGAAGAAGGACTACCCAGTCGACGAGGGTGCGAGCAGGTCGGTGAGGAATCGGTGGCGGCCGTGGCAACCGTTGTGGTGGACGTGGGCACCGAGCAGGCAGTTGGAGACCGCGAGCCGAAGACGCGGATACGCCATGATCACAGCAGGTGCCTCATCCGGTGCAGTGCGCGGGCCGTGCGTGCTTTGACGGTGCCGAGCGGGACGGCCAGCCGGTCGGCGACTCCCGTTGCGTCAGCTGAGCGTAGTGGGCCAGCATGATGGCCTGCCGCTGCGGGGCCGGCAGGTTGGCCAGCGCCCTGCGGACGTCGAAAACCGCGTCCACGGCGGGAGTGGCGTCGGCACTCTGGCGGCGACGTCCAACGGCACAGCTCCCCGATAGTGGCGTGCCTCGGCGCGCAGTTGGTCGATTGCGCGGTTGCGGGTGATGGCCGGGACCCATGGTTCCAGGCCGCGTGCCGAGTCGAACCGCCAGCGTGACCGCCACACTTCCAGCGGCCCAGCCTGCGCCACTTCGACGACCGGCTCACGACGGTGACATCGCCGACCACGCAGGGCTCCGTCCGCTGTCATTGGTCGGCATTCGGCCGACACGTGCCAGCAGCACGCCGTGGACAGACCCGATGTCGCGTGGACGCCGCGGACGTATCGCCCGGCGCGCAGCCGCACTGGGCAACGCAGCCGGAAGGGCGGAGGCATCGTGGATCGTCTCACTGGGGGTCGTCTCCACTCCCTCATCGGTGATCTGCCGGACCGCGGTGTCCAGTGACACTTTCCCCCCGACAGCGGGCCAGCCGACCGTGCCGGTACCTCCCCTCATCCCTCGTGCGGGGACGGCGCCGGTGCCGCGCGCGAAAGGCCGCTAGATCAGATGCAAGAAACCGGCTGGAAATCCCACCTCCAGTCCAGCGGCACACCGGCGAAAACCGGGTGCGGCAGCTTTGGGGTCATCTCGCCGGAGATGCCCTGTGGGCGGTTCGACGGTTCGGTCACCATGCCCCGCCTTTACCTGACCGCCGTCGCTGCCTGGTCAATGGAATCAATGCGCGAGGGTCAAACCCACCCAAGTCGGCATGCGCGCATCGACGCCGGGTACGGGACAGCCGACCGGAGGGGGAATGATGATTAACACACTGCACAGGTGGGGCGTACGGTCCAGCCTCATGTACACGGCGGGCATCGGCTCTATCGCGTTGGCGTTCGCCTCCTGGGCCGCGTCCAACCGGCTCGAGGACGCGGGCCTGGAACGCGCCGACAGGTGGGGCATCTTCGTCGGCGAGTGGGCGCCGACGTTCTTTGCCATGGGTGTCGCTTTGCGGATGGAGGAGAAGAGCGACCAAATCATCGGGACTTCCGGAGAGCGCGGCGAGCCGGATGAAAGGAGCGCCGGTCAGGCGGCACGCTCGGCGGCGATGTGATAGCCGTAACGTGAACTCGTCAGGTGGTGGGTGCGAGGGCCGCGGGTCACCGGCTGTGCTTGGTGACCGGCGCCGGCGGCCGACTGGTGCCGGAATTGCTGGACGCCGGTCTCCGGGTGCGGTGCATGACCGGCTCGGCCCGGACGTCCTCACTTGCGGCGGCATCATGCGACACTACGCCGCCGTGGCCGGGCTCAGACAGCGGATCATCGTGCTGGTTCCGGTTTTCAGCCCGTTGCCGAGTCTGCGGGTGGGGACCCTCACGCCTGCTCCCGGTGGTCTCGCGCGTCCGCCGGTGGAATCGCTCCGCAACGAAGTGGTGCGCGCGCTGAGCGCCGGCTCGCGGACCCGGCGCAGCGCAAACGCTGGCAAACGCACGAAATCGGCCCGCCCCTAGGGGCGAGCAGGCAGGTACGCGGCGATGTCGTTCTCGGCTGGCCGCCAGGTCCGAGGGACTGTGCAGAACCCATACGGACGACGACGGAGGAACAGTGCATTCCCGACATCGTGCGGCATGGGGCGACGGTCAGGGCGGGCGGCGCTGATGGCGGCGCGGCATCCGGTCGTCGTGGTCGGGGCCGGGCTGGGCGGCCTGTCCGCGGCGATCCACCTGGCGGCGCGGGGCCGCGAGGTGGTGGTGGTCGAGGCACGGGACGAGCCGGGCGGGTGCTGCGGGTCGGCGCAGGCCGGCCCCTACCGGTTCGACACCGGCCCTTCGGTGCTGACGATGCCGGAGGTCCTCGCCGAAACGTTCGGCGCCGCGGGCGAGGACCTGGATGCCGTGCTGCCGCTGCGGCGTCTGGACCCGTTCTACCGGCTGGCCTTCCATGACGGGTCCAGCCTGGACGTCGTGGCGGGCGCGCAGCGGATGGCCGGCAACGTCCGGGACCTGTGCGGCCCGGCGGAGGCGGCGCGGTACCTGCGGTTCCGGCGGCGGCTCGGGAAGATGTTCGAGGCGGAATGGTCGTCGTTCATCGACGCGGACATGACCCGGCTGCGCTGCATGGCTCGCCCCTACGCGCTGCTCAGACTGGCGGCGGCGGGCGGGTTCCGGCGGCTGGACCGCTACGTGGCCGCCCAGCTGACCGACGAGCGGCTCATCAAGGCGCACACCTTCCAGGCCCTGTACGCGGGGCTGCCTCCGCACAAGGCACTCGCCATCTATGCCGTCATCGCGCACATGGACACCGTCGGCGGCGTGTACTACCCGTCCAGCGGCGGCATGCACGCCATTCCGCGCGCGATGGCGACCGCGGCCGAGAAGGCCGGTGCCTCGATCCGGTACGGCGTTCGCGCGCGACGGGTCGAGGCGGGCTGGTCCGGCGTGACGGAGGTCCGGCTGGACGGCGGCGAGCGGCTGCCCGCGAGCCATGTCGTCGTCGCCTGCGACCTGCCGCGGGCGCACGCCGGGCTCCTGCCCGAGGCGGCCGGCGACTGGCGGCTCCGCAGACCGCGGTACTCGCCGTCCTGCCTGGTCATGCATTTCGGGATCGGCGGGCGGCCCGCCGGGCGTGCGCATCACACCCTCCATTTCGGGAACCAGTGGGCCGGGACGTTCGACGCCTTGGCGGCCGGACGGCCGCAGCCCGACCCGAGCCTGCTGGTCACCTGCCCGGAACCCGGCGGCACCGGCGCGCCCGCGGGTCACTCGACCCTGAGCGCCCTGGAGCCGGTTCCCAACCTGGCCAGCGGAGCCGACTGGGACCGGCTCGGCCCGCGGCTGGAGGAACGCCTGCTCGCCCGCCTGGCCGACCTCGGCTACGGGGACCTGCGGGCGGCGCCGCGCACGACGTTCGACCCGCCGGCGTGGGCCCGCCTCGGCCATTCGGCGGGCACGCCCTTCGCGCTGGACCACCGCTTCCGCCAGACGGGGTGGTTCCGGCCGTCGGGCCGCAGCCGCCGCGTCCCCGGCCTGCACTTCGCGGGGATGCACACCGCGCCCGGAGTGGGCGTCCCACCCGTCCTGATCTCCGGGCGGCTCGCCGCCGCGCGGATCCTGGAGGACAGCCGATGACGCTGACCGCGAGCTACGAGCGCTGCCGCCGCCTCAACGCCCGGCACGGACGCTCGTTCTACCTGGCCACGCTGCTGCTTCCGGCGTGGAAGCGCCGGCATGTGCACGCGCTGTACGGGTTCGCCCGCCACGTCGACGACATCGTCGACGAGTGCGGTCCCGCCGGCGCGGCAAGACGGGCCGCGGCGCTCGACGCCGTGACCCGCCGGCTGGACGCCGCCACGGCGGGCGAGCCGACGGGCGACCCGGTGCTGCCCGCGTTCGTGCACACCGTGCGGTCCTTCGGCGTCGAGCGTGCGGACATCGACGCGTTCCTGGCCTCGATGCGCAGCGACCTGACCGTGACCCGCTACGCCACCTACGAAGACCTGCTCGCCTACATGGAAGGGTCGGCCGCCGCCGTCGGGCTCATGATGCTTCCCGTCCTGGAGACCGTGCCGGGCGCCGAGCAGGCCGCGCGGGAGCCCGCCCGGGAGCTCGGACGCGCGTTTCAGCTCACCAACTTCATCCGGGACGTCGCCGAGGACCTGGAGCGGGGCCGTATCTACCTGCCCCAGGAGGACCTGGCCCGGTTCGGCGTGACCGAGGCCGACCTCGCCCGCGGCGCCTGTACCGGGGCCGTGCGCCGGCTCGTCGCCTTCGAGAGTCTCCGGGCCCGCGGCCACTACCGCCGCGCCCTGCACGGCGTGAAGCTGCTGACACCGTCCTCCCGTCCCTGCATCCGCGCCGCGTACGAGCTGTACGGCGCCATCCTGGGCCAGATCGCCGCAGCCGGCCACGACGTGCTGACCGCGCGGGCCCGCGTGCCCCGCCGGCGGCGCGCCGCGATCTACGCGCGGCACCTGCTGGGGGCGTCCGCCGCAAGCCGGGCCGAGCGGAGCGTCCCCGCCGGGACGCGCTGAGATGGCCGGCCGACGGACCCCGGTCGTGCTGGACGCGATGGGCGGCGACCACGGGCCCGCCGAGACGGTGCCGGGAGCGCTGGCGGCGTGCCGCGAGCACGGGGTGCCGGTGGTCCTGGTGGGGCGGGCCGGCGAGATCCACCGGTGGTTGCGGCGGCACGGCGCCACCGGTGAGGTGGACGTGCGGCACGCGGACGACGTCGTCCGCATGACCGAACGGGGCGCTCGCACCGCGTCCCGCCGGACGTCGAGCCTGATGGTGGGCTGCGAGCTGGCCAGGCGCGAGGGACTGCCGTTCGTCTCGGCCGGATCCACCGGGGCGGTGGTGGCCTGCGCCGTCCGCACCTTCGGGCGGCGCGAGGGGGTGCGGCGTCCGGCGCTCGCCGTGGCGCTTCCGACGATGTCCGGTTCCACCGTGCTGATCGACGCGGGCGGGACCGCCGACCCGACGGCGGAGATGCTCGCGCAGTTCGCGACGCTCGGCGCCGGCTACGCGCGCGACGTCCTCGGCGTCCGCGACCCGGCGGTCGGCCTGCTGTCCATCGGTGCCGAGCCGGGCAAGGGCAACCGGCTCGCCCGGGACGCCGCCCGGCTGCTCCCGGACCTGCCGGTCCGTTTCCGCGGCAACGTCGAAGGACACGACGTCCTGGCGGGAACCGTCGACGTGGTCGTGACCGACGGGTTCACCGGGAACATCGTGCTGAAGAACATCGAGGGCTGCGTCCGCACCGTCCTGGGCTTGGCGGCCCGCGCCGGGATCGCCGACGCCGGGCCGCTAGAGGAGGTCGCGCGGCTGTACGCGGCCGACACTCACGGGGGTGCCGCGCTGCTGGGGCTGGCCGGGACGGTCGTGGTCTCGCACGGCTCCTCGGGTGCGGCCGCCATCGCGCGTGCGTGCGTGGTGGCGCGCGACCTGGCCGCAGGGGAGACGCCCGCCCCGGTGAACGGTCATCGCGCGGCAGGGCGGGCCACGTGAACGGGTCACGCCCGCCCGGGGCGCAGCGGATCGCGGCCGTCCCAGGCGCCCTGGCTCCCGAACGGGATGAAACGCGCGAAGAGCTCCTCGCTGTACCAGCGTTCGCGGCGGACGCGTCCGATGACGTCGCGGTGCGCGGCCCCGTCATGGGCGAAGCGGCGGATGGCCGGCTCGCCGTCCCACAGCGAGAACGTCGCCTGCCGGGCCAGCGGCCACTCGCCCGCACCGATCGAGGCGATGCAGCCCTCCTGGCGATGCAGCAGGCGGTCCACGTCGGGGACCGAGCGGTAGAACGCCACCAGCCGCCGAGGGCGGATCGACGCCCTGGTCAGCGCGGCCACCGGCCCGTGCGGCGGCGCGGCCGGACGCACCGCCGCCCCGGCGAGCGGGTCGTCCCCGCCCCAGCCGCCGCGGGACGTCAGCGGCACGAGGCGGACATGCCAGGACTCCTCGGCCTCGTCGCGCCAGCGCGCCGCCACCGGCGAGCGTTCCAAGAAACGCTCCAGCGCCGGCTCGCCGTCCCACACCGCGAACAGCGCCCAGCGGCGCAGGTCGGCGCCCAGGCTCATGGACCGGCCCCGGCCCGTGCCGAGGAGCCGCCAGAACCGCAGCCCGCCGGTGCCGCGCAGCACCGGACGGTCGAACGCCATGTGCCGCATGGCGTCCAGGCCCGCATATCTGATGAGGTGAAACGAGGCGATGATCCCCGTGCTCGTGGCGGTCATCGGCGGCTACCTGCTCGGCTCGGTGCCGGTCGCGGTGCTCGTCGCACGCGGCCACGGCTTCGACCCGCGCGACGTCGGCGACCGCAACCCCGGTTTCTGGAACATGATGGAACAGCTCGGCTGGAAGGCAGCCGTACCCGTCTTCGCCGGCGACATGCTCAAGGGGACGCTGGCCGGGCTGGTCGGGCTGCTGGTGAGCGGGGCCGAGACGGGCACGCTCGGATCGGCGGCCGGCGCGAGCGTCCTGCCGGTGTACGCCGCCGTGGCCGCGGCGATGATCGGCCACGCCTGGCCGCTGTTCGCCGGGCGGCGGGGCGGACGCTCGATCCTCGCGTTCGCCGGCGGGTTCGCCGTGATCTGCCCGCCGGCGTTCGCGCTCGGCGTCGCGCTGCTCGTCGTGGGCGCACTGGCCTTGCGCTCGTTCGCGCGGGGCACCCGCCTCGCGGTGTTCTCCCTGCCGGCGCTACAACTGCTCTTCACACCGGTCGAGCAGGTCGCCGGCACCGGGGCGTTGATGTGCCTCATCGGGCTGCGCTTCGGACAGGCCGCCCTGGCCGGCCGCCGGGCCTGACCGCCGCGCAACCGTAGCGGCGGCCGCGCCAGGTCCGCGCGGGCAGCAGCGCCGACCACGTCAGGCGGACCGCCGCGGCCACGTCCAGCAACGGGGACACCACAAGGCCCACGCCCGGACGCGCGTAGCTTTCCCGTAGCGCGGCCAGGAGAAGGAACCGCTGGGCCAGCAGGGCCAGGTCGAGCGGGCCCGGACATCCTGCCGCCAGCCGCAGGAGCGGCAGCGCGGTGGTCAGCCAAACCACGCCCAGGTCGCCGGCCTGCCGGGCCGCCGAGGTCACGTCCCGCAGCGAGATCGACCGGCCCCACTGGCGCCACACGTCGGCGACCGACTCGTGCATGTCCACCTCCAGCAGGGCGCCCGCGTCCCGGAAGGCGACCCGCCACCCGTCCCGGGCCAGGGAGCGCCCGAGCGCCACATCGTCGGTCAGGTGGCCGCGGACCCGCGCGAACCCGTCCGCCTCGACCATCCGCGCCTTGCGGAACGCCAGGCACTGGCCGTTGACCAGCAGCCGGTCCGGGGACGTGGCCGACGGCCCGATGGGACCGAACCGGTAGACGAGCGTCGCCAGCAATGACGCGTGCAGAGCCTGCTCGGCGGGACCGCCGCAGACGAACCGAGGCCCCGCGCTCACCAGGTCATAGGCGTCCAGCAGCGCCGCCAGCTCCGCGCACAACCCCGTCTTGGGGCGCGTGTCGGCGTCCAGCAGGACCACGAGCGGCCCGGCCGCCGCACGCACACCCTGATGCAAGGCCCACTGCTTGCCGACCCACCCGTCCGGCAGCGGCGCACCGGCGACGACCGTGGCGCCCAGCCGCCCGGCCAGCTCGGCGGTACCGTCCCGGGACTCGTCGTCCACGACGATCACCTCGCGCACCACCGGGTCGGCGAGCAACGGCGCGACACAACCCTCGATGCGCGGCTCCTCGTCACGTGCCGGGATCACCACCGACACCGGCTCAGCCGCGGGCCCGGACGAGCCCGGTTGCAGCGGCGCGGGCCGGTCCCGTCCGCGCGCCAGCCGCGTGGCCACGGCCGCGGCGGCGACCGCCTGCGCCACGGTCAGCGGCCTCATCACCTCCACGCCCTTCCCGCGCGGACGCGGACCTCGGTGAAATCCTCCTCGACCAGGGACGCGACGATCTGCCCGCCCAGGGCGACCAGCGGCAGCCCGCCACCCGGATGCGCCGCCCCGCCCACCAGGTACAGACCGCGCCGCGGCCCCCGGTTACCGGGCCTGCGGAACGGCGCGAACCGGCCCCGGTAGGCGCTGCCGTAGATCGCCCCGCCCCACGCTCCGTACCGGTCCCGCAGATCCGCCGGTGTGAAGGTCTCCACGAACCGCAGCCGCCCGGACAGATCGTGCTCGCGCCGCGCCAGCAGCTCCAGGACTAGGTCCCGATAGGACTCGACGGACATCGGCCACCGGCTCGGATCCCGGGCGGGGACGTTGACGAGCATCACCCAGTTCTCCGCCCCGGCGGGCGCCTGCGTCGGGTCGTCCACCGCCGAGCAGCCGATGTAGACGGTGGGGTCCTGCGCCGGTTTCCGGTGCCGGAAGATGTCGTCGAACTCCTGCCGGTAGTCGGCCGAGAAGACGACGGAATGGTGCGGCATCCCCGGCGTCCTGCCCTCCACACCGGCGAGCAGCAGCAGCACCGACGACGACAGGCCGAGGCCCGCGATCCGGCGCAGCCTGCGCCGATCGGGTAGCAACCGGCCGTACAGCGCCGCCGCGTCGGCATTGACGACCACGGCGTCCGCCGTCACCCGCTCCCCCGAGGCCAGCCGCACGCCGGACACCGCCACGCGGTCGGCGATCACCTCGGTCACCTCGGCGCCGGTGCGGACCTCGACCCCCGCCGCCGCCAGCAGCCCGGCGAGATCCGCGGCGATCCGCGCCAGCCCGCCCGGCACGTACCAGCCGCCCTCACCGTGCTCGATCGCCGGGACGCAGCCCAGCGCGGCCGGCGCCCGGTACGGGTCCGACCCCGCGTAGGTCGCGTACCGGCCGACGTACTGGCGCAACCGCGGGTCGCCGAAGAAGCGGCGCGCCAGCCCGTCCAGCGTCCGGCCCGGCGCGACGGCGAGCAGGTCGCCGATCCGGGCCTGCTCGGGAGGACGGCCCAGCGGCCCGGCGAAGAACGTCCGCCGCGACGCCGCCAAGCAGTCCCGCGCCCAGCAGTAGAAGGCCAGCCACGCGGACCCCTGTCCGGGGGCCAGCAACTCCACCTGCTCCTCCATCCGGCCCGGATCGCGGAACGCGCGCAGCCACGACCCGTCGGCGAAGCGGTAACGGCACAACTCGTCCGGCTCAACCATCGCGCAGCCGACCCCCAGGTTCCTGAACAGCCCGGGCATGGTGAGCAGCGACGGGCCGAGCGAAAACACGAACCCTTCACGCTCGTGCTCGGCCAGCTTCCCGCCGAGCCGGTCGAGCCGCTCGAACAACCGGATCTC
>NZ_SMJX01000577.1 GCF_004348535.1 Actinomadura sp. KC216
GAGCTCCCCCGCCACCGCTCCCTGTACGAGACGCTGGCCACCGCCTACGACGTCCACCTGACCGAGGCCGAGGAGACGATCGAGACCGTCCTCGCCACACCCCACGACGCACAACTGCTGGGTGTGGACGTCGGCCTCCCCATGCTCCTCCTCTCCCGCCACGCCTTCGACACCACCGGCCAGCCAGTCGAATGGGCCCAATCCCTCTACCGAGGCGACCGCTACAAATTCATAACCCGCCTCCGCCGCTGACCGCTCGACCACATCCGGCGCATCCTCCAGGAGCGGATGATTCACATCCTGCGAACGCGCGGCCGTCCTGGAATCAAAGGGTCTGACTTAGGGCCTTGATGGGCATTTGGAGGTCGGTGAGGAGGTCCAGGTCCTTTTGGGCGGGGCGGCCCAGGGTTGTCAGGTAGTTGCCGACGATGATGGCGTTGATGCCGCCCAGCATCCCGTCGCGGGTGCCCAGGTCGCCGAGGGTCAGTTCGCGGCCTCCCGCGTAGCGGAGGATGGTGCGGGGCAGGGCCAGGCGGAACGCGGCGATCGTCTTCAGCGCCTCCGTGCCCTCGACCAGCGGGAAGTCGGCGAACGGGGTGCCGGGGCGGGGCGCGAGGAAGTTCAGGGGGACCTCGTCGGGGTCCAGGTCGGCCAGCTGGGCGGCGAACTCGGCGCGCTGCTCGATCGTCTCGCCCATGCCGACGATGCCGCCGCAGCACACCTCCATTCCGGCGTCCTTCACCATGCGGAGGGTGTCCCAGCGCTCCTCCCACGTGTGGGTGGTGACCACGTTCGGGAAGTGGGAGCGGGCCGTCTCCAGGTTGTGGTTGTAGCGGTGGACGCCCATCGCGGCCAGTTCGTCCACCTGCTCCTGGGTGAGCATGCCCAGCGAGCAGGCGATGTTGATCTCGACGGCGTCGTTGATCGCCTTGATGCCGTCGCGGACCTGGGACATCAGGCGCTCGTCCGGGCCGCGGACGGCGGCGACGATGCAGAACTCCGTCGCGCCGGTCTTCGCGGTCTCCTTCGCGGCCTCGACCAGCTCGGGGATGTTCAGCCACACCGAGCGGACCGGCGACTCGAACTTGCCGGACTGGGAGCAGAAATGGCAGTCCTCGGGGCAGCCGCCCGTCTTCAGCGACACGATGCCCTCGACCTCGACCTCGGGGCCGCACCACCGCACCCGCACCTCGTGGGCGAGGGCGAGCAGGTCCTGCAGGCGTTCGGCCGGGAGGGTCAGGCACTGCAGGACCTGGTCGGCGGTGAGGCCCTTCCCCTCGTCCAGGACCTGGCGGCGGGCGACTTCGAGAATGTCGGTCACGTGTTACTCCTTGTCGAGGCCGTAGGTGTCGCGGAACGCGGCGGCGTCGAACGCGCCGCCGAAGGAGGGGGCCAGGCCGCGGTGCGCGGCGAGGAGGAACTCCGCCGGGTCCAGCGCACCGGCCCCGGCCGGCAGCACGCCCGAGAGCGGGCGGGCCGCGATCGTTTCCAGGTCGCGGATGTTGCTGCGCATCGCGAGGTCCGGGTCGTCCGGCCACTCCCCGATGACGACGCCCGCGAGCTGCACGCCGCGGTGCGCCATCGCCTCCAGCGTCAGCGCGGTGTGGTTGAGGGTGCCGAGGTCCGGGCGGGCCACGACGACCACGGCGGCGTCGAGGCGGTGCGCGAGGTCGGCGATCGTGGCGCCCTCGTCGTCGTAGCGGACGAGGAGGCCCCCTGCGCCCTCGACCAGCACCAGGCGGTGGGTCGCGGAGAGGTCCCGGATGCGTTCGGCCGCGTCCGGCAGGCGGAGGGGTGGGACGCCGGCGCGCCGGGCCGCGGCGGCCGGCGACAGCGGGTCGCGGAACCGGGCGAACTCGTGCACGTCGTCGAGGCCGGCGAGCCGCCGCACCTCGTCCAGGTCGCCGGGCTCCCCGTCGCGGACGCCGGTCTGGCCCGGCTTGACGACGGCGACGGACGCGCCGCGCGCGGCGGCGACGGCGGCCAGCGCCGCGGTGACCACGGTCTTCCCCACGCCGGTGCACGTCCCGGTGACCACGACAACACTCACAAAGCGGCACCCTAGCGCGGGCCCGCGGCCCGGACGCTCGCCGGACCCCACAGTCTTCGGCGGTGCTATTTTGTCGGCGGCGGAACCGGACCGAGGCGGCGGCGCGTCCAAGCGTCATGGCCGGTCCCTACACACGCTCCCGCCGGGTGTCGGCGCTCACCGTCGCGGCCTGCGCGGCGCTGACCTCCTGCGGCGGCTCCGAGACGGCCGAGCCGCCGTCCTCCCC
>NZ_SMJX01000578.1 GCF_004348535.1 Actinomadura sp. KC216
GGGCGGCCCACTGCGGCGCCGCCGGGACGGCCCACGGCGCGGGCTGATCGGTCGCGCCCGGGGCGGGAATGGCGCGCTGGACGGGTGGCGGCTCCGGAAGGGGGCCGGTGGTGACGCGGTCCAGCGTGATGATGGACGGGTCGCATTCGACGGGCGTGAGGGTGCGTCCCCCGCCGGGCGCCGATTCGACCAGCAGCAGGGCGTGGTCCGGCAGGTGCTGGAGGGTGACGGGCTCGACGGCGTACTCGTACACGCGCTGCGTCGTGTCGGCGTCGCTCCAGTTGGTCCCCGCCGCGTAGGCGTAGGCGGCCGACCAGTTCCGCGACGTCGACGTGGCGGTCCCCTCGGTGTCGCTGGTGCTCGTCGAGCCGCCCCGGTTGCTGCCGCGCTGGCGGGACGTGGAGCGGTCGGGGAACAGCCCGAACATCTCGCCGCCCGAGTAGCTGGTGCCGGACGACCGGCTCGTCCCCCAGTTGCGCGACGTGCCCGTCGTGCGGCTCGTGCTCAGCGTCTCGGAGTCGCCCTCGCCCTCGGTGCGGGTGGACGTGTGCGACTCGTTCCCCCCGATGTTCTTGGTGATCTGCGACAGGACGAAGCGGTGCTCGCGTCCGATGAAGTCGGCGGCGCGGGTCGCGTCCTCGTGGTTGCCGAGCCGCATGAACGCGACGGCGCCGCCGCCGATCAGCTCCGCGGACGTCTCGCGGAGCCGCCGGAACAGCAGGGTCAGCGGGACGCCGCGCCGCTCGCACGCGTCGGACAGCCGTTCCAGGTGGCGGCGGGCCAGCTCGTCCGCGCCGGCGACGACGAGGGCGGGCGTCGAGTCCTGCGAGGCGGTGATGCGGTGCGTGACCCACTGCACGATCAGGTCGGTGAGCAGCTCGGACCGGACGTTGCGGGCCTGGCTGTCCAGCGCGATGCAGGTCAGGTACCCCGGGCCCGTCGTGGTCGGCTCGGTGCCGAGGCTCTCCAGGGGGTGGACGTAGGACTCGATCCGCGACAGGTTCGCGTGCGCCTGGCGGCGGTACTCCACGGTGAACAGCTCGCTCGCGATCCGCCGCCGTTCGTCGCGGGTCAGCGCGTCCCCGTCGTCGGGTTCGCCCATGAGCGCGCGGAGTGCCGCGGCGATCCGGGCGAGGGTGACGTCGTCGCCGAGGGCGGCGCAGACCTTGGTCAGGATCCGGTCGTCCATGCTGCGTTCGGCGCGGGCGGCGTCTGGCGTGCCGCCGTGCATGGACTCGACGATCGCGTCCACCAGGTCCTGCGGCGACAGGTCGGTCAGGAGGCTGGACGACGCCTGGCGGCTCGGCAGCAGTTGCACGTCCACCCCCATCCAGGCCTCCTGCGACAGCTCGATCAGCTCCCGGGTGACGACCTCCCGGGACAGGTCGAGCACCAGCAGCGGCTGGACGGCGAGGGTGGACGTCCCGTACGTGGTGAGCAGCGCCTCCCAGGCCCAGAGCGTCCCGCCGAACACGTCCAGCCGGCGGGTGGGACGCCTGGCCGCGCCCCATTCGGGCAGCCCGTCCAGCCGCGCGCGCTCGGCGGACTCGTGCGCCTGCTTACGCGCCTGCCACTGGCGGGCCTGGTCCTGGTAGCCGGTCGTGTTCTGCCGCTGGGCCAGCTCGTAGGCGTCGCGGGCGCTCTGCCGCTGCCGCGCGGCCCACGCCGTCAGGACGATGCCCGGCGCCGCGGCCATGGCGGCGAGCAGGAGCGTCCCGAGCGGGACGGCGTTCGGGACCGTGGACGCGGCGGCGCCGCAACCGGCGAACAGCGCCAGGATCGCGGCGATGCCGAGGCTCATCGGAAGCGTCCGGCTGCGGTGGCGCTGCGCGAGCTGCTCGGTCTCCGCGACGCGGCGGGCGAGGTACTCCGGCAGGGCCCGCTGCTGCGGCGGGGCCTCGGTGAACGGCTGCAGGAACCACCAGCGGTCCCGGAACACCCAGCCGAGACGGGGCTCGGGGCTGAAGAGCCGCTCGACGCGCGCCCGCAGCCCTCCGTGATCGACGGGTTCACCCCTCACGACGCTGAACTCCCGTTCTGTCTCGGGTCCCGGCTCGATCGTCACGCGTCTGCGGGGTCATGCGCGGCGATGCGCAAACCACCCAAGCAGATTGACACAGGACTTGTCAGGCCGTCCGTCCGGTTTCGACCTTCCCAACGGCGCTCTTGCTCAATAACCTGACTCGCCATGACCCTGGATCGGGACGGGACCGCAGCCAAGATCGACCGTCCGGCCGCACCGGCCGACCAGGCCCCTCCCCCGCCGCCGCC
>NZ_SMJX01000579.1 GCF_004348535.1 Actinomadura sp. KC216
CCGCTGCCCCGTCCGGCATCCCAGAGAAACAGCTTTACCAGACGGCCCTGAAGCGCTACCGCGCCTACCAGGCGGCCTACCAAAAGGCCTACGAAACCAACAACGCTGCCGAGCTCTCGACCGTCGCCGTAGACCCGCTTCTCGGTCAGGTGACGAAGGAGCTGGAAGCCACCAAGGCCAAAGGCGAGCTCTGGCGCTTCACCAACACCTTCAACCCCCGTGTCTACGCCCGCTCGACGGACAGCTCAAAGGTCTACGTCATCGACTGCGTGCGCACACTCGTCGGCTACCGCTTCTCCACCACGACAGGCAAGCGCATCAGCGGCGGGCCTGGCGCGGCCTACGTCTACCGGACCACACTCCAATACGACGGCCGCACCTGGAAGGCCGCCGCCACCGTCCGGGACAAGCAATGCTGACGGCAGATCGGGAAGGACGCACGATGTCTCCCACCAGCCTCATCAGGCGCCGCGCGGCATCCGGCGCCATCACGGCGTCCGCCCTCGTGACGGCCGCGCTCCTGGTGCCCATCGCCACCGCCGCTCCTGCGTTCGGCTGCATCGTGCGGCCCGACGGGACGATGTCCTGCAACCCGCGCTCCACCGAGACCGGTTCGACCGGCGGAGGCGGCGGCTCGGGCGGAGGCGGCGGCGGTCCCGTCGAACCGCCCCCGCCGGAGGGACTGACGGCGAACGAGGCGGTCGGCTTCGTCCCCGTCGACGGGGGCGGAGCGCCGCTGCAGGCCGCACCGCCCAACACGTTCGAGCTCGTCCAGAGCGCCCTGGCCAAGAAGGGCCTGCCCGTCCCCGAAGTGCACACCGCGCCCAATGGGAAGACGTACGTGCGCATGCGGACCGCGCTGTGGGTGGAAGGCTTCAACGTCGTGCAGACGGCGCCCGTCAGCGCGGGCGCGCAGACGGTCCAGGCGACGGCCCAGCCCAGGTCGGTCACGTGGAACCTCGGCGAGGACAAGCTCGTCTGTCAGAACGCCGGCAGCAAGGACGGAAAGGCCTGCTCGTACGCCTACAAGCGGTCGTCCGCCGGGCAGCCGGGCGGGAAGTATGAGATCACCGCCACCATCTCCTGGCACATCACGTGGACGTGTCAGGGCGCCGACTGCGACGCCCCCGGCGGCGACCTCGGCGAGCACACCATGACATCGCAGCCCACGCCGCTCATCGTCAGCGAGATCCAGACCAACACCGGCCGGTGACGCCGCGCGGACACCGCCTGCCCGGATTCGTCGAGCTGGCGGAGTTGGGGGCCGGGGCCCAAGGCGTGGTCGTGCTCGCCCGGCATGAGTCCGGCGCCGGGCCGATCGCGATCAAATACCTGGCCCCCGACCTGCTCGGCGACCCGGCGGCGCGGTCGGTCTTCCGGGACGAGGCCGCGATGCTCAAGCGGGTCATGGATCCGCATGTGGCGCGGCTGCTCGACTACCTGGAGTCCCCCTGGGGCGCGGCGATCGTCCTGGAGGCGGTGCCCGGCCGCTCGCTGCGCCGCATCCTGGACGATCAGCAGCGGCCGTTCACGCCCGAAGCCGCGTTGACCACGTTGAAGGGCTCACTGCTGGGCCTGGCGGCGGCCCATGCCGTGGGAGTCGTCCACCGTGACTACAAGCCCGCGAACGTATTGGTCCAGGACGACGGGCAGAGCAAGCTCATCGATTTCGGAGTCGCCGTCCTCGCCGGGCAGAAGGGCGTAGCGGGTACCCCCGCGTACATGGCGCCCGAGCAATGGACGGGCGGACCGGCCACACCCGCGACCGACCTCTATGCGGCCACCTGCGTGTTCGTGGAATGCGTCAGTGGCGAGAAGCCCTTCCGGGGGACGACCTTGGAGGACTGGAGAGCCGCGCACACCGAAGGACCCCTGCCCCTCGACGGAGTGCCCGGGCCGTTGCGCCCACTCGTCGAACGCGGCCTGGCCAAGAACCCGTCCGCCAGGACGTGGAACGCCAACGAGTTCATCAACGAGCTGGAGGCGGTCGCAGTCCGGACCTACGGCCCCGACTGGGAGCGCCGCGGCTACCTCGCTCTCGGAGCCACCGCCGCCGCCGTCGCGACGTCGATCCCGCTGGGGATGCTCGGGAGCGCGCTCCTCGCCCCTGGCGCCTCGTCCACGGCGGCGGGCGCCTTCGCAGGCCAGGCGTCCATGGGCTACGCCCAAGGGGCGGCGTCGGCGGACTTCATGGCCAAGGGCGGCGCGTCCGTCTCCAAGGGCGTCCTGGCCAAGGTCGGAGGGACGAAGGG
>NZ_SMJX01000580.1 GCF_004348535.1 Actinomadura sp. KC216
GGGCTCCTGATGGTGGGTGAGCTCGCCTCCCGGTGGGGTGTCCAGCAGATGGAAACGGGCGGAAAGGTCGTCTACGCGGAGTGGACGTGCCCGTGATCCTGACACGGTGGCGGTGGACACCTGGTATCAGGTTGCCGTACTGCGTGTTTACGTTCCCTGGCTTCACGAACCCGGCCCCGGACGGCGAGCGCTGCCGCGCGTCCGCCCGCATCGAGCACGCCCGGGTCATGCTCGCGCTGCGGAATGTGGATTCCGCACCGTTCCCCCCGCCCGCCGTCGAGGTGGCATTCAACCCGAGGGAAATCCTTCAGTGACCAAGACGCATCTGCACGGCTGGGACTTCAGCCCTGACCAGCTCCTTTCCCCCATGGAAGTGGCCAGGGCGTTCGGTGTCAGCTCGGACACCGTGCTGAACTGGGCCCGCGATGGACGGCTCGCCTTCGTCCGCACGCCCGGTGGGCACCGGCGGTACAGCCGCCAGCAGGTCGAGCAATTGCTCAAGAGCCCTCACGGCGACCGAGAGGGCTCTTGAGAACCGCCATCAGCAGGTTGGGTTGGTGGTGGGGAGGGTGCCGGTGGCGAAGTAGGCGTTGACCTTGGCGTCTACGCAGGGGTTGCCGTTCTCGCCGTAGATTCCGTGGGCGGTCGTGTTCCGCAGGGTGAGAAGGCGGGAACCGGACAGTGCGCGGTGCATGGCCTTGCTGCCCTCGTAGGTGGTGGCGGTGTCGCCGGTGGCGGACACGATCAGCGCAGGGGTCGGGTTGCCGACGTGGGTGGGATGTTCGCGCGGCGGGTTCGGCCAGAAGGCGCAGGGCCAGATGTTCTGCTTGAGGGGGCCGAAGAGGGGATGGCGGGCGCGGCTGCGCTGGATGTCGTTCCAGTAGGTCTCGGGATCGCGGGGCGCGGCGCGGTCGCCGCAGGTGATCGCGGCCACCGGGCTGGCCAGCGGGGATCCAGCGGGGGTCAGGACGAAGCGGAGGAATCCGTCGAGGTCCTGGCCGGGGGTGACCTCGCGGCCGTGGGCGGCCTCGTTCAGGAGCTGGACGGTGGCGGCGAAGTCCGCGCGGGACGCGGGGTTGTCGTTGCCTGAGCCGTTGGCGAGGAGGTACGGGATGACCTGGTCGTCCAGTTCGTGGGGGCCGACGCGCAGCGGGCGGTCTGCTGAGGCGGCGACGATCCTGTCCACGGTGGCGAGGACGCGGGCCGGGGTGGGGCCGAGCTTGTAGGTGCTGTGGCGCTCTGCGGCCCAGGTAGCCCAGCCGCGCAGCGCGCGGTCTGCCTCATCTTCGGTGCCTTGTAGTGCCCTGGGGCCCCACTTGCCCGGGTCGCCCGCGCTGTCCAGGACGACGCGGTCGGTGCGTCCAGGGAACATCTGGGTGTAGACCGCGCCCAGGTAGGCGCCGTAGGAGTAGCCGAGGAAGGAGATCCGGCGCTCCCCGAGGGCGCGGCGCACCAGGTCGATGTCGCGGGCCGTGTCGCGCGTGTTGACGTACGGGAGCACGTCGGCGTGCCGTTGGGCGCAGCGTTCGGCCAGGTCGCGCTGTACCGCGACCTGGTGGTCGAAGCCGGCGCGGGTCGCGCCCGCCGAGCGGAGGAACAGCCCGATGGGCCAGCCGCAGTCGAGCGGTGTGCTGCGTCCGACGAAGCGCGGGTCCAGGCCGATGATGTCGTACCGGGCGGCTACGTTCTTCATGGCCGCGCGCGTCTCCAGGGGCATGGACAGCGTGGGCTCGCCAGGGCCGCCGCTGTTGAGGATCAAAGTGCCGATGCGATGGGCGCGGTCCGTGGCCGGGAGGCGCGACAGCGCGAGCTTGATGGTGCGTCCGCCCGGCTTGGAATGGTCGAGCGGGACGGTGAGTTCCGCGCACTGTGCGCCTGCCTGGTCGAGATTCATGCCTTCGGCGTCGTCCGGGCCTTGGGCGCATGGTTTCCAGTCGAGAGGCGGGGGTGAAGCGGCGGCTTCGGACAGGGGCGCGACGGCGGTGGAGAGAGCGACCAGGGCGAGGGCGGGGATCAGGTGTGTTGATTTCATGGTCGGGGACGCTATTTCGGCGGGGCGTCCAATCCGATGCAGCAGGCCGCCGATGTGGTGGTACAGGCCGCTGTAGTGCCCGATCGGGAACCGGTGGCTGATAATCATCTCCATGCCACAAGGGCGAATGCGTGATCGAGCGTTCTCCGGCTCGGCCTATCTGCTGAGCACGCTCGCAACCGCTGCGGCCTCCTTTCTCGCACTGCCGGTGC
>NZ_SMJX01000581.1 GCF_004348535.1 Actinomadura sp. KC216
GGGCTTCGGTGATGTGCAGCCGGGTGTGCAGGCCGGTGACGTGCAGCAGCCGCAGCACCCGGGGCTGCGGGTGGTGGAGCCGAGCCTGGCGGCCGCGGCGGTCCATTACCTGGTGCGCCCACACCATGACGGCCAGGCCGCTGGAGTCGGTGAAGGCCAGTTCGGACAGCTCCAGCAGCAGCCGGTGGGGATCGTGCTCGGCGATCACTGCGGCGATGTGGTCGCCGAGCCGCCCGGCGCCGGCGATGTCGAGTTCTCCGTGCAGGAACACGGTGGTGGTCGAGCCATCGTGTTCGACGCCGACCATCAGCCCGCAGGCATGGGTGAGTTGGTGGGCGCGTGCGTTCTCATCGGCGACCGGTGGGATCGGGACCACCGGTGAACGCCTGCCGGCGGGCCACGGCTGCACCGCCGGTTTCACACCCGGCGGCGTCGCGCGTGGCAGCGAGGGGTCGGGCGGTGCCGACGCGGCCGGCGCTGTGGACGGGTACTGCGGTGTGGACGCTTGTGACGGAGCCGTCGCTGACGACGGCCGTGGGCGTGGACGGCGCGGTGGTTTGGTCATGGGCCCCTCCGGGAGCGGTGCGAGATCTCCGGGACCGGGCAGGGGGCAGGGGCCGGTCATGATCAACAGAACTGAGAGTATCGATCGGGATGGCGGACGTTACGGGCGGGAGGTGGGGACGGCGTTCAGGGGCCGGCCTCGTCGAGGATCTCGGCGGCGAGGTCGGCGACGCGGCGGCGGCTGTCGCGGGCGTTCTTGCGCAGCCGGTTGAAGGCGGTGATGGCGTCCACCTTTTCCGTCGCCATCAGGAAGCCGATGGCGCGTTCGATGACCACCCGGTAGTCCAGTGCGTACTGGAGTTGCGCGGCGGTGGTGCTGTGCTCCTGCGAGGACAGGGCGGCTGCCAGGAGGTCGCTGATCAGGTCGGCGTAAGCGGCCAGCGCGGCGGTGTCGGAGTCGTCCCATTCGGCGGGCTCGGAACGGTAGACGTTCAGGGTGCCGACCGGGCTGCCGCCCAGCCGGATCGGTATGCCCGCGACCGCCCTGACTCGCTCGTCCAGCACGTCGGCGAGCTGCGGCCAGCGGAAGTCGGAGCGCACGTCCTTGGTGGTGACCGGGTGGCCGGTGACGTAGGTGTCGTAGCAGGGACCCTGTTCGGCGCGTGCCTGCGCTTGCTCCAGCGTCCGGCCGGCCTCGTCGGAGGCGGCCACGTACAGCAGCCGTTCGTGCTCGTCGATGAGCATGATCCCCGCACCGTCGTAGCCGAACAGCTCATCGACCGAGGTGACCACGTGCTGCAGCGCCTGCGCCACGTCGGTCTGGTGCGGCGCTTTGCGCAGTTGGTCCAGGCTGGCGCCCAGGGCGTCGTTGTCGATGTGCATCAGGTCCACTTCCGGGGCGTGTGTCGATGGTGTTGGCGCGGGGACGCGCGATGGTCACCGGCTGCTGGAGCGGTGATCGGACTCGGGTGGGCCGGCGAGCCGGACGAGCAGGTCGGCGGCCGTCCGCGCCAGGTGCTGCGCGATCGCGATGGAGTCGCCGCTCCACCGGCAGGGCAGGTACTTGTAGAAGTTCAGCGACCCTGCGGCTGCGCCCCCGCGGAGGTGCACAGGCGCCGAGAGCACGGCCCGGACCGGCATCGCCCGCCGCGCGAGGTGCTCATAGACGTCGCCCGCGTGGCGCTGCAGATCGGTGACGGCGACGGGACGGTCGACGGCGATCGATTCATGCGCGGGACCAGCCCGCTCGAACTGCTGGGCGTACTCCAGTTCCAGCCCCTCGCGGGTGGAGCCTCCCACTGCCCGCAACCGTCCCTGGTCATCGGCCAGCATCAAGGCCACTCCGTCGACCCGTGAGATCACCGCCATCGAGCGCAACGCCCGTGACACCCGGCCGGCGGCCACCCACAGCTCACCATCGGAAGAGCTCCGGGGACCGTCATCGTCCACCATGAATCCTCACTCCAGGCAGCCGAAAGCAACTGACCCGCGGACACAAGGCGGAACCAACACAAACCAGCCTACCGCCAGCGGCTCGGTTGTGGCACTTGACGTGCCCGGCGGCCTCCTTCAACGAGAGCTAGAGCCTTCTTCCGGGGACGGGACGGTGCCAGGCGTTCGCCGCACGCCGGGCGACCTGCTGAAGGACCGGGACGGACGGGCCGGTCGTCGGCCCCCGGGCATCGCCGGTTTCTCCTTGGGTTGGCGGTGCGCACCGGACCGGGG
>NZ_SMJX01000582.1 GCF_004348535.1 Actinomadura sp. KC216
CGAAACGCGCGTGGACGGCGACTACCCGGTTACCGCGGCGGGCCCGTGCCGGAATTCCACCGGCTTCCCGATTCTCCCCCGCATGGGGGCACCTCGCATCAGTTCATGCCACCACAAACCTTACCGATACCGCCCAGGCCGCCCCCGGGCAGGGAGGCCCGAGCGGAGGTTCGGGCCGGCCACCACCTCCACAGCACCTACAGGGACTTTCCCTGGGTGCAGGCGGTTACCGGTTATGGTCCCGCGAGGCCGCCGCGGGATGGCCGGCCACCTCGGCCGGTGATGGTCGACTGCTCATCCGGCTTCCCGGGCGTACCGCTCGCACCAGTGTGGCCGACCGCGACGGGGGTTGATTGGGAACCACCGGTCCTGCGCGAAGTCCCCCGCTATGCCCTGCCGATCACCGAGGCAGAGGAGGTGGACTGTCCCCGCTGCGCGGCATGGAAAGGGACCCAGTGCCGGTCGGCGTCTGGGCGGCCGACCAAGACCCCACGGACCGGGCATCACCGCCGCCCGCGACGCCGGGCACCTACGTCACTGGGAGCTGGCCTGCTGGTTGCCGACGAAGGCCAGCCTGACTCCGCATGGCCTACGGCATTCACACAGGGTCCTGCTCGATGAGATCGGAACTCCGAGGGTGCTCGCCTACGACAGGCTTGGGCACACCCTTCCGGGCATCGGCGGCACCTACGCCCACGTGCCGCCCCTCATGCGAGAGGAACTGCGCGCCAGGTTGCAGGCTCGGTGGGAGCAGACCCTCGACGAGCGCCTCGCTCTCGCACCGGGGTCGTCCGTGCCATTGGTGAACGCGCTGCTGACCGAGCGCCGCGGGAGACGAGAGCTCAAGCGTCTCCCAATCGTCTCCCGAAACGTCGCAGAAAGGGTCGGCAACGGATGTCCGGTCCACCGCCCACACTGCCCCCAACCGGAGCGCGTGCCGCTCAGGCCCTGTCGATACGCGCAGGTAAACAGGGTCGTACCGAGCATCTCCATGAGCGTGAAAAGGACGCCGAAGTTGTCATGCCGTTCTGTCACCCTAAGGTCCATGCAGATATTCGAGGGGCACCAACCAGATTCAGCGCCTCGTCATCTCCCGCCACCTCGCCCGCTGACCAGCCCGTACACCCCTTTGTCTGCGCGCTGCGGGGCATTGGCACCAGGATGGCGATGTGGGTAAGGGCAGGGATTGGCCGCCGTGGCTGGCGGTCGTGGCGGCGGTGGCCGGGGTGCTGGTGCTGGCCGGCGTGACTTTCGGCCTGGGGTTGGGCGAGGGCCATGACTGGTTCGCGGAGGCGGCGAAGCGCGCGCCGCTGACCGGGGGTTTCGTGCTCCCCGCCGCGGTGGCCATCGTCGCCACGGTGCGGTGGGCCCGGCAACGCTCCCGCCGGCTCGGTGCCGCCGCGCCGGCCGCAGGCAGCCTGGCGCAGGCCAAGGAGCTGCTGGCCGAGCTGGTGGACCAGCAGTGGAAGGACGAGGCGCACCTGCGGTCGCTGGATGATCCCGACCCGATCCCGGTGCGGTGGCGAACCCCGCAGGCGGCCGAGCTGATGGACCGGGCCGTCAACATCGATCCGTCCGGTGGGCGTGCGGACGGGTCGGCGCGGTTGTGGTGGACGGGCTCCAGCGCCGACATCGGCACCCTGGCCGAACGGTTCCGCCGCACCCAGCGCCGCCGGCTGGTGATCCTGGGCGGACCCGGCACCGGCAAGACCACGCTGGCGATGCAGCTGCTGCTGCACCTGCTGGCCACCCGCACCGACGACGAACCGGTCCCGGTGCTGCTCCCGGTGACCGGCTGGGACACCCGACGCCACCCCCGCCTGCAGGACTGGATCGCCGACCGGCTCACCAGCGACTATCCAGCGCTACGCGCACCGGGACTGGGCGCCGACGTGGTACAGGCCCTGGCCGGGCGCAGGCACGTCCTGCCGGTCCTGGACGGGCTGGACGAACTGCCCCCGCCCGCCCAAACCGCGATGATCACCGCTCTGCGGCGCTCCCTGCGCGGGGACGACCAGCTCATCCTCACCAGCCGCACCGCCGAGTTCAGCACCGCGATCACCGCCGCCGGCGGGGGTGTGCTTCGCTCCGCCGCCGTGCTGGAACCGCTCCCGCTGACGCCGGCGGCCGCCGCCGACTACCTCACCCGCTGCCTGCCGCCCTCCACCGGACCGGCCTGGCAGCAGACCCTGACCGCGCTACGCGCCAGTCCCCCCGCCGACCCTGTC
>NZ_SMJX01000583.1 GCF_004348535.1 Actinomadura sp. KC216
TGCAGGACGCGGTCAACAAGGGCCATTCCACGATCACGTTCGGGCTGAAGGCCTACAACGAGTCGTCGATGTCGTGGTGGAAGCGGTTCGCCGACGACGCCTACCTGCGGGTCCAGTACAACAACCCGCCGTTGCAGCCCGACACCGGCACCATGTACGCCAACCCGGGCACCAAGTGCCTGCCCAGCGGGCAGGCGCAGACGGTCAACGACATTCCCACGGTGTTCGCCTACCTCAAGGACCCCGACGCCGAGGACGCCAACAAGGTGCAGGGCCAGTTCACGCTGCACTGGGCGAACAATCCTGACGGGTCGGACTGGGGTGCCAAGTGGACCTCGGCGCTGACCCCGGCCAAGACCACCAACACCCTGTTCCAGATGAAGTTGCCGGCCACGATCCCGCAGGGCACCAAGATCGGCTGGGGGGTGCGGGCCTGGGACGGGGAGCAGTGGGGCCCGTGGAGCTATTCGGGTGCGCAGACCGGCTGCTACTTCTTCTACAACCCGGCGGTCCCCGGTGAACCGGTCATCACCTCCACCGACTACCCGCAGGACGACACCTGGCACGGTGGCGTCGGGCAGCCGGGAACGTTCACGATCTCCGATTCCGAAGGCGTCGCCGACCGGTACGTCATCACCCTGAACGAGGAACCGCCGCGGACGGTGGCCACCACCGCGGGTGCGGCCCGGCAGGTACAGATCGCGCCGGACCGGTCCGGTCCCAACATCCTCACCGTCCAGGCCATCGCCCCCTCCAACCAGGTCGGCGCCTCGGTCACCTATGAGTTCCGCGCCAACGCCGGCGCCGACCCGGTCGCCCGATTCAGCCTGGACGAGGGCACCGGATCCACCACGGTGACCTCAACCGGCCCGGGCCGTCCGGCTTGGTTGCACGGGACGGCGACGCTGGGCGGCGAAGGCAAGAACGGCACAGCCTTGACCTTGGACGGCACCAGCGGGGCCGCCGAAAGCAGCCTGCCGATCGTCGACACGACTGAGAGCTTCACGGTGTCCGCCTGGGCCAAACCGACGGCACACCGGCAGGGCGAACTCCTCGCGCAATCAGGGACATACCAGAGCGGATTCGTCCTGGGGATGCACGCCGACGGCAGGGCCATTTTCGAATGGCCGACCGTCGACAACAACACCAACGGCACTCCCTGGCAGTGGGCCGTGGACGATACGCCGCTGCCACTCGGGCAGTGGAGCCACCTGACCGGCGTGTACGACAAGAGCACGGCGCAGATGCGGCTCTATGTGAACGGTGAACTCCAGGCCACCGGGAACAACGTCACCCCCTTGGAAACCCACGGCCCGCTCCAGATCGGACGCAGCCTCTACAACGGCTTCATGGTCAACAACTGGCCGGGCTCGATCGACGACGTCAAGGTGTTCACCCAGCCCCTCTCAGCCGAGCAGGCCCAAACGCTCGCCACAGGAACAACACCGCCAGGAACCAACCTCGCCGCGCACTGGAACATGGACGAGCCGCAGGGAGAACCGCGGGTGTACAGCACCGCCGCTCCCTGGAAGGCCACCCTCCACAACGGTGCCACGCTGGGTGCCCCGGGGCAGGTGAAGACCGCACTGCAGTTCGACAACACCGCCCAGCAGTACGCGGCCACCGAACGGCCCGTGGTCAACACCATGCGCAGCTTCGCGATCTCGGCCTGGGTGAAGGCGGACGGGACGGCCACATCGCCGTCCCAGAACTTCACCGCGGTCTCGGCGCGCGGCGACTACAAGAGCGGTTTCTACCTCAAGTACGTCGAGGCGACAGGACGATGGGTGTTCGCCCGGACCGCCCACGACAGCCAGGAAGTGGGCTGGTACCAGGCCACCTCCAGAGATCTCGCCCAGACCGATGAATGGACACACCTGGTCGGTGTTTACGACGACATCTCCAAACGGCTGCGGATCTACGTGAACGGGGTACGCGGAACCGACAGCCCCGAGGTCACCTCGCGCTGGCTCGCCACCGGAGGGCTGGAGATCGGCCGGTCCCAATGGGCCACCGTCCCCGTCGACCACTGGGCCGGCCAAGTAGATGATGTGCGCGTCTACGACCGGATCGTCGGGGACACGGAAGCCGAGGAAATGGTCGTCCAGCATCCGGTGCTCAGGGCGCGGTGGGTGCTGAACCAGGCGCCGGTGGGCGAGGCGTTCGAGGGGCCTGCGGGCTCGCCCGGGCTGGCTCTGCACAATGGCGCGGCGATCGTCGACGG
>NZ_SMJX01000584.1 GCF_004348535.1 Actinomadura sp. KC216
CTCCCCGACCGCCCGGGAAAAGATCTGAGAACCGCCCACCCGGACCGAACCTTCGGGGGACCATGGACGTTACAACTAATCGGACGCCGAGAACTCGCCGCCCGCGGCCGCGCGGGCCGGCGACGCGAGGGCCGTTCCGTGAGCGATCTTGTTGCCGTCCCGCCGTCGCGCGGGCCCGGCGGGCTGATGAGGGAGAGCGGTGCGAGGTAAGGCGTTGGCGATGGCCCTGGTCCTGGGGCTGGCGGCGGCATGCGGCGGCGGTGCCGGAGGCGGCGGCGGGACGACCGCGAAGGGCGGCGACGACGGCTCGCCGAAGGTGACGATCACCCCCGCGAACGGCGAGGGCAAGGCCCGCCCCGACAACGGCGTGACGATCACCGCCGCGGGCGGCACCCTCAACCAGGTCTCCGTGAAGCTCAAGGGCAAGGACGTCCCCGGCACCCTCTCCGCCGACAAGACGAAATGGCGTTCCACCTGGACGCTGCGTCCGGGCGGCAGCTACCAGGTGTCGGCCACCGCGGCGGCCCCGAACGGCAAGTCCACCACCGCGACCAGCGCGTTCCGCACCACCCGTGCCACCGCCGCGACCCGCGTCAACAATGTCGTCCCGAGCGAGAACGAGACGGTCGGCACCGGAATGCCGGTCTTCGTCCAGTTCAACAAGGCCGTCCCCGAGAAGGCGAAGGCGGCGATCGAGCGCAGCATCGAAATATCCTCCACGACCCCCACCGAGGGCGCCTGGCGCTGGCTCGCGCCCGGCGAGTCGTTCAACGGCCTCCCCTCCGTCGTCTTCCGCCCGAAGCGCCCCTGGAAGCCGCACCAGAAGGTGACGGTCACCGTCCACTACGCGGGCCTGAAAATCGGCGACGACGTCTTCGGCGACCGCGACGTGACCCGCACGTTCCAGATCGGCGACTCGCACGTCGTCAACATCAACGCCAAGACGCACCGCGCCACCGTCAAGAAGAACGGCCGCGTCATCCGCACGTGGGGCGTCAGCCTCGGCAGCGGCGGGGACGTGCAGAGGGACGGCGTCGACCACCTGCTCACGACCAGCGGCGTCCACCTCACCATGGACCGCAGCCGCCTGGAGCGCATGCGCCCGCCCGGCAAGAAGAAGGGCGACCCGGGCTGGTATGACGAGAAAGTCCCGTGGGCCACGCGCATATCCAACAGCGGCGAATACATTCACCAGAACATGGACGACCCGTCCTGCCTGGGCCGCCGCAACTGCAGCCACGGCTGCGTCCGCTCCCCTGCCGCAGACGCCAAATGGTTCTACAGCTGGTCCTACCGCGGCGACATCGTCACCATCACCGGCACCAAGCGCAGCCTCGCCTGGTGGAACGGCTGGGGCTACTGGCAACTCCCCTTCACCAAATGGTCCAGCGGCAGCGCCTTGGGCAAAACGGTCACCACAACCGCCCTCCGCTGAGGCTCCACGGATTCACCCGGGCCGGATGGCACAGTAGGTAACTGCGCCATCACCCGGGGGATCCATGGCCGCGAAGGTCGTCCTGCATATCGGTCTGCAGAAGTCAGGAACGACGTTCCTGCAACACATGCTGCACGCAAACCACCAAGAACTCGCCGAAGCAGGCGTCCACTACCCCGTCCCCCGCGACTGGACGCGCGGGAAACGAACCGTCCCCAACCACGAATGGTCGACCTACGGCCTCCTGGGCACCGAGTACCCCTGGGTATCACCCGAACGCGCAGCCAAGGAATCAACGTCCTGGCAGGACGTCCTCAACAAGACCAGAACATGCCCCGGCACGGTGTTGCTCTCCGCCGAGGCCCTCTCAGTGATCCGGACGCCCGCCGTCCGCCACCTCCTGACCCGCCTGGACACCGACGACATCGAGGTCGTCATCACGACCCGAAGCCTGGACCGCGCGCTGCCGTCCCTCTGGCAGCAGCACATCCGCAACGGCAACAGCATCAGTTTCAACGACTACCTGGAAACCCTGGCCCGCCACCGAGAAAGGAACCTGGAAGACGACCCGTCCGCGCACATATGGAGAGCGTTCACCCTAAGCAAACTGGTACAGCGCTGGGCCAAGTCAGGCACGACGAAAATCTCCGTAGTAACCACCCCGGGCTCCCCGCCAAACCTCCTCTGGGGCCGCTTCACCCAAGCGATCGGAACCCCCTCCCTAGCCC
>NZ_SMJX01000585.1 GCF_004348535.1 Actinomadura sp. KC216
CACCCAGGATGCGGGGGCCCGCCGGCGGCCGTGCGTTACGGGGGACCGCCGACGTCTCCTACAGCGCCACCGCCCGGCAATACGTCACGGATCGGGACGATGCCGGGCGATGGCGGACGGTTGCATACAGAAGACGCGGCGCGTCGTCCCCGCCTACTTGTGGCGCGCCACCTCGTACGCGGCGCAGCCGATGATCTCCATCGACACCTTGAGCCGCTTCAGGCTGATGTTCTGCGCGATCGTGTCCTCGGGGGTGTGGTAGATCGGTTCGAGCTGGCTGGGCGCCTCGTTGCCGCGCCAGCTGAAGTTGCCCGCCGCGATCCCGCGCTCGTAGAAGGCCTCGTGGTCGCTGGACCCGCGGGCCGTGGGGCCCTGGACCTGGTCGACGTAGCCGAGCCGGCGCGCGGCGGCGTTCACCGCGGCGGTGGTGGTGTTGTCCTTGCCGTCCACGGACAGCAGCCAGTACGTCTCCGCGGGCGGGTGGCTGGTCGCGACCATGTCGTTCTGGAAGCAGCCGGTGATCTGCTTGACGCCCGTCTCGTCCAGCCCCTTCACGTAGTAGCGGGAGCCGATCAGGCCGTTCTCCTCCGCGCCCCACAGGTAGATGCGGATCGCCTGCTGGGTGGGCAGCCGCCGCAGGACGCGCGCCAGCTCCAGGCACAGCACCGTCCCGCTGGCGTCGTCGTTGGCGCCGGGCGAGCCGGGGACGCTGTCGTAGTGGGCGCTGACGATGACGGCCTTGCCGTCGGGGTTGGGCAGCGTCGCCTTCCGCTCCGCCAGGACGTTGTAGGACGTCATCCCGGTGTGCCCGGTGATCTCGATGGACAGCCGCTTGGCGCCCGCGCGGATCCGCTCGCCGTGGTATCCGGCCAGGCCGAGCACCGGGATCGCGACCGGTTCGGCCAGGGCGGGGGCGAACGAGGCGGGCTTGCGCTCGGGGAAGGTGTCGGAGCGCGCGTTGATGATGAGCGCCGCCTTGGCGCCGGCGGCCGCGGCGGCCTTGGCCTGGTCGGTCTCCTTGCCGGTGATGCGGTCGAACACCACCAGCTTGCCGTCCGCGTCGGCCGGGACCTCGACGACCTTGCCCACGTCCAGCACGGTTCCGCGGACGGCGTCGGTCGCGCCCTGCAGCGAGGCGCTGGCCTGCCAGAGCCGCTCGCCCTTGGCGCGGATCTCCGCCAGGTTCTTGTCCGCGACGGGGAAGGGCTGCAGCTCGACCTTGTAGCCGAGGTCGCGCAGCACGCCGGCGATGTAGCGGGCGGCGCGGTGCTCGGACTCGGTCCCGGCGATGCGCCAGCCGATCCCGTCGCTGAGCACCTTCAGGTGCTTCAGCGCCCGGCGGACGTCGATGCGGGCGACCACGGCCTTGTCGCCGGTGGTGAGGGAGGGCGGCAGCAGGGCGCCGGGGCGCTGCCGGGTCGCGGCGGCGGCGGTGCCGGGAAGCAGGCCGACGGTCGCGAATCCTGCGAAGGCCGCGGCTCCGGCGAGCAGGTCACGGCGATTGACCTCGGTCATGGGCGTCTCCTCGGGGAGATCGGGGCGCATACCCGTCCCGGGCCGGATTTCGGCCGGTAACGGATGACGGCGCCGCGAGGAACAGGGCCCCCGTTCCCCGAGAATCTACGAAAGCCCCCCAATTCCGACAAGGACGGCTGATCGCTCCGCAACTCAAACGTGATCAAGTCCGGGCCCTGTTACGGGACGCAATAGCGTGGGAGCATCACTCACGGCGACGGATGTTCATTCGAACAGAGGTGAGTGGATGTATCCGATTCCGCACGGCGGAGCCGAGCCCGTCCTGCTGCAGATCGGCGATATCTCCCTGACGAGCACGCACGTCATCCTCCCGTACGGGCGCTACCCGCTGCACGGCGCCACCTGGACCATCCAGGACTCTACCCAGGTCACCGAGGGAATCCCGGTGGTGGCCATCGTCCTGACGATCGTCTTCGTCTGGTTCTGCCTGCTGGGGCTGCTCTTCCTGCTGATGAAGGAGCGCCGCTACCTCGGCTTCGTGACCATCTCCGTCACCGGCCCCGGCTTCCACCACACGGCCCAGTTCCCACCGGGCCCGCAGGCGGGCGCGTGGGCCGCCAACGCGGTGGCACACGCCCGCAGCATCACCGCCATGGCCCCGCCCGCCGCCTAGCCGCCCCGCC
>NZ_SMJX01000058.1 GCF_004348535.1 Actinomadura sp. KC216
ACTCCGCACCATCGACGCAGGCACCCGCCCCCACGACCGCTTCACGCAGACCCCGGTCCCCGGCGCCAGAATCCCCACCCTCACCGAGGCCTGCGAGCTACTGGCCCCAGCAGACATAACGCTCTCGGTAGAACTAAAAACCGACCCCACCTGGCCCCTGACCGAGATAGACGCCCTCCTCAACGCCACGGTGGACGTCCTGAAGGCCGCCGACCTGACAGCCCGAACCCGCCTCCTGGCCTTCGACTGGCGCGTCCTGACAAGAGCCCGAGACCACCACCCAGAGTTCGGCCGAGTAGCCCTCTACGAACGCAAAACCCTCACCGAGGACACCCCCTGGCTAGCGGGTCACTCCCCGGAGAACCCCGTCGCGTCCGCATCCGCAATCGGCGCGACGGCCATCTCTCCAGAACACGTCCTAACAACGCCCGCCCTGGTAGACCAGGCCCACTCCGCAGGACTCCCGGTCATCGTCTGGACAGTCAACGCCCCCGAAGACATGACCCGCTTCACCAAGTACGGCGTAGACGCGATAGTCACCGACTACCCCGACCGCCTCAACCAGCTCGCCACTGGCACGCACCTCGCAGACTGACCCGACGAGGGCTTGAACCCCAGCCGCCGGTTACGGGCAGGCACGCGGAGCGAGCGCCAGCGAGCGTAGCGGGCATGCCCGGCGCGCCGCGTCCCCGCAGCGCAGGGAGCGCCAGCGACCGGAGCGAGGAGACCCGTGCCGCGCAGCCGGGGGTCTGGGGGTCGCCCCCCAGATAGAAAAGGCCCCCCAATAAACTACAACCAGCCGTTTCTGCGGAAGCCTCTGTACAGGCTCAGACAGGCCGTCGCGATGACGGCGAGGATCATCGGGTAGCCGAAGCGCCATTGGGTTTCCGGCATGAAGTCGAAGTTCATCCCGTAGATCCCCGCTATGGCGGTGGGGACCATGAAGATGGCGCCCCAGGCGGAGATCTTCCGCATGTCGCGGTTGTCGGCGACGGTGACCTGCGTCATGTGGGCCTGCAGGATCGGGTTGAGGAGCTCGTCGTACGCCTCGACCTGCTCGCGGACGCGGGTGAGGTGGTCCTCGACGTCGCGCAGGTACTCCTTGATCTCGGCGGGGACGAAGCGGCGTCCCGACAGGTGGCGCAGCGGGCCGGCGAGGGGGCCGACGGCGCGCTTGAGCTGGATGACCTCGCGCTTGAGGCGGTAGATGCGGCGGGACTCGTCGGTCCGCTCGGGGGAGAAGACGGCCTCTTCGACCTCGTCGATGTCCTCCATGACGGCTTCGGCGACGCCGACGTAGCCGTCGACGACGCGGTCGGCGACGGCGTGCAGGACGGCGGCGGGGCCGAGCGCGAGGCGGCCGGGGTCCTTCTCCAGGTCGCGGCGGACGGGGCCGAGCGCGCCGTGCTTGCCGTGCCGGACGGTGACGACGAAGTCGGGCCCGCAGAAGATCATGATCTCGCCGGTCTCGACGACCTCGGCGCCGCCGGGCTCGCTGGAGACGTAGCCGACGGTCTTCATGACGACGAAGTGGACGTCGTCGTAGCGCTCCAGCTTGGGCCGCTGGTGGGCGTGGATGGCGTCCTCGACGGCGAGCGGGTGCAGGCCGAAGACCTCGGCGAGTTCGGTGAGTTCGGTGGCGGACGGCTCGTGCAGGCCGACCCAGACGAAGCCGGCGCTGTCGCCGTCGGCGGTGAGCCGGCCGTCGCGGATGAGGCGGACGGCGTCGGCGACGGTGTCGGTGGAGGCGCGGTGCCCGTCGATGTAGGCGGCCCAGTCGATGACGGCGGAGCCGCGGTGCGGGGCTTGGACGCCGGTGGGGCGGCCGCGGGTCTTGAACAGTGCGCGGCCCGGCCGGACACGTGTCATGGCCATGAGGTGCTCCTAACCCGCCGGCCACGCGCGCGGTGGCGCGCTCGACCCAGGCCGGTCAGCGAAGGGAGCGCGCGGTAACGGTGGCCGGACGCCGGATGAAGGCGGACGGTCGGACAGTCCTGCCCGGACTGTGAGGGTTTTCCGGCGAACTGCAAGGATCACCAGGACTCATCCCGACCACCTCCTTTCACGCGTCTCACGGCGAGCGGTAAAGCCTGTGGAAGCTTACCAGCCGACATTTAGGACGCCGCCCGCCTCGGCGAGGTTCACACGCCCCCGGTGTGACGGCCGCCTCAAGCCGTGCAAGTAAGCTCGCGTGGCGTGCGAGTACTCGTCCTTGGATCGGGTGGCCGCGAGCATGCGCTCGCGCGCGCCCTGCACCGTGACCCTGTCGTCACCGCCCTCCACTGCGCCCCGGGCAATCCGGGCACGGCCGAGATCGCGGACAACCATCAGCTCGATCCGACCGATCCGACGGCGGTGACGGAGCTGGCGGAGCGGCTGCGGGTCGATCTCGTGGTGGTCGGGCCTGAGGCGGTGCTGGTGGCGGGTGTCGGCGACGCACTGCGGAAGGCCGCGATCCCGTGCTTCGGGCCGGACCGGGCCGCGGCGCGGATCGAGGCGTCCAAGGCGTTCGCGAAGGAGATCATGGCGGAGGCGGGCGTGCCGACCGCCGACTCGCGGGTGTGCGACACGACGACGCAGGTGGAGGAGGCGCTCGACGCGTTCGGCCCGCCGTACGTGGTGAAGGACGACGGGCTCGCGGCGGGCAAGGGCGTCGTCGTCACCGGGGACCGCGCGGCCGCGTCCCGGCATGCCGCCGGGTGCGAGCGGGTGGTGATCGAGGAGTTCCTGGACGGCCCCGAGGTCTCCCTGTTCGCGCTGTGCGACGGGGAGCACGCCGTCCCGCTGCTGCCCGCGCAGGACTTCAAGCGCGCGTACGACGGCGACGAGGGTCCCAACACGGGCGGGATGGGCGCGTACACGCCGCTTCCGTGGGCGCCGCCGGAGCTCGTGGAGGAGGTCATGGCCAGGGTCGTGCAGCCCGCCGTGGACGAGCTGCGCCGCCGCGAGACCCCCTACGTGGGCGTGCTGTACGCGGGGTTGTCGCTGACGTCGAAGGGCGTCCAGGTGGTGGAGTTCAACGCGCGGTTCGGGGATCCGGAGACGCAGGTCGTCCTGGACAGGCTGGCGACGCCGATCGGGAAGCTCCTGCAGGCGTGCGCGATCGGCGGCCTCGACCCGGCGTTCCGGCCCGAGTGGCGTCCGGGCGCGGCGGTCACGGTCGTGGTGGCGGCCGAGGGGTATCCGGCCGCGCCGGTGAAGGGCGACGAGATCACCGGGCTGGCCGAGGCGGCGGAGGTCGAGGGCGCTTACGTGCTGCACGCGGGCACGAAGCTCGACGCGGACGGGCGGCTCGTCGCGTCCGGCGGGCGGGTCCTCAACGTCGTCGGCACCGGCGCCGACCTGGGCGCGGCCCGCGGCGCCGCCTACGAGGCGGTCTCGAAGATCGGCCTGCGCGGTTCGCACCACCGCTCGGACATCGCGCTGAAGGCGATCCAGACCAGGGCCTGAAACGCCGAGACCCGGGCGGACGGCGGGCCCGTCGGCCTGGGACAATCGTCGGGTGATCGAACGGTACACGCTTCCGGAAATGGGACGCGTCTGGAGCGACGCGCACAAGTACGAGCTGTGGTGCCGGGTCGAGACCCTGGTGGTCGAGGCCCACGCCGAGGCCGGCACGATCCCGCCGGAGGTGGTCGAGCCGGTCCGGAACGCGCCGCCGCCGACGCCCGAGGCGGTGCACGCGATCGAGGCGGTCACGCAGCACGACGTGATCGCGTTCCTGTCGGCGTGGGCGGACAACACCGAGCCCCGCGAGGCGGCCCGGTACGTCCACTTCGGGATGACGTCGTCCGACCTGCTCGACACGGCGCTGGCGCTGCAGCTCGTCGAGGCGACCGACATCCTGCTCGCCAAGGCCGACGCGCTCGTCGCGACCTTGCGCGACCACGCGCTCGCGCACAAGGCGACGCTGCGGGTCGGGCGCACGCACGGCATCCACGGCGAGCCGGACGTGTGGGGCCACCGCGTCGCCGACTTCGCGTTCGCCATGGCCCGGTCGCGGGACCGGCTGCGGCGGGCCCGCGAGGCCGTCGGGGTGATGGCGATCTCCGGCGCGGTCGGGACGTACTCCAACATCGACCCGGCCGTCGAGCTGCACGTCGCGCGCAAGCTCGGCCTCCGCTCGGCGGACGTGTCGACGCAGGTCGTGATGCGGGACGGCATCGGCGAGTGGGTGTCGGCGCTGGCGATCATGGCGACGGTGTGCGAGGCGATCGCGCTGGAGGTGCGGCACGGGCAGCGCACCGAGGTCCGCGAGCTGTGGGAGCCGTTCGGGAAGGGCCAGAAGGGCTCGTCGGCGATGCCGCACAAGAAGAACCCGATCATCTCCGAGCGGCTCGCGGGGATGGCGCGGATCGTGCGGGCGCAGGTCGTTCCCGTCCTGGAGGGCATTCCGCTGTGGCACGAGCGCGACATCTCGCATTCGTCCACGGAGCGGATCGCGCTGCCGGACGCGTCCATCGCCCTCGACTACATGCTGAACCTGACGAACCGCCTCATGTCCGGGCTCGTGGTCGATGAGGCGCGGATGCTGGCCAACCTCGAATCGACCGGCGGCCTCATCCACACCTCGACCGTCCTGCTGGAGCTGGTCGAGGCCGGGATGTCGCGCGACGACGAGGCGTACCCGCTCGTCCAGCGGGCCGCGATGGAGACGTGGGAGACCGGCGTCCCGTTCCGCGAGACGCTGCGCAGGCACGCCGCCGAGGCGGGCCTGAAGCTGGACGAGGCGCGCCTGGACGAGGTGTGCCGCCCCGAACGTTTCGTCGAGCGCCTCGCCCTCGTCTTCGACCGCCTGGCCGCCCTCCAGTAACCGCCCCTTCAGGAACCGCCACTCTTCAGTACCCGCCGCTCCCAGTAGCCGACCCCAGCCCCTTTGGGAGGGACCTTGACGGCGACGCTCGTCGAACTGAACGCCTACCCGCTCAAGGGCGGCGGCGGGACCGCGCTGCGCACCGCGGAACTGTCCGCCAGGGGCCTGCCGTTCGATCGTGAGTTCATGCTCGTCACGCCCGAGGGCCGTTTCCTGTCCCAGCGGGAACTCGCGGGGATGGCGTTGCTGCGTCCGTCCTATGACGGCGAGATCCTCACGGTCGACGCGCCGGGCGCCGCCTCACCGCTCGCCCATAAAGCGCTGGAGAGCGGCGAAATCCTGGACGTGACCGTCCACCGGAAGGAATGCCAGGGCATCGACCAGGGCGAGGAGGCGGCGGAATGGTTCACGGCCGTCCTCGGCCATGAGTGCAGGCTGGTGCGCTTCACCGGGCACCGGCCCACCCGCCATGGCGGCGGCGAGGTGATGTTCGCCGACGGCTACCCGCTGCTGCTCATCTCCGCCGAGTCCCTCGCCGACCTCAACGCGCGTCTGGACGAGCCGCTCCCCATGAACCGGTTCCGCCCGAGCCTGGTCGTCGAGGGGCTCGGCGCGTTCGGCGAGGACGGCGCGCGGCTGCTGCGCATCGGCGAGACCGTCATCGAGGCCGTCCGGCCGTGCAAGCGGTGCCTCGTCACCACCACCGACCAGGAGACCGGCGAGCGCGGCCGCGAGCCGCTGCGGACGCTCGCCACCTACCGCACCCGCGACGGCGGTATCCAGTTCGGCCAGAACTGCGTGCCCCGCCGTCTCGGCACCCTCACCCTCGGCGACCCGGTCGAGGTCCTCGAAGCCGCCGAGGCCCTGGACGGCGGCGAGGTCCCGCCGGTCTGATCAAGGCTTTTGCTTCGCCTCCATCGGGGAAGACTGAACTTTCTCCGCCTTGTGGGCATCCCAACGGACAGACTGAACACTTTCCTCCGGCCGGGGCGCAGGGGATGCCCACGCGGGCCGGCCGAGGAGGAGAGTGTTCACCAGATGCCCACGTGGCGCGGGCTGGGAGCCGACACACCCGGCCCGATGGTTTACTGGGGTCGCGTTGGCGCAGAGGGGGGACCGTTCGGCGCGCTCGGCCCTCGTGCTCCCACTTGCAGGAACTATCCGCACCGAGAAGGAGTAAGGCGGCATGAGCATGGGCCACGAGGTTCGCTATCGCGTGCGCGGTGGGCAACGGCTGCACGGCACCGTATTCGTCCAGGGCGCCAAGAACGCCGTACTGCCGATGATCGGCGCCTCGCTGATGGCCTCCAAGGGCCGGACCGTCCTGCGCAACGTCCCGATCATCGAGGACGTCCGGCGCGCCGTGGAGCTCGCGCGGGCCGTGGGGGCGAAGGCCGAGCTGCACGAGAACGAACGCACCCTCGTGATCGACGCGTCGTCGCTGAGCAGCCCGGTGCTGCCCGCCGACATCGCGTCCCGGTTCCGCGGCTCGTTCCTGTTCGTCCCCGCGCTGCTGCACCGGCTCGGCGAGGCGGTCATCGAGGGCGTCGGCGGCTGCAACCTCGGCAGCCGCAACCTCGACTTCCACTACAACGGCTTCAAGCGGATGGGCGCCACGGTCACCGAGCAGGTGGCCGACAACGGCGACGGCATCATCCACATCAAGGCCGGTGACCTGCGCGGCGGGACGCTCTACTGCGACACCCCCTCGCACACCGGCACCGAGAACCTGATCATGGCGGCGGCGCTGGCCCGCGGCACCACGCTGATCAAGAACGCGGCGCTGGAGCCCGAGGTGCTGGACAACATCGCGATCCTGCAGGCGATGGGCGCCAAGATCAGCGGCGGCGGCACCGGGTTCGTCACCGTCGAGGGCGTGGACGAGCTGACCGCCGTCGAGCACACCGTGATGCCCGACCGGATCGACGCGGGCGTGTTCGTGATGGCCGCCGCGATCACCGGCGGCGAGCTGAACCTCGTCGGCGCCACGCTGGAGCACCTCGGCGTCGCGGCCGACAAGCTGGAGCAGATGGGCCTGGAGTTCCACCAGCAGGGCGCGGTGCTGCAGGTCCGCCGCGACCGGACGCTGCGCCCGATCAACGTCATCACCGACGAGTACCCGGGCTTCGCCACCGACCTCCAGTCGCCGATGATGGCGCTGTCCTGCCTCGCCGAGGGGCCGTCCTACATCTACGAGCGGATCTTCGACGGCCGGTTCAAGCTGGCCGACGAGCTGACCAAGATGGGCGCCGACATCGAGGTGAACGGCAACCGGGCCAAGGTGAACGGCCCGCGCGGCCTGCGCGGCGCCGAGGTCGAGGCCCATGACCTGCGCTGCGGCAGCGCCCTCGTCCTCGCGGGCCTCGCCGCCGAGGGCGAGACGACGATCACCTCCGCCTACTACCTCGACCGCGGCCACGCGCACACCGCCGAGCGCCTGTCCCAGCTCGGCGCCGAGATCGTCCGCGAGGCCGACTAGGCCCCGGCGACCGCGCGCCCGAGGCGGTTCCGGGACGGGACGGCGAATCGGCCGAATGTGGCCCCGTCCTGACCAACTCGGGAGTAGCGCCTGACGGATCGTGTAACGGCGGGCCGGGAAATTGTTCAGCAGTGCGTGATCAGGTGATCACTTATCGCTGTGGTGGACGCGTCCCGGCCCGCCGGTTCGCGTCTCACTGAGCTGGGAAGAGACACGGTGGAACGGTCCCGATCGGACGGACCGTAACGCGGTAGAAAATCACCGAGCCCGCCGATCGGCCCGGCCGTAACGGATCACTCGTCTTTCCGGCCCGACCGGCATCGGGACGGACGGGTTTCGGCCTTGCGTAAACCAAACCCGCGCTCCGCGGGTCTTCACTGTGCGCAACAGCGCCAGAACGGTCGTCCGCGGATGATTTCGGGTCTTGTTTTTCAACTTCGGACGACCGAAGATGCAGGATCATGGCTGGCCGAATGGTGACAAATTACTGACTAGGGGGTCGCGTAGGTTACTTTTTCGCAGCACTCTTGATTCGATTTCGGGTCTGAGCGTCACACAACGGTGCCCTGACCCGATCTGCCCTCAAGGGCCCTCTCCGCTTACAGGTGGCGGGTGGGGGCTGAGGGACGGCCAAGCGGTGCTGGGTCAGAAGGCAGGGGCTACATGCCATGAGTCAACGGTTGGGCGGAGCGTGCGCGAACGCGTGGTCGGGGCCGGACCCCCGCCGAGAGGATGGACCGGAAGCGAGCGATCATCGATGACGGCCGCACGAACGGGGTCGGTCACCCCCGACCTCACGATCGGCGTCGTGGGCCCCCATGACCTGGTCGAAAGGGTCATGCTGATGGGCCACGGCCCCACGCCGGTACCAAGCCGGCTGGTGGCCGCCGCCTACCGAGACGAGCAGGAGGCCGCCGACAAGGTCGTGCGGCTGGGATCGGGCGTGGACGTGTGCCTGTTCGCGAGTCCCGTCCCCTACGACTTCGCACGGAAAGCGGGCGTCCTCACGATGCCCGCCACCTACGTGCCGCTGAACGGCGCCGCGCTGCAGGGCGCATTACTGCGGGCCTCGCTCGACGAGCGCTTCGACCCGTCCAGGGTGAGCATCGACGTGCTCGGGCGCGCCGAGGTCGAGGAGGCGTACTCCGAGATCAGCCTCGGCACCGAGCAGGTGCATCTGCGCGAGGAGGCCGCCGGGCCGGGCACGCTCGCCGCGTTCCATGAGCGGCTGTGGCGGCGCGGCGCGACGACCGTCGCGATGACCTGCGTACACGCCACCGCGGAACGGATGGAGATGGCGGGTGTCCCGACCATCCGGGTCCGCCCGACCGGTGCCGCGATCCGCAGCTCCCTGCAGACCGCCGCGCTGCTCGGCGCGCACCACCGCCTGGAGGAGTCCCAGCTCGTCGTCGTGCTGGTCGACGTCCCCACCCTCCGCGAGACGCCCCGCCGCGTCACCCCCCGCTACTGGCGCGACGAGCTGAAACTCGCCCTCCACCGCGTCCTCCTCCAGGAGGCGCACCGGATGAACGCGTCCGTCTGGCCACTGGACGACCACAGCTACCTCGTCATCGCGACCCGCGGCTCCGTCACCGCGTCCACCGAGGGATTCCGGACGCCCCCGTTCGTCGAACGCGTCCGCGAGGAGCTCGGCCTCGCCATCGAGGTCGGCATCGGCATGGGCCGCACCGCGCACGAGGCGGAGAACCACGCCCGCGCCGCCCTCGCCCGCTCCCAGAGCTCCCAGCGCGCCCAGGGCTTCGCCCTGGACCGCGACGGCCGCGCCCTCGTCCCGGCTCCGCGCACCCCGCCGCGCACGCAGCCACAGGCCAAGCCCAAGGGGCTGGAGATCCTCGCGCGCCTGGCCGACAAGCTCGGCGACCAGGAGCAGCCGCTGATCGTCGACGCGGAGAACGCCGGCAAGATGCTCGGCGTCACCCCGCGCACCGCCCGCCGCCTCCTGCGTACCCTGGTCGAGGAGGGCCTCGCCTGGCCGCTCCCGCCGAACCGGACGCCGCAGCCCGGCCGTCCGCGCCAGCTCTACCGCCTGATCGTCGAGAAGCTCGGCCCCACGGCCAAGACAAGCTGACGAGGGCGACGCGGCAGGCCCCCGGACGCGACACGCGCGTCCGGGGGCCTGCCGAACCGCTCAGGGGCCCGCGCTCAGGGCCCGCGTCTGGGGCCCGCGCTCAGTTGCGGTGCGGGAAGGACTTGGCCACGGCCAGGAAGGCGTCGTTCTCCTCGGGCGAGCCGATCGAGACGCGGGCGCCCTCGCCGGGGAACGGGCGGACGCTGATCCCCTGCGCGTCGCAGGCTTCGGAGAACTCCATCGTCCGGGGGCCGAGGCGCAGCCAGACGAAGTTGGCCTCGGTGGGCGGGACCGTCCAGCCGTCGGCGATCAGGGCGTCGCGGACGCGGTCGCGCTCCTTCACCGTCCCCTCGACGCGCGCCAGCAGCTCGTCGGTGGCCGCCAGGGACGCGATGCCCGCGGCCTGCGCGACCGAGTTCACGCTGAACGGCAGGAACGTCTTGCGGATCGCCCCGGCCACCAGCGGGTGCGCGACGAGGAACCCGATCCGGAGCCCGGCGAGCCCGTAGGCCTTGGAGAACGTCCGCAGGATCGCGAGGTTCGGGCGGTCGCCGTAGAGGGTGAGGCCGTCCGGGACGCCGTCGTCGCGGACGTACTCGCGGTACGCCTCGTCCAGCACGACCAGGCAGTCGGACGGGACGCGGTCCAGGAACGCCTCGATCTCCGGCTTCCGGACGATCGTGCCCGTCGGGTTGTTCGGGTTGCAGAGGAAGATCAGCCGCGTCCGGCTGGTGATCGCGGCGGCCATCGCGGTCAGGTCGTGCGCCTCGTCCCGCAGCGGCACCTGCACGGCCGTCGCGCCCGACAGCGACACCAGCAGCGGGTACGCCTCGAACGACCGCCAGGCGTACACGACCTCCGCGCCCGGCTCGGCGACGGCCTCCAGAAGCATCTGCGTCATGCCCACGGATCCGCAGCCGACCGCCACATGGTCGGCGGGGACGCCGCAGAACTTCGCGATCTCCTCGGTCAGCGCGGTCGCGTTGTTGTCCGGGTACCGGTTGACGTTCCGCGCCGCCTCGCCGATCGCGTCCACGACCGACGGGAGCGGACCGTGCGGCGACTCGTTCGACGACAGCTTGAACGAGCGGCCCTCGGGCGACACCACGACCTTGCCGGGCTTGTAGGCCACGAACCGGTCGAGGACGGAGCGGAAGCGCGGAGTGGTTGCCTCGGACACCGTTGTCCTCCAGTTTGCGATGCTCAGGGGTGATGATCCCCAGCCTACGCAGCGTCCCGCATCATCCAGCAAACCGCCACAATCCGGACGAACTCCCAGTCGCGGGTGTCATCAGGCCACCAGCCGCGGTTGAACGCGTCCTCGGCGAAATCATGCAGGTAGCCCATCAGCTCGTCCTCGCCGGGCGGCTCGCCCGGCGCGCCGAGTTCCTCCCGCAGGCCCGCCACATGCTGGTCGACGGCCGCCGCCAATCCCGGCGATCCGGCCATCTCCGCGACGCCGGCGTCCCCGATGTCCCGGACGAGCAGGCTGAGCATTTCGGACGACTCACCGTTCATAGCCAGCGAAAATAGCAACCGTCCCCCGATGCCCGCGACATCACCCCAGCTCAGGCACCAAGATCGCGACCGCGGGGCCGGAGCATCGGCGGGCGCAGCTGCTCGGCGTCCCCGCGCCGGTACAGCCGGGCGGGGCGGCCGCCGTCCCGCGTCGTCGTCCGCTCCGTGGGGATGAGGAACCGGTCGGCGCCGGTGACCTTCCGGTGGAAGTTCCGCGGGTCGAGGCTCGTCCCCCAAACGATTTCGTAAACCCTGCGCAACTCCGCGACGGTGAATTCCGGTGGGCAGAACGCGGCGGCCAGCGACGTGTACTCCAGCTTCGCCCGCGCGCGCTCCATCCCGTCGCACAGGATCCGCCGGTGGTCGAAGGCGGCCCTGTCCTGGTGGACGAGATCGTCCACGGCCGTCCACAGCACCTGCGCGCGGCTCGAAGCAGGCAGGTCAGGCGCCAGCCCCAGATAGGCGACGCTCACCACCCGCTGCCGAGGGTCACGATCGGGATACCCGTACGTGGCCAGCTGCTCCAGATGGATCCGGACGTCGGCCAGCCCCGCCCGCTCCGCCATCAGCCGCGACGCCGCCGCGGGAAGATCCTCGTCCAGCTGGATGAACCCGCCGGGCAGCGACCACGCGCCCAGGTACGGGTCACGGTCGCGCCGCCACCGCAGGGCGCACAGCCGCTGCTCCCGCACGGTGAGCACGACGAGATCGACGGAGACGGCGAGCCGCGGGACGGACATGCCGGAAGTCTATTGGGGGGTTCGGACCCCCCGATGGAAATGAGAAGGCCCGGCTCCAGGCCGGGCCTTTCACGGAACACGCGACGTCACTCGTCGTCGTTCTTCTCCTTGGGCGCCTTCTCCTGCGGGGCCTCCGCCGGCACCGTCGCGGCGACGGCCGGGGCGTGGCCGTTCTGCGGGTTGCCGTCCGGGACGTTCAGGTTGCCGAGGAGCTGGCGGGCCACGCCGAGGCCGGTGCCGCCGAGCGTGAGCGCCTTGGCGAGCATGTCCTCGATGCCCTGGGCGCCGTTCAGCACGACCATGTTGTCGACGTTGCCGAACACGCCCGCGCCCGCCTCGACGATCTGCGGCCACTGCTCGGCGAGCTGCTGCGCGATGACGGCGTCGGTGTTCTTGGCCAGCGCCTCCGCCCGCGCCTTGATCGCCTCCGCCTCCGCGAGACCCTTCTGGCGGGTCGCGTGGGCTTCGGCCTCACCGCGCAGCCGGGTCGCCTCCGCCTCCCGCTGCGCCCGCAGCTGGATCTCGGTCGCCGCGGCCTGGGCCTGCGCGATGCGCTCCTCGCGCTCCGCCTCGGCCAGCTTGACCTGCTCGTACGCGCGGGCGTCCGCGGGCTTGCGGATCTCGCTCTCCAGCCGCTTCTCGGTCCGCTCGGCCTCCAGCTCGGCGTTGCGGGTCTCCCTGGTGATGACCTCCTGGCGGGCCTGCTGCTCGGCCTGCTTCACCTGGCCGTCGTACTCGGCCTTCTTGATCTGGGTGTCGCGGATGACCGCCGCGTTCTCCCGCTCGGTCTCCTGCTCCCGGACGGTCGCCTCCTGGTTCCGCTCGGCCTCGGCGATCCGGGCGGCGGCGGCGACCCGGGCCGCGTGCGGGCGCCCGAGGTTGCGGATGTAGCCGGTCTCGTCGTCGATCTCCTGTATCTGCAGCGAGTCCACGATCAGGCCGAGCTTGCTCATCTCGTCGGCGGCCGACCCGCGGGTCTCGGACGTGAGCCGCTCCCGGTTGAGGATGAGGTCCTCGACGGTGAGGTTGCCGATGATCGAGCGGAGGTGGCCGGTGAACAGCTCGTGGATGGCGCCGTCCATCGACTTCTGCTGCTCCAGGAACCGGCGCGCGGCGTTGGCGATCGAGACGAAGTCGTCCCCGACCTTGTAGATGACCACGCCGCGGACCTTGACCGGGATGCCCTGCTGCGTCACGCAGTTCACTTCGAGGTTGGAGGCGCGGCTGTCCAGGCGCAGCCGCCGGGACGTCTGGAAGCCCGGCATGACGGCGGTCCCCTTGCCCGTCACGATCTTGAACCCGAGGCTGTCCACACCGTCGATCGGCTTGGACCGTGCGCCGAGACCCGAGATGATCAGCGCCTCGTTCGGCTCCGCGACCCGCCAGACCAGCTTGAACAAGATGATCAGAACAATGAGGGCGACGACGGCTGCGATCGCCACCACGAGCACGGGCATGACGGCCTCCTCTTCGGTTGTGCGCGGCCGGCCCCCGTGATCAGGCGCGCCCGCGTTTTCCAGTAGACGCAACGGACGATCAGATGGTTCGACCTGGACACGGCCATTCTGGGACAACTCCCCGGGGACCCCTCCCGGGGGCGCGCGTGCCTACTGCCCGAACGCGAGCGCCACGTACACCGTGCGCGGCGGGTGATACTCGACCACGACGACGATCGTCCCGACGCCGATCTCGTCACGCGGATCGACGGGATGCGCGTAGAACGCCTCGACCCCGCCACGGACCGGGATCATCACCTCCCCGACCGTCCCGGGAGCGACCCTGCCGGTCACCCGGCCCTCCTTACCGATCAACGTCACTCCCTGGTCCGACCGCCCGGAGCCACTCCCCGCGCAACGTAAAGCGAACGCTATCCGGAACCCCAGCCCCATGCACCCGGCCCATTGGGGGGCGACCCCCCATACCCCCCGGCTGCGCGGCACGGGTCTCCTCGCTCCGGTCGCTGGCGCTCCCTGCGCTGCGGGGACGCGGCGCGCCGGGCATGCCCGCTGCGCTCGCTGGCGCTCGCTCCGCGTGCCTGCCCGTAACCGGCGGCTGGGGTTCAAACTGCCGGACGGGCTAGGGCAGGATCTTGGATGCCTGGGCGCGTGATGCGCGGGCTATGCGTTCGGCTTCTGCTCTGGTGGCTGTGGGGCCGTGCAACGTGATCGTGGCGAGGTAGTGGCGGCCGCGGAAGACGACGTACCAGGTGCGGGTGCCGGTGGTGCCCGTGCTGGTGGCGACGCCGACGGTGCGGGAACCCTCGCCGATCTCGCCCTTCGGGGTCTCGACGACGCGGTGCGTGGCGCGGTGCGAGCCGACCTTGGTGCGGAAGGTCAGGCAGTCGGCGGGGACGCGGGCGTTGACCTGCTTCTCGGCGTCCGAGGCGGGCATGCCCATCAGCGTCTGGGTGACGGTCATGCCCTTCTTGGCGAAGGTGACGAGGGCGGCGGGGACGTCGGGGGCGACGGCGCCGCCGGGACGGGCCGTCCCGCAGCGGGGCTTGTCGAGGACGGTGCCGCGCTGCAGCCTGGCGGCGTTCTGGACGGCCTTGAGCGTCCCGTACTCGCCGGAGTCGGGCTCGCCCGCGCGGCGGTAGCCGGGGACGTGGAGGAGGAGCGCCTGGGCGAGCTCGGCGGAGGTGTAGCCGACGCCCGCGATCTCGGCGGGGGCGGTGCCGTGGACGGGACGGGCGCGTTCACCGCCGGCGCCGCACGCGGTGGCGGTGACCGCGGCGGCCGTCGACAGCAGCGCGATCGGGAGGAGCCTGTGCGCCATGGCGGCGACCCTAAGCGCAGAAGGGGCGAGTCGCCGCGGACGACACGCCTTCGGGACGAAACGCCCCCGAGTCAGCCTCGCTCGGCGCGGTCGTTGTACTCGGCGGCGTACTCCTGGCCCGACATCTTCTGGATCGTCTCGAGGATCTCGTCGGCGATGGCGCGGCGGGCCTGGGCGGGCGGCAGGTCGCGGTAGTGGGAGAAGTCCATCGGCGGTCCGATGCGGACGGTAGGGCGGGGACCGAACACGCGGGGCAGGGACGCGCCGATCGGCTGGATCTTCTCGGTGCCCTCCAGCGCGACCGGCAGGACGCGGGCGCCGGACTCCAGGACGAGCCAGCCCACGCCGGTGCGGGCGCGGTAGAGCCGTCCGTCCGGGGAGCGGGTGCCCTCCGGGTAGATCGCGAACGCGCCGGCGTTCTCCAGGACCTCGGCGGCCTGCTCCAGCGCGCCCATGGCGGCGCGGCGGGCGCCGCGCCGGACGGGCACGTGCCCGAGGTTCGTGAGGAACCAGCGGACGAAGCCCTTCTTGAGCCCGCCGCCCTCGAAGTAGGCGGCCTTGGCGATGTAGGTGACGGGGCGCGGGACGGCGAGGGGGATGATGAAGCTGTCGATGAACGACAGGTGGTTGCTCGCCACGATCAGCGGCCCGTAGCTCGGGACGTTCTCGCCGCCGACGACGCGGGGGCGGAAAAGCAGCCAGAGGATCGGACGCACGACGCGCGTCATGAACGTGTAGAACACCCGGCCCTCCTGAATTCTCCCACCGCCACTGTAACGTCTGCGCCGATCCGTCCCCGGGTCAGCGGCCCGCTTTCAACGCGCGTGCCCGGTCAGGAATTGCCCAAACGCAGGTCAAGCATGGCGCGTAGGGCCTTATCCGCCATTCCTTACTATGTAGTAAGTTTCGCTTGAGTAAGTTATTGTGACGTTTCCCGGATGTACCGGGACGCGGCGGGACGCTCCGGAAGGTCCCGTCGGGTAGTGTCTAGAGCGGGTACCGGGGGTGCCGTCCGGGCGTGTTACGGTCCGCGGCGCCACCGGACGACCTGGTCCTTTTCCCGGGAAGAGCTTGGATTGCGGGCACGGGTGCGCAATCCTGAGGAGTCACCTGAGATGGCCGGGTACCGCCGGAGTGGGGCGTGAGGTGACCATGGACTTCGACATCAACCTGATGCGCGACGACCGCTGCACCCTTGTACGCGTGCACGGGGACATCGACGTGGTGTCCCGCACGCGCTTCGAGGAGGCGCTGTTCGAGGTCGTGGACTCCGGCGAGCCCTTGGTCGTCGACATGCGCGAGGTCACGTTCTGCGACTCGACGGGCCTGAACGCCATCGTCGCCGCCAACCGCCGCGCCACCGAGCACGGCAGCGTCGTCGCGCTGGTGGCCCTGCCGCCGCGCGTTCAGCGGGTCTTCCACATCACCGGCATCGACAAGTTCATCCCCATCTACGACACGCTCCGCGAGGCGTTGAGCACGCTCCCGACCAAGACCACGCGTCCCTGACCCGCGCCGCCCGGCCCGGCTCAGCTGCATCCCTCGAACTGGGGGACGCTGGTGTTGAGCTTCAGGCCCGACTTGCCGAACCACTTCGTGAGCAGGCGCTGGGCCGTGCCGTCCTGATACATGCGGGTGATGGCGCGGTTGACCTCCTCGCAGCCCTTCAGGTCGCCCTTCCTGAGGCCGACGCCGTACTTCTCGTCGGTGAACGGCGCGTTGATCATCCGTCCGGGGCGGCCGGCGGCGAACCCGGCGAGGATCAGGTCGTCGGTGGAGACGGCGTCGAGGCGGCCGGCCGCGAGGGCGTCCATGCAGGCGCCGTAGGTGTTCACGGTGACCGGCTGCGCGGCGACCTTGCGCTCCTCGATGACGCGGCGCCAGGAGTTCGAGCCGGTCACCTCGCAGATCCGCTTGCCCTTCAGGTCCCGCACGTCGTTGATCGCGGCGGCGTCGGCGCGGACGAAGGTGTCCTGGTGGGCGACGTAGTACGGGCCCCCGAACGTGACCTTCATCTTGCGCTTCGCGGTGATCGAGTACGTCGCGACGATCATGTCGACGGTGCCGTCGGCGAGGGCCTTCTCGCGGACGGACGAGTTCGTCGTCCTGAAGGTGAGCCGGCTCTTCGGGATGCCCAGCCGGCCCGCGATGTAGGTGGCGACGTCGACGTCGAAGCCCTCGTAGGTCCCGTCCGGGCGCTTGACGCCGAGGGCGGGCTGGTCCTCCTTGACGCCGATGACGAGGGACTCCTTGTGGGACATGCTCTCCTTCTCCGAGCCGCTCAGGCCGCAGCCCGGCAGCCCGGCGAGGGCGACCAGCGCCGCGGCGATCGCGGCGGCGCGGGGGGTGGGGTGCATGCTCGTCTCCTTCAGCGGAACTCGGCCAGCCGGGGACGGACCCCCGCGAAGATCAGCAGGGCGATGACGGCGGCGCCGCCCGCCGGGATCGCCGTCCAGCCGCGCAGGCCGCCGTCCGCGTCCTCGATCTCCCTGTCGAAGACGTCCTGGTGGACGGCCGTCAGCTCGCTCAGCGCCTTGTCGTAGGCGCCGAAGTCGCGGATCGCGCCGGACGTGCGCCCCATCCGCATGTCGATGGCGCCCGCCCGGTTCCCCGCCGCCGCGAGCCGCCGCATCTGCGCGTCGTTGCGCTGGACGGTCCGGTACGCGTCGAGCGTCTTCTTCAGCGCGTCCGCCTCGCGGCCGCGCTCCATGCGGCGCGCCTCGTCGCCGAAGAAGCCGAGGAACGGGACGTCCTTCTGGCCGGGCTTGTAGGCGCCGAGCTTCTGCTCAAGGCCCGCGTAGTAGTTCTCCAGGTTCACGGGCTTGTCGCCGATGTCGGGGTAGATGACCGACAGTGACTTGTCGAGGTAGTTCTGCTCGTAGGTGTCGGCGCGTCCGGGGTCGAGGAGGTAGCGGCTCTCGTCGGCGAACGCGCTGTGGCTGATCGCGCGGGCCCTGGACAGCTGCAGGATCGAGTCGAAGCCGTCCTCCTTGGCCTTCTCGATGTGCCCGGCCTGCGCCGTCAGGAGGGCCACGCCGGCGCAGGCGAGGGCGAGCGCGGCGAGCGTCGCGAGGACCAGCGCAGGGTTGAGGACGCGGCGGAACGTCCGTGTCAGGTAGAGCTGCGTCGCGGCCAGGAGCAGCAGGACGATCAGGCCGGTGACGATGACCCAGGTGCGGCCCGCGAGCACCGCCGAGCGCTTCGTCTCGTACGACTGCCGGACGTGCGCGCCCGTGTCGAGCGTGATGTTGTACGCCTTGGGCAGGAGCTGCGTCCTCATCAGGTCGGTGGCCTGGCGGTAGGCGTCGATGACGTCCGGCGGGAGCTGGCCCGGCGCGTGGGCGGCCTGCTCGTCCAGCTTCATCGCCTGGCCGACGAGCCGCTCGTATTTGCCGAGGCCGTCGAGGACCTCCTGGACGGTGCGGCGGAGCGCCGGGTCGCGTCCGGCGAGCTGCGCGGCCATCACGGCGGCGGCGTCGGCCTCCGCGCGGCGCTGCTCGTAGAGGCGCAGCGACTCGTCGTAGCCGATGCCGAGGCCGTGCTCGCGGCCGATGAGCAGGATGTTGGAGACCTGCGCGTCCATGTCGCTGAGCGCGAAGTACAGCGTGCTGGTCGTGACGACCTGCGGGCCCGCGTCGTGCCCGATCGTCTGGACGGAGTCGCGCGCGTTCCCGATCGCGACGTTCATGACCACCAGCAGCGCGAGGATCGCGGCCAGGCACAGCGCGACGTGCGTGCCGATGCGGCCGGGGATCGTCCTGAGCCAGCGTCCGCGGACGAACGTCGCCAGGCGGCCCTTGCGGGCGGGCGGGCCCGAGTCGGTGGGCAGGGGCGGCACGGGCAACGGCGCCGGCGCGGGCGCGGGCGGCTGCGGGGCAGGAGGACGGGCCGTGGGAGGGCCTGGCCGGATCGATGATCTGTGGGGCGGAGTCATCGTCATGGCCGGCCTTCCTGAAGCGTGATGGTCGTCCACGCGCCGACGTGGATACGGTCGCCGTCGGTGACCGGCACCGGCACGTTCACCTCGATCGGGTCCGTCCCGCCGTTCAGCGTGGTGCCGTTCGTCGACCCGGGGTCGACCAGGGCCCAGGAGCCGCCGGGCCGGGCGAGCAGGACGGCGTGCAGGTGCGAGACGCCGGGGTCCTCGGGCGGGCCGCTCAGGTCGATCTCCGGCAGGAGCGCGCGGGACGCGCTGCGCCGCCCGATCCGGACCTGCTCGCCGGCCAGCGGGACGCGGCGCTTGGGGCAGTACGGCGGGAACGTCAGCGCCGACGCGTCCGGGCCCATCTGCGCGATCACCGAGTCGAAGTACGCGCGGTCGGCGGTGATCAGCGCCGCCGGGCCGCCGGGTGGCACGGCGGGATGCGGCCCGCTGCCGCCGCGCTGCGCCGGGATCAGCGGCCTGGCCCGGCCGGCGGCGGGCGCGGCGGGATCGTCGCCGACCGCGGCGCGGATGGCCTCCGCGGTGCGGAGGGCGGCGAGCCGGGCGGTGTGGAGCGAGCCGGTGTCGAAGTCGTACCCGTCGACCTCGCAGAAGCGGCCCGAGCGGGGCGTGCCGCAGTGCGGGCATGGGGGAGGCGTCTGCGGTTCCGGCATGGGCCTCAGCCTCCCCCCTGCTCGTCGCCGTGCCGGGTGCGGACCGTCCGGACGGAGCGGGTGTCGAGCGACATCTCGTCCGCCTTGGCCACCTCCCGCTTCAGCCGCACCGTGCCGCTCCCGGGGTCGACGACGTCCACCACCCGGTCCAGCAGGGCGGAGATCTGCTCGTTGCCGACCTCGCGGGCCAGCACCACGGCGCGGCCGAGGCGGGACGTGGCGGTCTCCTCGTCGCCCGCCCGGCGCGCCTCCAGGCCCTCCTGGATGGCGTCGGCGAGCTCGGACTGGCCGGTGTGGTGCGCGACGCGCCCGCTGATCCGCGTCGATCTGGCCTCGTCGTCGGTCCACTCGGCCAGGACGTTCCCGGACGCGAGCACGCCGTCGCCCGCGAGGAGCTTCACCCACGCGGCCCGCATCTGCCGCCCCACCTCGCCGGGCTCGTCGATCTCGACGCACAGGTGGTACTCGCGGTTCTCCTCCCCCCACGCGCCGAGCGGGTAGTCGCCCGTCTGCGTCCCGGACTCGACCCGGCGGCCGGTGAGGTCCTCCACGGCCGGGACCATCTGCTTCACGAACCGGAGCCGCGCCTGCTTCGGCGTCCACACGCGCAGGGACACGTCCGCGATCTCCTTGCTCATCGCGGCGCGGGTCATCGCCAGGAAGTCGGCCTCCAGGTCGGCGGGGTCGGGGACGTCGAGGAACCCGCCCAGCAGCGCCGAGGTGATCTTGCGGAGTTCGGCGACGTCCCAGTCGGTGCCGACGCCGCGCGCGTCGCAGAGGAAGCGGCCGGAGCAGGCGCGCAGCGCGGCGTCCAGCTCCTCGGCGGACTCGTGTTGGTTCTTGCCGTCGGTCAGCAGGATGGCGTGCTTGACGGCCCCCTCATCGGCACCGTCGTAGCCGGTGAACAGCCGGTCGGCGAGGCGCAGCCAGGAGCCGATCGCCGTCCCGCCCGCCGCCTCCAGCCGCTGGACGGCCTGGACGGCGCCGCGCCGGGACGTCTCGTCCGCCGCGACGAGCCGCTCCCCCTGCGGGTAGATCATCCGTGGCCGGTTCGCGCCCGCGACGACGGCGAAGTGGACACCGTCGCGCAGCACGTTCACCGCCGCCCGCGCCGCCCGTTTCGCCGCGGCCATCTTGCCCCGGTACGACATCGAGCCCGAGGTGTCGATGAGGATGACCTCGGCGGCGGGCGCGCGGCGCTGGTCGCCGCCGCCGGTGGCGTCCCCGTCGCCGGTGGCGCCCCTGGAGGAGCGCGCCTCGACGGTCACGATCGCGTGCATCTCGCGCCCGCCGGCCGGGAGGTAGGCGTTCTGGTCCACGCGGATCGTGAACTCGGGGACGGCGTCGCTCATCTGCCCGGCTCCGTGCTCGCGGGCGACGGCGACGGCCCGCCCTGAGGGGGCCAGGCGATCACCGCCGCCGTGACGTTGTCGTGCCCGCCCGCGTCGAGCGCCGCCCGCAGCAGCCGCCGCGCCGCGTGGAGGGGCCGGCCAAGGGAGCCGTCGCCGTGGAGGGCCACGGCTGCGAGGTCCGCCGCCTTCGGGAGGTCGTTCCACAGGCCGTCGCTGCAGACCAGGACCATGCCGGGGCCTTCGGGCTGGAACGCCGCGACCTGCGGTTTGACGGCGCCCGCGTCCGCGCCGAGCCAGGCCGTCAGCAGGTGCGCCCGCCGGTCGGCCCAGGCGTCGTCCGCGCTCATCTCCCCGCTTTCGATCATCTGCTCGGCCCAGGAGTCGTCGCGCGTCAGCAGGAACGACGCGCTGGACGAGAGCCAGTAGACGCGGCTGTCGCCGACCCATCCGGCGGTGATGCCCGCGCCGTCCACGATGGCGGACGCGAACGTGCAGGCGGGCGCTCCGTCCGGGTCGCCGGGGGTCTTGGTGAGGCCCGCGACGACCTCGGCCGCGCGTTCCGCCGCCGCGCGCGTGGCGGCCTCCGGGTCCATGCCCACCGAGATGCGTCCGGCCAGGACGGACGCCGCCGCCTCCGCCGCCAGCCGCGACGCCTCCTCCGAGCCCGGCGCCGTCGCGACGCCGTCGCACACCACCGCGCAGGCCCCGGCGGGCAGCGCGGCGAGCGTGAACGCGTCCTCGTTGCGGCGGCGCTTCAGCCCGAGGTCGCTCACCGCCGCAGCGAAACCGCCCAGCTCGGCCTCGACATGGTCCCGCTCGCCGGGCCGGCGGAAGCCGCACCGGTCGCAGTAGCCGTCCGGCCCGATGGCGCCGTTCCCGCAGTCGGCGCACGGACGGGCCGGGTTGGTCGGGTCGGGACGGCCGCAGCCCTCGCAGAAGCGGTCGCGTCGCCGGACGGGTTCGCCGCAATCGCGGCAGAGGGCGGTACGGCTGGTGTGGGTGGTGTGCTGGTCCGCGTCCATGGTCAGAACAGGGTCCTCGGGCGCACGGCGTTCGCTCGCCTGACCATCACGTGCCGGTGTTCCGCGCCGTCGGCGAGCTTGGCGAGGACGCGGTACGTCTGCTCCAGCTTCACGCGGAGGGACGGCTCGTCCAGCCCGGTCCCGAGGATCGGCTGCCGCACCCCGGCCGGGAGCGTGCGCCCGGTGCGGACCCAGGCGAGCGCGGCCTCCAGCACCTCGGCGGCGAACGCGGCGGCGCGCTCGGTGTCGAGCCGGAGGGACGCGAGCCGCCGCCCCGCCTCGATCAGCGTCGGGGCGTTCAGGTCGGCCGGACCCCGGCCCCGGACGGCGACCGCCACGGCCGCGAGCTGCGCGGCGAGGTAGTGGCTGGAGACGCGGGGCACCGAGTCCAGGACGCGCTCGGCGGCGGCCCGGTCACCGGTCGCGAGGCGGGTGCGGGCCAGGCCGAACGCGGCGCTCACATGGGTCGGGTCGGTGCGCCAGACGATCTCGTAGAAGCGGTCGGCCTGCGGGAGCACGCCCATCAGCTCGTAGCAGAACGCGAGCGCCAGCTTGGGCGCCTGCTCGCCGGGTGCGAGGTCGTACAGGTCGTTGAAGACGGCCGACGCGTCCCGGCCGCGCCCGTCGGCGAGGGCGCGGACGCCGCGGTACCAGTCGACGCGCCAGTCGTCCGGGTCCTGGGCGGCGAGCTCGTCGAGGAGTCGGTGGGCGCCGTCCAGGTCGCCCAGCTCGATCCTGACCCGGACCAGCGCCAGCCTGACCTCCCGCGACATGACCGGCGCCGCGCTGAGCGCCGCCGCCAAATCGCCCGGGTCGCGGGCGGTGAGCCCGGCGAGGAACGCGGCCGCCGGGTCCGACGCGGACACCAGCGGGACGGGCAGCGCGGCCGCCGCGGCCCCCGGCTCCAGCGGGGCGAGGATCGGCGCGGCCGTCGAACCGGAGCCGGAGCCGGAGCCGCCGCTTGTGCCGGTACCCGAGCCGAGACCGCCGACGATGTCGGTACCGGCGGTCTGCTGCTCGGGCCCGAACAGCGGCGACGGCGCGGGCCGCGGGCGCCCGTCCTCAGCCGACAGGACCTCGCGCAGGACGCCGGTGAGCTGCTCCGCCATCTCGGCGGCGCTCTGGAACCGGCGGGCCGGGTCCGGGTGCGTGGCGCGGCGCAGCAGCCGGTGGTACGACTCGTGCCGCTGGAACAGCGACACCTCCTCGCGGGGCGGCAGGCTCCGCAGATGCCGCCCCGTGTAGCCGCGGAACGGGAAGCTCAGCACGGCCAGCGTCCGTCCCACTGTGTAGAGGTCGGACGTGATCGACGGGCCGCGCGAGCCGATCTCGGGTGCCTGGTAGCCGGGCGTCCCGAAGATCGGGCTGTCGACGTCGAACGCCCGCCGTACCCCGCCGAGGTCGATCAGCTTGAGCTGCTCCTCCGACTGGATGGCGTTGTCCGGCTTGAAGTCGCAGTACAGCAGCCCGACGCCGTGCAGGTAGCCGAGCGCGCTCAGCACTTCGAGCCCGTAGGCGATGACCTGGCCGAGCGGCAGCGCCGTCTCCTCGCCGCGCTCGCGGCGGGCGCTCAGCAGGATGTCCTTCAGCGACCGGCCGCCGACGTACTCCATCACGATGTAGCCGGAGTCATCGTGCCGGACGAAGTTGTAGATCTTGACGATGTTCGGGTGCTCGACCTCGGCCAGGAACGCCCGCTCGGCCGTCGCGGCGGCCAGCGAGTCGGCGTCCCCGGTGTCGAGCAGCCCCTTCAGGACGACCCACCGCTCGCTGACGTTGTGGTCACGGGCCAGGTACACCCAGCCGAGCCCGCCGTGCGCCAGGCAGCCGAGCACCTCGTACTGCCCGCCGATCAGCTCGCCCGGGCGGAGCTTCGGCGTGAACGAGAACGGATGCCCGCAGTTCGCGCAGAACCCCTCCGTGCGGCCCGGACGCCCGTCCCGGCTCCGGCCGACCTTCTCGTCGCACCGGCTGCAGTAGCGCCTGTTCTCCGGGACCTCCGGCTTCTCCATGATCGCCGACGCGGGGTCGCGGGCCGGGACGGGCGGGACGTCGACCAGCCCGGCGCCGAGCATCCCGCGCCGCGCGGACCCGCCGGACCCCGTCCCGCGCGAACCGCCGCGCGACGCCGTCCGCCCGGACCCGAGCGTCCGCGACCCACTGCTCGCCGAACCGCTCGGCCCCGTCCGCCCACTGGGCGCGGACGGCACGGACCGCCCCGGCGCGGACGGCACAGACCCGCCCGGCGCGGACGGAACGGACCGGCCCGGCACGGAGGGCGCGGACGGAACGGACGGCGCGGACCCGCCCGGCTGCCTCGTCGTCGGAGGCGCCACCGGCGTCTGCTGCCTCGTCACCCCGGCCGCACCCGGCCCGCGCCCGCCCGGTGCCGGAGGCCCCGCGTACCCCTGCCGCGGTACCGCTCCCCGTACCGTTTGCCCAGGCGGCGGACTCGGAGCGCGTGGCGCGGCCTGGGCAGGCGCTGAGGCTGGGCCCGGGGACGCGGGCGTGGCGGGCTGTGGCGGTGGGGCCATGCCGCAGACGTCGCAGAAGCCGTCGGCCTCCACTTCGCCGGTGCAGCCGGGCTGGGTGCATCGGTTCATCGGCGGGTCCCCGTCTCGCTTTCGCAGGCCCTGACCGCTCGCTGGTACTCCGCGAGCACCGTGGTGGCCCTCCGCAGGTCGCAGGGTGCCGTCCACAGCGTGTCGCGGGCCTCCCCGTACAGCTCGGTGAGCTGCTCGTCCTCGACGACGCCGAGCCGGGCGGCCTTGGCCCGGTACGCCTCCAGGCGGCCCCGCAGCTCGCCCCGCCGGTCGAGCAGGCCGGCGCTGAGACGCAGGTCACCGCGGGCCCGCTCCAGCGCCTCGGCGGCGGCGCGTTCGAGCTCGGCGAACCGTCCCGCCAGCTCGACCCAGCGGCCCGCCTCGCGGAGCCGCTCCAGGGCGGCGAGCCGGTCGCGGAGCGCGACGCCGAGCCCCTGGGACGGCTCCGGCAGGTTCGGCGACTGGATCTTCACGAGGGCGGTCGCGTGGGCCTCGCGGGCGCGCCGCTCGGTGCTCTCGACCTCCTCGATGGACGCCGTGACCCGCGCGATGAGCTCCTCGTAGTCGTCGCGCATCCGGGCGACGCCCGCGAGTTCGTCCCCCAGCGTCGTCAGGGCGGCGCGGACGCGGTCGAGCCGCCCCGTGTCCGGACGCCCGTCGCGGACGAGCGACAGCGGATCGCTGCGGACGACGCGTCCCAGCGCGGTCAGCTCGCGGCCGACGCGGTCCAGTTCGGGATGGCGGGTGCCGTCGAGGGCGTGCGCCAGCCGCGCCGTCTCCCGCCAGCACTCCTCCACCTCTTCGAGGGGGAGGAGCAGCGCCGTCCAGGCGGCGTCGGCCGCGGCGATCTCGCGCGCGACGAACTCGTAGGCGGCGGACATCATCTCGACGGCCTCGTCCAGCGTCACGCGCCGTTCCTGCGGGCCGAGGAGCGTGCGGTCGTGCAGCGGGATCTCGCCGCCGCCGGGCAGCTCGACCGACTGGCCCGCGAGCAGCCCGGTCAGCTCGACGAGCGTCGCCGCGTCCGGACGGGACGAGCGTCCGCGCAGCTCGGACGCGGTGTCCAGGACGCGCTGGTAGGCGTCGAACAGCGCCCACAGCGTCGTCATCCTGGTCTTCGCGTCCTCCCAGCGCCGCCACGTCTCGCCGGTGAGCCGGGCACCTTCGAGAAGGCGGCTGCCCTCGTGCCCGTCGAGGTCGAGAAGCGACGCGGAGATGCGGTCGCGTTCCTCGCGAAGCCTCCGCAGGGCATGGTCGACGCCCTCACGGCTCATGGGCGCGGCAGCCCCGGCCCCGCTCTGCTCCAACGTCAGCCCCGCGATCGCTCTCCAACCATCCCCCTGAGCATGCCCGGACAAGGCGGTCTGGGAGCACGGACCTGCCCAGTATCGGACGTACCCTCTCATACAAGTGTGATCCGTGACACTGAACGAGACAAGCGCCATTCTGCCCCAGATGATCGCCGCCGCGCGATGCCCGGCCGCGACGACCACCCGCGACGCCCGCGACGACCACCCGCGACGGCCGTCGCGCACTCGCCGTGGGCCCGGCGGGGTGTCCGGCCGCGGCCGGTGTCCCTCCGGCCCGTAGGCCGGTGACCTCGCGGGTCGTACCCTGTGCTTCGGGAACCCCGGTGTCCGGGGTGACGTTACGACAGGTAGTCCTGTACGAGAGGAGTGGTGAGTCCGCGGTGCCGGACCCCAGTGATAGACCCGGTGCCGCGCCGTGAGCGCGGTGCTGGGAGTGCTCGCGGTGGTCCTGCTGACCGCCGCCACCGGATACTTCGTCGCCCAGGAATTCGCCTTCGTCGCCGCCGACCGTGCGGCGCTCGACCAGGCCGCCGAGCGCGGTGACACCTCCGCCCGGCGCGCGGTCAAGGTCATCGGCAGGCTTTCGTTCATGCTGTCGGGCGCGCAGCTCGGCATCACGATGACGACCCTGGTCGTCGGATTCATCGCCAAACCCGCGCTCGCGGAGCTGATCCGTCCGATGCTGGAGGTCGCCGGCGTGCCCGAGGGCGCGACCGGCGCGATCGCGCTCGCCACCGGGTTCGTCCTGGCGACGCTCATCCAGATGCTGCTGGGCGAGCTGTTCCCCAAGAACCTCGCGCTCGCGCGCGCCGAGTCGCTGGCACGCGCTCTGGCCGCGTCCACGCTCGTGTACCTGACGGTCGCGGGACCGCTGATCCGGCTGTTCGACCGCGCGGCGGAGCGCCTGCTGCGCGCCGTGGGCGTCGAGCCCGTCGAGGAGCTGCACAGCGGCGCGACGCTTGAGGAGCTCGGCGACATCATCGGCAAGTCGCACAGCTCCGGGCATCTGCCCGCCGACCTGTCCGGGCTGCTGGAGCGGGCCGTGTCGTTCGGCGACCTCACGGCGGACGAGGTCATGGTGCCGCGCCCGCACGTCCGGACGCTGCCCGCCACCGCGCCCCTGTCCGACCTCGTCGCGCTGATCCGCGAGACCGGGCACAGCGCGTACCCGGTCTACGGGCAGGAGGTCGACGACGTCATCGGCGTCGCGGGCGTCCGCGAGGTCGCCGCCGACGGGCTGGACCCGTCCACCCCCGTCGGCCAGGTCACCCGGCAGGCGCTGCTCGTCCCCGGCAGCCAGCCGCTGTACGGGGTCATCGAGCACATGCGCGACGCGGGCGAGGAGTTCGCCTGCGTGGTGGACGAGTACGGCGGCCTCGCCGGAATCCTCACCTTCGAGGACGTCGCCGAGGAGCTCGTCGGGGAGATCGCCGACGAGACCGACCGCCGGGAGGACGCCCCGACGTCCGGCCCTGACGGTTCATGGCTCGTCGACGCGAGCATGCGCATCGACGAGGTCGAACGCCTCACGGGCCTCGACCTGCCCGAGGGCGACGCCTACGACACGCTCGGCGGGCTCGTCATGGCGGAGCTGCGCCGCCTGCCGTGCCCCGGCGACCGCCTCACCGTCGACGTGGACGGCGGCCCGGTCGAGCTGGAGGTCGTCAGCGTGGCCCGCCGCGTCGCCGAAAAGATCCAAATCCGGACGGCGGCGGCGGCTTCGGGGTCCAGGCCTGCGGAACGGCCGGACGTCTCCGACCCGCCCTGCGAGGTCCCCGCCCCGGCCACCGAAACGGCCTCCGAGACGGGCTCCGAGATGGGCTCCGAGACGGGCTCCGAGACGGGCTCCGCAACGGCCTCTGAGACGGCTTCCGAGGGCGGCACGGTGGAGGCGTCATGGACCCGCTGACCACCCTGCTGATCACCGTCCTGCTGCTGGTCGGGAACGGGTTCTTCGTGGCGGCCGAGTTCGCGCTCGTCGCCGCCAACCGGTCGCAGCTGGAGCGCGCCGCCGCGAAGGGCAGCCGTCCCGCGATCGCCGCCGTCGCGGGCGTCCGCGAGCTGTCGCTGATGCTCGCGGGCGCGCAGTTCGGCATCACGATGTGCTCGCTCGGCCTCGCGATCGTGACCGAGCCCGCGTTCGAGCACTTCCTCGAACCGCCGCTGCACGCGCTCGGCGTCCCGGAGGCGGGGGCCAAGGCCATCGCGCTCGGCTGCGCGCTCGCCGTCGTCACGTTCCTGCACATGGTCATCGGGGAGATGGCGCCGAAGTCGTGGGCGATCGCGCACCCGGAACGCTCGGCGCTGATCCTCGCGCTGCCGTTCCGCGCGTTCGCGAAGGTGTCCAGGCCGATCCTGTCGGCGCTGAACGAGACGACCAACGCGCTGCTGCGCCTCATCCGCGTCACGCCGAAGGACGAGCTCGACCCGCACACCGACCCGGCACGGCTGAGCCACCTGGTCGGCGAGTCGCGCCGCCTCGGCCTGATCGGACGCCGCGACCACGAGCTGCTCCGCCGCGCGATCTCCGCCCGGGAGGCCACGGTCGGGCCTCTCGTCGTGCCCGCCACGTCCGTCACCACGATCGGCGCGGACGCGACCGCCGGGCAGATCCGGCGGACCGCGACCGCCAGCGGCCACAACCGGCTCCTGGTCCGCGACGAGGGCGGCGCGATGACCGGCATCGTCCACGTCCGGGCCGCCATCACCGAGCCCGGCGGCGACCGCCGCGCCGGCGAGCTGGCCCACCCGGCGCCCGTCCTCACGGCGGAGACGACGATCCTGGACGCGGTCAGCCGCATGCGCCGCGCCCATGCCCAGCTCGCCGTCGTGAACGACGCGGACGAGTTCGCCGGCATCGTCACCCTGGACGATCTCCTGGCGGAGCTACTGGCCACCAATCCGCACTGACACAAGCCGCGTACCTGCGACAACAGCGCAGTTGTCGGGATGCTGCAGCGGGGTTTTCGGGTCATCGTGGAGCCATGAGCACCGACGTCCCGAACACCTCGCAGGGCGAACCCCACACGCACGCCAGCGCCCACGGCCACGGCCACGGGCATGGGCACGGGCATGGGCACGGGCACGGGCACGGCCACGGGCACGGCCACGGCCATGGGGAGGGCGACCGGTACGGGCATGGAGACGGCCACCGGCATGGGCGGACGTTCACGGGACGGCTGCTTCACGTGCTGCGACCGCATTCGCACGAGGCGGGCGACAAGGTGGACTCCGCCATGGAGGCGAGCGCGCAGGGTATGCGCGCCCTCTGGATCTCCCTCGTCGGACTGGGGGCGACCACCGTCCTCCAGGCGGTGGTGGTCGTGTTCACCGGGTCCTGGCGCTGCTCGGCGACACGCTGCACAACGCCGCCGACGCGCTCACCGCCGTCCCGCTGGGCATCGCGTTCATCCTCGGCAGGCGTCCGCCGACCCGCCGCTACACCTACGGGTACGGTCGCGCCGAGGACCTCGCCGGTGTGATCATCGTGCTCGCCATCGCGGCGTCCGCGACCGCCGCCGGGTACGCGGCCGTCCAGCGCCTCGCCCATCCACAGCCTGTGGATCACGTGGCCGCCGTGGCGGGCGCCGCGCTCGTCGGCTTCGTGGGCAACGAGCTGGTGGCCCGCTATCGCATCCGCGTCGGCCGCCGCATCGGCTCCGCCGCCCTGGTCGCGGACGGCCTGCACGCCCGCACGGACGGCTTCGCGTCCCTTGCCGTCCTGCTGGGCGCCGCCGGTATCGCGCTGGGCGCACCTTGGGCCGACCCCGTCGTCGGGTTGCTGATCACCCTCGCGATCCTGACCGTCCTGTGGCAGACGGCCCGCGAGGTCGGGCGACGTCTCATGGACGCCGTCGACCCCGCCCTGGTCGATCGCGCCGAGGCCGCGCTGTCCTCGACGCCGGGCGTCTTGGCGGTGGGCGACGTCCGGCTCCGCTGGATCGGCCACCGCCTCCGCGCCGAATGCGACGTGGTCGTCGACCCCGCCTCCACGGTCGTCCGCGCCCACCAGATCGCGGTCGACGCCGAGCACAGCCTGCTGCACGCGCTGCCCCGGCTGTCGGGCGCTCTCGTCCATCCTGACCCGCAGCCGCGCGACGGTGAAGATCATCACGCCGTCCTGGCGGGGCACCGATAGCCGCTCAGCTGTGAGACGTTAGTCCCGGGCAGAAGGGGAAAATACGCCCCGGGTGGTCGATCTGGGACGGGATGACGTTGGAGAAGCAACCTCAAGGAAGCAGCGGGCCCGAGGACGAGCGCCTTGAGACCGCCGATCACGGGCAGCCCACGCCCGTCTACGTCCCCGAATCCGAGGTCCCGACCGTCACATTCCCCTTGCCCGACGACCCGTCCACCCCGGACGACGACGCAGAGGCCGGCCCCGAAGAGGCCGAGCCCGAGGTCGCCGACGCGGACGGGCTCGACGAAACGCCCACTGACACGAGCACGGCCCCCGACCAGCCGATCATCGACGATGCGGCCGTTGACGACGGCATCGAGATCGAGAACGTGCCCAGCGTCGAACCCGAAGGTGCCGAGGAACCGGAGCTCGAAACCGCTGACACGGACCACCTGGACGAGGCCATCACCGAGGCTGAAGAGCCCGCGTTCGTGGACGAAGAGGCGGTGCTGGATCCCCGCGCCGGGTTCGGGACGATGCCGTTGCCGGTGATCGGAGCCACGCCTGCGCTCGGGACGAAGCTCCCCGAGGACGGCTGGGGCGGACGCGACCTGGTCGAAGACGTCTACGGGTCGTTGACCGCGTTCTACGAGCGGCTCGACGCGCGCCTGAAGGAGGTTCCCGAGGACGTCCCGCCGGTCGGCTGGACGCCGCACATCGCCGCCCTGCGGGCACTGCGCGAAGAGCGGGTCGCGGGCGATTGGGAGATCATGGCCCGGTTCCTCGTCGCGCCCGGGTCGCTGGAGGAACTGGAGGAGAGGGCCGAATCGCTCCGTCTCGTCGAGGCGGAGAACGGCGACGAGATCGTCCACGAGACCGTCAAGGAGCTGGCGGCGGCCGACGGGCGGGCCCTGCTGGTCGCGCCCACGCCGGAACGGGCCGCCGAGCTGCTGCGGCGCCTGGAGGACGACCCCGAGGTCTTCTCCCTGATGATCGAGACGCAGCCTGCGACGGCGGAGGCCCGTTCGGTGGAGACACAGGCACTGCCGCCGGTGGACGACCCGGTGGACGACGCCGACGTCCCCGAATCGTCACCGCCGGTGCGGGAGCCCGGGTCCAATGGGACGGTCGAGTTCCAACCCCTGTCCGGCCCGCCCGAGACAGAGCCCGAGACCGAAGCCGAACCCTCGCCAGAAGCCCCCGACACGGGGGCGGGGGCGACGCGGGTCGAGGCGCTGCCCGCTGTGCCCGCGGGGGAGCCCGTCGCCCCGGCGGAGGGTCCGTCCGCGCCGGAGACGCGGGTGCGGTCGGCGGCGTTGCGGCCGGTGGGGGAGGCGTGGCGGCTGTCGTGGGAGACCGAGACGCGGTTGCTGCGCCGCGGGCTGATGTGGCTGGAGCAGTGGCCGAGGGACGCGGCGGCGCTGCAGGCCGTCCAGGCCGGGAACCTGCGGCGCCGCGAGGCGCTGGACGCGGAGCGCGCGGCGCTGACCGCGACGATCGAGGAGTCGCGGCACGCGGCGGAGGACGCCGAGCGGGCCGCGGTCGCGGCGGAGGCCGAGGCGGAGCGGCTGACCGCCGTCCAGGAGGAGGCGGAGGCGGAGCTGGCCGGTCCCCGCGCGGAGGCGGAGCGGCTGCGGACGATCGCCGACGAGGCCGCGGCCGAGGCGAACGCGGTGACCCGGACGGCCGACGCGTCCTACGCGCGCTGCGTCCAGCTCGATGAGCGCGCCAAGACCGCACAGGCGGAATTGCAGGGCGCGCGCCAGGCAGAGGCATCGTTGACCGACGAACTTGCAAGGGCGCGGGAGGCGCTCCCAGGGGCGGCCGAAGAAGCGCACCGCCTGACGGCCGCCGACGCCGACGCCGCAGCCGAAGGCCACGCCGCCTACTACCGCCTGGTTTCGGCGGAATCGGCCCTGTCGGCGATACGCCGGAAGATGACGCTCGGGCAGCGGCTGCATGTCGCGTCGCCGCCGGCGGAGCTGCGGCGCGTCCGCGACGAGGTCAGGGCCCGGACGCGCGAGGCCGACGAGGCGGTGAAGCGGGCGCGGGAGGCCAAGGAGGCGGCGGAGCACGCGGAGCGGGTGCGGCGCGGGCTGGCGTCGTTCGTGTCGGAGGGCGGGGCGCGGCTCCAGCAGGCGCAGGAGGCGCAGGCACGGCTGGGGACGGAGCTGGCCTGGCTCGCGACCGAGCGGGAGACCGCGGGCCGCGAGCATCAGGAGCAGGCTCGGCTCGCGACGGCGGCGGTGGAGAAGGCGAACCAGGAGGGCAGGCGCGCGCACGTCGCGCAGCAGGCCGCGCAGGCCATCGAGCAGCGGGTGAACGCCGCCCGGACGGCCCGCGAGGAGGCCCTGGCGGCGGCGCGGCAGGCCCGGTCGGACGCGGAGGCCGCCGCGTCCCGGGCGGCGGACACGGAGGCGGCGCTGGAGCGCCACATCGCCGAGGCCGCCGAGGAGATGTCCGCCCGGGACGCCGATCTGGAGACGGCGGCGCGGACGGAGGAGCGGTCGCGGCAGAACGTCCTGGAGATCTGCGGCTCGGATCCCGCCGAGAACCCGGACGCCGTCCCCGCGCACCAGCGCCGCGCGATGGCCCGCATCGAGCAGCTCACCGCCTACACCGACGGCCGGCGGACCGCCGAGGGCGACGTCCTGCTCCGCACGGCCGACCTCGTCGTCGGCACGCCGACCGGGGTCGGTCTCACGGCCCGCGACGAGGAGTTCGACGCGTTGATCGTCGCGGACGCCGGGGCGCTCACCGACGCGGAGCTCCTCATCGGCGCCGTCCGGACCCGCCGCTGGATCCTGGTGAGCGCGCCGGGCGTCCGTCCGCCGGAGTACCGCGAGTACGCGGACGCGCCCGCCGGGAGGCTGGAGGCCGGTCCCTTCGAGCGCGCCGCGAGCGCCGCCCCGCATCTCGTGGACGCCCGCTGAGGATCAGTCCTTCTTTCTGTCGTCCTTCCTGTCGTCCTTCTCAGGGACGACGAGGTGAAGCAGCCAGCCGACCACGCCGACGACGATGGCGCCCCAGAACGCCGGCCAGAAGCCGGTCACGTGGAACGGCAGGTCGAGCTCCCCTGCCAGCTCGCTGGTGAGCCAGAGCAGCAGGGCGTTCACGACGAGGCCGATGAGGCCGAGCGTGAGGACGTAGAAGGCGCAGCCGAGCGTCTTGATGATCGGTTTGATGAAGGTGTTGACCAGGCCGAAGATGGCGGCCACGGCGACGAGCGTGAGGGCGCGGCGGCCGCCCGAGTCGCCGTCGACCGAGATGCCGTCGATCAGCACCGTGGCGACCCACAGGGCGACCGCGGTGATGCCCACCTTGAAAAGAATCCGCACACTACGATCCTGATCGGCTCGGACCAGGCCCGTCATCCCTCTGCGCGGCGATCCGCGCGAACGCTCCGCTCATCATCCAGGACGACCCGTCCGATCCAGAACGACTCGTCCGGCTCCATCGGACATCCGCCAGGAATCCACCGGACGAGGCCGGTCAGTCGTGGCGGTCGAAGAACGGGGAGGTGGCGGGGATCTGCGACCGTCCGGCGACATGGGTCCCCGGCCCGGCCGGGGCCGGCTCCCGCCGCGCGGACCGCCGGTGCCCACCCGGCTGGCCGCCCGCACCGGCCGGACCGGTCGGCGGCCGCCCGGAACCGGGGTTCTGCCGGACCCGCGCGAGTTCCCGCTGCAGGCGCCGCTTCTCCATCTCCAGGGTGGTCAGCGATTCCTCGTGCTCCTCGCGGAGGTCGCGCAGATCGCGCCGGGTGCGGACGCGGCGCCCCGCGCCGAAGAAGGTCAGCATCATGCCGGCGAAGAAGACGACGGCCAGGCCCGCGCCGGCGAAGAAGACCTGCCACTGCTCGTTCACACCGGGCACGGTCTGGCCGAAGACGATGAGGTTCGCGGGTTCGGTGTTGTCGAGGACGACCCCGACGACGACGGCGATGGCGGCCGCGACCAGCAGGAAACCGAGGAACACCATGGGCAGCTCTCCTCTGTGTTGACTCCGGATGGGGGCGGAAGAGACTCCACCATGCCAGACCGAGTCTGGATCATGTCGCTTTCGCCCGGATTGATCCATGTCAGGCGGGGTTAGTCCGTTCCAGCGCGCGGTTCCGTCCCGCCGCACCGGGTAATGATCGCGACGACGCGCATCGAGAGGCACCGCCAGGCGCGCCCCGGAAGGACCACGGAGGAGAGGACCATGCCCGTGCAGGCCATCGTGTTCGACCTGGACGGCGTCCTCATCGACTCCGAACCCGTGTGGGAGGAGGTGCGGCGCGCGTACGTCGCCGAGCGCGGCGGGCGCTGGCGGTCCGACACGCAGGAGCGCCTCATGGGCATGAGCACCGTGGAATGGGCCGCGTACATCGCGGACGAGCTCGTCGACGGCGTCTCGGCCGAGGAGGTCGCCTACGAGGTCGTCGACCGGATGTCCCAGCGCTACGAGGACGAGCTTCCGCTGCTGCCGGGAGCGGAGTCCGCGGTCCGGCGGATGGCGGAATACCGTCCGCTCGGGCTGTCCAGCTCGTCCCCGCGCGCCCTCATCGACCTTGTGCTCGGCCAGATCGGTGTGGACGGCCTGTTCCGCGCCACCGTGTCCACCGAGGAGGTCGACCAGGGCAAGCCCGCACCGGACGGATACCTCACCGTGGCCGCGCAGCTGGATGTGCCCGCCGGCTCCTGCGTGGCGATCGAGGATTCCAGCAACGGCCTCCGCTCGGCCCACGCCGCCGAGATGACGGTGATCGCGATCCCCCGCCCGGAGCACCCGCCGTCCGCCGACGCGCTCGCCCTGGCGGCCCATGTAGCGGACAACCTGGACGAAATCACCCCGGAGCTGGTGGAGGTTATCCACAGCTGAGCTTTCCCGGGACGGTGCCGGAGGCGGCTCATAGTATGGGCCGATGACTTCCCCCGAGAACCCGGAGACCTTCGAGACCCCGGAGACCTTGGACGTCCTGCGGCGCGTGTTCGGGTACGACGCGTTCCGGGACGGCCAGCGGGAGATCATCGAGCACGTGGTCGGCGGCGGGGACGCGCTCGTCCTCATGCCGACGGGCGGCGGGAAGTCGCTGTGCTACCAGATCCCCGCGCTCGTCCGGAAGGGCACCGGGGTCGTCGTCTCCCCGCTCATCGCCCTCATGCAGGACCAGGTGGACGCCCTCCGCACGCTCGGCGTCCAGGCCGGTTTTCTCAACTCCACGCAGGACCTCGACGAGCGCCGGGTCGTCGAGGCGCAGTTCGTCGCGGGCGAGCTCGACCTGCTCTACCTGGCGCCCGAGCGCCTCCGCCTCCCCGCGACCGTCGACCTCCTCGACCGCGCCAACGTGTCCCTGTTCGCGATCGACGAGGCGCACTGCGTGTCGCAGTGGGGGCACGACTTCCGTCCCGACTACCTGATGCTGTCCGGCCTGCACGAACGCTGGCCGAACGTCCCGCGCATCGCCCTCACCGCGACCGCGACCGAGGCGACCCGCGCCGAGATCGCGTCCCGCCTCCAGCTCGACGACGCACGCCACTTCGTCGCGAGCTTCGACCGCCCCAACATCCAATACAGGATCGAACCCAAGACCGACGCGAAGCGCCAGCTCCTGCGCCTCCTCCAGACCGAGCACAAGGGCGACGCGGGCATCGTCTACTGCCTCTCGCGCAATTCCGTGGAGAAGCACGCCGCGTTCCTCACCGAGAACGGCATCGAAGCCCTCCCGTACCACGCGGGCCTCGACGCCCAGACCCGAGCCGCCAACCAGTCGCGCTTCCTCCGCGAAGACGGCCTGGTCATCGTCGCGACGATCGCGTTCGGCATGGGCATCGACAAGCCCGACGTCCGCTTCGTCGCCCACCTCGACCTGCCCAAGTCGGTCGAGGGCTACTACCAGGAGACCGGGCGCGCCGGACGCGACGGGCTCCCGTCCACCGCCTGGCTCGCCTACGGCCTGCAGGACGTCGTCAACCTGCGCAAGATGATCGACGGCGGCGAGGGCGACCCCGCGTTCCGCCGCCGCCAGGCCGCCCACCTCGACTCGATGCTCGCGCTCTGCGAGACCGTCGAATGCCGCCGCGTCCAGCTGCTGAACTACTTCGGCCAGTCCGCCGGGCCGTGCGGCAACTGCGACACGTGCCTGACACCGCCCGAATCGTGGGACGCGACCGTCCCCGCGCAGAAGGTCCTGTCCGTCATCGTCCGGCTCGACCGCGAACGCCGCCAGAAGTTCGGCGCCGGGCACATCATCGACATCCTGCTCGGCAAGAAGAGCGCGAAGGTCATCCAGTTCGACCACGACTCCTTGAAGCCCTTCGGCGTCGGCACCGAACTCCGCGAGTCCGAATGGCGCGGCGTCGTCCGCCAGCTCCTCGCCCAGGGCCTCATCGCGGTCGAGAGCAACCACGGCACCCTGCTCCAGACCGACGCGAGCAGCGACGTCCTGCGCGGCGAGCGCAAGGTCATGATGCGCCGCGAACCGGAACGCCCCGCCACCAAGGCCGCCAAGGAACGCAAGGCCCCGGTCGAACTCCCCGCCGAGGCCATGCCGCTCTTCGAGCGCCTCCGCGCCTGGCGCGCCGCCACCGCGAAGGACCAGGGCGTCCCCGCCTACGTCATCTTCCACGACGCGACCCTCCGCGAGATCGCGACCGCCGTCCCCACCACCCTCACCGAACTGGGCCGCATCAACGGCGTAGGCGAGAACAAACTCGCCAAGTACGGCACCCAGGTCCTAGAAACCCTCTCCACCCCCGACTAGCACGCCCCGAGAAGCACCCCACCAACACACACCCCGGAAC
>NZ_SMJX01000586.1 GCF_004348535.1 Actinomadura sp. KC216
TCCCCGCCGGGCGCGGCGGGAAGGCACCGCCGCCCGTCCAGGACACCACCGCCGTCCCCGCCTCCGGGAACGGCGAGAAGGGCGTGAAGGTCACCTGGCGGCCGTCCGAGGGCGCCACCTCCTACGCCGTCTACCGGGTGGACGGCGAAGGCCCCGGCTGCGCCCCCGTCGACCCCAGGCGCCTCATCGCCAACGTCCGCGGCGGCGGCATCGTCGACCCCGCCGCCAAGCCCGGCCGCACCTACACCTACTACGTCACCGCCCTGGACCGCCTCCACCACCAGAGCGCCCCCGGACGCGGCGCAAGCGTCAGCCCGCCCCAGGGATAATGATCATGCTCCGCGGGGAGGAATTCAGACACCTGACCCCCGGAGGTAAGAGCATGGCGCTGTCGATGGAGGAGCAGCGGATCCTCACGCAGATCGAGGTCCGCCTGAGCGAGGACGAACCGCGGTTGGCCCATCGACTCGCCTGTCTCGGCGAGCCCCGCCGCCGCGCCCGCACCGTCATCCTCGCCGCGGCCGCCGTCATCATCATCGTCCTCGCCGCGGCCGGCGCCGCGATCGCCGCGGCCGTCCTGTGACACCACCGCCCTGAACCGGCCCCGGCGCCGGCCACACACGCCGCGCCGCGCCGGGCCGGGCCCGCCCGCTGACGCGCGAACGCCGATGCCCCGGCGAGGACCTCCTCGCCGGGGCATCGGCGTTCAAGCCGGTGTGGTGGTCGCCTCACGGCGAAAGGCACAACGAAGCTCCAGCCCGGACCGCATGGGACCGGCGGTATTCCCCGAAGGCGTCAGGTAGAGCCCGGGGGACACATGCCACACCGACCCGTCCACTGTAACGGCTTCCCGCGGGTGCTCCTCCACCGCGCCCCCGATGTCCCGATCACCTCACCCCCGGGTGAGGCTTGCCTGCGACCGTGCACCCCGCCCGCTCCGGAGGCGTCCCCGACTATGACCGCGCGCTCGCGGCGCCGGGGATCGGCGGCCAGGGGGACGGCCGCACCGGCACAGAGGGGAGAAGCGACAGTGACCACCACGGGGACCGGAACCAGGCGACCCGCCACCACGGCCGCCGACCACGGCACGGACGCCGGCGGGGACAGCGGCGCGCCGCGCCGCACCGGCGGCACCGACCGCCCGGACGACGAGACCGAACCCATGAACACCCAGGACACCGCGGCGGACGACGACTCCGGCAGCGCCGCCGACAACGACCCCGGCAGCGCCGCCGACAACGACTCCGGCGGCGCGGACGACAGCACGGTCGGCGGCGCGGTCGGTGCCCGGGGGCACGGCACCGGCGGTGCCGTGTTCGCGGCGTGGGATCTGGCCGCCGAACCGGCCGCCGCCTCCCGCGCCCGCGGACTCACCCGCCGCGCCCTGCGCGAATGGCACGTCACCGACCCCGGCGACGTCGACGACATCGTCCTCATCGTCGACGAACTCGTCACCAACGCCGTCGTGCACGGCGCCGGGCCCGTCCGCCTCGCCCTGCGCCTGCGCGGCGACCGCCTCGACGGCGAAGTCCGCGACGCCGCCCCCACCGACCACCCCGGCCGGCACGGGACTCCCGGGCCGCTGACGGGCGCCGCGCCCGCCGAACCGCGCGTCCTGGACTGGGCCGAGGCCGGACGCGGGCTCCTGCTGGTCGCCGCCCTCGCCACCCGGTACGGGGCCCGGCCCGAACCGCCCGGCAAGACCGTCTGGTTCGCCCGCCACCTCACCGCGGCGGGCGACGAAAACCGGCCCGCCTGACACACGCGGCTGGGCGCCCGGGCCGGGGTCACGCCTGCAGGGGGCAGCGGTCCACGACCCAGAACTCCTCCTCGTCACCGGACGGCGCCGGCGGCGGCTCGCCGGTCAGCCGGTCCAGATGCCACTCGATGTGCGCCAGCGGCCCCCGCCAGCCCGCCAGCAGGTCCGCCAGCGGACGCGGCGGGCCCGGCGGGCCGTAGGGGCGCGGGTCGGGCAGCTCGCCCTCCCACAGCGCGTCGTCGCAGCCCGCCGCCCAGTGCGCCACCGACTCCAGGACCTCCTCCAGGTCACGGGCCAGATCACCCAGCGACCGCAGCGCCATCGCGTCCTGGATCATCCGCTCGCGCGCGTCGAAGGGCATCTCCCGGTCGAACCCCTCCGGAAAC
>NZ_SMJX01000587.1 GCF_004348535.1 Actinomadura sp. KC216
GGCTGGGGACGCTGTCGCTGCTGGAGGGCGACGTCGTCGCGGATCCGCTGCGGCCGGTGGAGGGTGAGATCCCGGTGCGGCGGCCGGGGGTGGACGAGGCGGTGCTGTCCCGCTGGGAGGCGCCGGTGGACGGGTGGCGTGACCGGGCCGCCGATGCGCAGCGGCATCTGGGCGGGCCTTCGGTGTTCGAGGCGGCGCCGTGAATCCGGCGACCGCGCTGGCGACCGTCCTGGTGGACGAGCTGCTGCGGTGCGGGATGACCGACGCGGTGCTGGCGCCGGGGTCGCGGTCGGCGCCGCTGGCGCTGGCGTTGCAGGACGCCGAGGACGCGGGCCGGGTCCGGCTGCATGTGCGGATCGATGAGCGGTCGGCGTCGTTCCTGGGGCTCGGGCTGGCGAAGCGGTCGGGGCGTCCGGTGGTGATCGTGTGCACGTCGGGGACGGCGGCGGCGAACTTCCATCCGGCGGTGGTCGAGGCGCACGAGTCGGGGGTGCCGCTGATCGTGATCACCGCGGACCGTCCGCCGGAGCTGCGCGAGACCGGCGCGAACCAGACGATCGACCAGGTGAAGCTGTACGGGACGGCGGTGCGGTGGTCCACCGAGATCGGCGTGCCGGAGAACCGTCCGGGGATGGTGGCGTACTGGCGGTCGCTGGTGAGCCGCACGTGGGGGCTGGCGCAGGCGCCGGTGCCCGGCCCGGTGCACCTGAACGCGGCGTTCCGCGAGCCGCTGATCCCCGACGGTGACGAGTCGTGGTGCGAGCCGCTGGACGGGGACGTCACCGGCGCGTGGACGAAGGTGCGGGCGGCGACGCCCGGGTCGGTGCTGCACGTCCCGCCGACCCGCCGGGGCGTGCTGGTGGTCGGGGACGGCGCGGCCAACGTCAAGCGGTACGTGGCGGCGGCGTCGATGGCCGGCTGGCCCGTGCTGGCCGAGCCGAACGGCAACGCCCGCTACGGCGACCACGCGCTGTCGTCGCACCATTTCCTGCTGGGCGTCCCGGAGTTCGTGGAGCGGCACCGCCCGGAGGTGGTGGTGACGCTGGGCAAGCCGGGGCTGTCGCGGCCGCTGCTGTCGCTGCTGCGCCGCGCGGAGGAGCACATCGTCCTGGCGCCGGACCTGGCGCACTGGCCCGACCCGGTCCGGTCGGCGACGCAGGTCGCGCCGGAGGTGGAGATCCCGGTGGTGTCGGGTGACGACGCGTGGCTGAAGTCGTGGCGGGCCGCGGACCTGGCCGCCGCGGCGGCGGTCGACGAGGTCCTGGACGCGGTGCCGGAGGTGAGCGAGCCGCGGCTGGCGCGCGATCTGGTCGCGGGGCTGCCGGGCGGGTCGCTGCTGTTCACGGCCGCGAGCATGCCGATCCGGGACCTGGACCAGGTGATGCGCCCGCGCCGCGGCATCCGGATCATGGCGAACCGGGGCGCGAGCGGGATCGACGGCCTGGTCTCGACGGCGATCGGCGCGGCGCTGGCGCACAGCGGCCGGTCGTTCGCGCTGCTCGGCGACCTGGCGTTCCTGCACGACCAGAACGGCCTGATCATCGGGCCGCGGGACCGGCGTCCCGACCTGACGATCGTGGTGGTGAACAACCGGGGCGGCGGGATCTTCTCACTGCTGCCGCAGGCGGCGCTGCGGGGCCCGTTCGAGCGGGTCTTCGGCACCCCGCACCAGGTCGACCTGGAGGCGGTCGCGGCGGCGCACGGCGTCCCGTACCGGCTGCTGGACGCGCCGGGCGACCTGCCGAAGGCGATGGCGGGGGAGGGGCTGCAGATCGTGGAGGCCCGCACCGACCGGAACGCGAACGCGGTGCTGCACGCCGAGATGCGCAAGGCCGCCCACGCCGCCGTCCGCGCCACCCTCGCCTGACCCCGGCGTCCTCGCCCGCACCGGCAACTACTTCACCGTTCAACTTACAACGTAAAGGCCGTGGGCGAGGAGCAGCTACTCAAATCCATCTCAAAAGCACATACAGCTGCGACTCGGGAGGCGGTAGTGGTCCCGGGGAGCGGGTGGGGCGTGCGGTGACCGGGACCTGGGAGCCAGCTCACGGATGGCTCCGTAGCGGGTTACTGCCATGGGTTCACGCTCCGTAGTCTTGCGGGGAGTTGTCCGATTCTTCCCGTCCCATGGAGGCTTCATGGC
>NZ_SMJX01000588.1 GCF_004348535.1 Actinomadura sp. KC216
ACAGAGCCGGTCCCGGTCGCCCAATCCGCCATGTCCAACTGACCAACCCGCCACCCTGGCCCCTCGCCCGCCAGCGCCCTCACTTTCCGCCGCCTTGCACCAGCTCGCGGACGATCTCGCAGGCCTTGCGGAGCTCCGCCGCTCCCGCCGCCGAGCCGTACCCGATGACCAGCCCGGACGCCCGCCGCGAACCCGTGTGGTAGCGCTCCAGCGTTTCCACCAGGACGCCCCGTCCCGCGGCCTCGCGGACGACCCGCCGGGCCAGCGGCGCCGGGACGTCCACGACGAGGTGCAGCCCGGCCGTGTCGCCGCGCAGGGGCAGCCCGTCCAGTGTCCGGACGACCACGTCGCGCCGCCGCGCGTACTCCCCGCGCATCCGCCGGACATGCCGGTCGAGATCACCGCGTTCGAGCAGCAGCCGGAGCGCGTCCTGCGGGACGACGGCCGTCCGGTCGTTCAGCTCCTCGCGGCGCCGCGCGATCTCCCCGACCAGGCCGGAGCGGCCCACCAGCCAGCCGACCCCCATGTCCGCGGTGAGGATCTTGGTGGTCGTGCCGAGGTAGACGACGCGGTCCGGGTCCAGCCCGTAGAGCGCGGGCAGCGGCGCGACGTCGTAGCGGAACTCGCCGTCGTAGTCGTCCTCGGCGACGAGCGCCCCCGTGCGCCGCGCCCACGCGAGCAGGGCCTGCCGGCGCGGGACGGGCAGGACGCCGCCCATCGGGTACTGGTGCGACGGCGTCGTGTAGACGAGGCGCAGATCGCCGGGGAGGCCGTCGACGACGAGCCCGTGCTCGTCGACCGGGCAGGGCACCAGCTCGGCGCCGCGTCCCGCCAGGACCGCGCGGGCGCGCTGGTAGCCGGGCTCCTCCACCCCGACCCGGTCACCGGGCCGCAGGACGGTCGCCGCCAGCAGATCCAGCCCGTTCGTCGCGCCCCGCGTGACGAGCAGCCCGTCCACGGGACACGCCACACCGCGGCTGCGCCTGATGTAGTCGGCCAGCGCGACGCGCAGCCCCGGCAGCCCGTGCGGGTCCTGGCGCTGCTGGGGCGGCATCCCGGACGCCAGCCGCCACGCGCGCCGCCACGCGGGGGTGTCGAGCGCCCCGACCCACGGCAGCCCGGGCCGCAGGTCGATCTCGTGCGGGGAGGCCGTCGTGCGCACCGTCCTCGCCGTCGCCGGCTGCGGCCTCAGAGGCCGCGGAGCGGCAACGCCGTCGGTCACATAGGTGCCCGACCCGTGGCGGCCTTCCAGCCAGCCCTCCGCGTACAGCTGCTCGTACGCCTCCGTCACCACCGTCCGGCTCACCCCGAGCAGCCCGGCCAGCGCCCGGCTGGCGGGAAGCCGCTCGCCCGCGGCCAGCCGCCCCTCCCCCATCGCCGCGCGCAGCTGGCCGACCAGCTGCGCGCTCAGCGGCTCGCTCTTGCCCCGGTCGACGGCGATGGGCAGGTCGATCGACAAAGTGGTCTCCCGGTATACGCCTCAAGTGGCCCTACCGACCAGGCCACTCTCTTTCCTAGCGTAATCGGCATGACGCACCTCTCACCGACCGCCCGCACCCGCGTCGCCAGGCACTCCGAGCGCGCCACCGGCGACCGCTCCGCGCTCTACCGCGTCCTCGACGACGGCATGATCTGCCATCTCGGCGTCATCGTGGACGGCTCCCCGCGCGTCATCCCCACCGGCTACGGCCGCCTGGACGACACCCTCTACGTCCACGGCTCCACCGGCGCGAGCAGCCTCCGGGCCGGACCGTCCCAGGACATCTGCGTCACCGTCACTCACCTCGACGGAATCGTCATCGCCCGGTCCCTTTTCCACCACTCCATCAACTACCGCAGCGCCGTCATCTACGGCACTCCCCGCCTCGTGGACGACCCCGACGAGAAATTGGCGGGCCTGCGCGCCATCACCGAGAACCTCAGCCCCGGCCAATGGGACGTGGCGCGCAAGCCCACCCGCAAGGAAATGGCCGCCGTCACCGTACTGGCCCTCTCCCTGGACGAAGCGTCCGTCAAAATCCGCCAGGGCGGCCCAAGCGACGAGGACGAGGACTACGCGCTCGACGTATGGGCGGGCGTCGTCCCCGTCCACCAGACGTTCGGTGAACCGTCCCCTGACCCCGCCCTGCGC
>NZ_SMJX01000589.1 GCF_004348535.1 Actinomadura sp. KC216
GACGCGGAGGGCGCGGGCCGCGCGGGCCGTCGCCGGGGCCGGTCCGGGGCGGCCTGGCGGGGTGGGCGTTCCGCGCCGTCCCGGCCGCGCGGGTCTTCCCCGGCGCGGCCTTGGCCGGCGCCTTCTTCTGAGGAGGCTTCTGCGCAGGCTTCGCGGGCGCCTTCTGCTGCGTCTTCTGCGCGGGCTTCTGCACCGGCTTCTTCGGGCCGGGCTTCTTCGTGGGCGTGCCGGCGGACCCCGCGTCGTCGCGCGCCGCATCCCGGCGCGGCTTCTTGCGGGGGGTCTCCTTGCGCGGGGTCTCCTTGCGCGGGGAGGGGCCCATGCCGCCGCGCGCGGGACGCCGGGCGGCGCTGCCCTTCGTCCCCGGCCGTCCCGCGCCGTCCGGGCCGCGTCCCCGGCCGGGCGGAGGCCCGGCGGTCCCGCGTCCCGGCCGTTTCGTCACCGCGCGCCCTGCCCGGTGGCCGCCGGCGGGACGCCGTCCCCGGGCACCACGGTGCCGGGCACGCCGATCACGCCCGCGGCCCCGGCCGCCGCCGCGGCCTCGGGCGGCACGGGACGGATCGTCCCGCCGCTCGCCCGCCCGGTCTCGAGGTCGATGAAGGCCATGTCCTCGGGCTGCTTCATGCCGAGCGACTCCGCCTTCTTCGCCGTCTGCGCCGGGGAGTCGCCGCGTGCGATGTCCTCTTCGAGGGCCTGCCGCTGCTGGTCGAGCTGCTTGTTGCTCTGCTGCAGCCGCGTCAGGGTGAACGCGTCCTCCGCGAGGACGGTGTTGAGCAGCAGCAGGCTCACCAGCGCGCCGCCGAGCAGCCCGACGATGAGCAGCACGAACGGGGCGCGCGGCGGCGCGGCGGCCGCCGTACGCTTCCCGGCCGCCTTGGTGCTGGTCGCCGCGGTCGCGGGCGCCGCCTTGGGAGCGGTCTTGGCCGCCGCGGGCGCGCGCTTCGCGGGCGCCGGCTTGGCGGGCGCGCGCCCGGTCGGCGTGCGCTCGGCAGGCGTGCGCTGCGCGGGCGGCTTCCTGGGCGCCTTGGCGGGCGGCCTGGTGGTCGTGGTCATGTCGCCTCCCGGACCCGTTCGGCGGCGCGCATCCGCACCGATCCGGCCCGTGGGTTGGTCGTGGTCTCCTCGTCGGACGGAAGCTCCGCCCCGCGGGTTAGAAGCCGGAACCTCGGCTCGTGTTCGGGCAGCGGGACGGGCAGGTCCGGCGGGGTGGTGTCGGCCGCCTGGGCGGCGAGGACCTGCTTGGTGATGCGGTCCTCCAGGGAGTGGTAGCTGAGGACGGCGACCCGGCCGCCGACCGGGAGCGCGTCGAGCGCGGCGGGCAGGGCCCGGCGCCAGATGTCGAGTTCTCCGTTCACCTCGATCCGCAGCGCCTGGAAGGTGCGCTTGGCCGGGTTGCCGCCGGTGCGGCGGGTCGCGGCCGGGATAGAGGTGCGCACCAGGTCGGCGAGCCGCCTGGTGGAGTCGATCGGGGCGCGCCCGCGCTCGCGGACGATCGCGGCGGCGATGCGCTGGGCGAACCGCTCCTCGCCGTACTCGCGCAGGATGCGGGCGAGCTCGGCGGGCGGGTACCCGTTGACGACCTCGGCGGCGGTGAGCCGCTGGGTGCGGTCCATCCGCATGTCGAGGGGCGCGTCGTAGGAGTAGGCGAAGCCGCGGTCGGCCTCGTCGAGCTGCGGGGAGGAGACGCCGAGGTCGAACAGGACCGCGTCCACCGCGGGGACGCCGAGCCGGCGCAGGACGCCGGGGATCTCGTCGTAGACGGCGTGCTCCAGCGTGACCCGGTCGCCGTACGGGGCGAGCCTGCGCGCCGAGCGCTCCAGCGCGGTGGCGTCGCGGTCGAGGCCGATGAGGCGGAGCCGCGGGACGGCCCGCAGCATCGCCTCGGCGTGGCCGCCCATGCCGAGCGTGGCGTCGAGGTAGACGGGGTCACGGCCCGGGACGGCGCCGGCCGCGCCGGTGAGCGCGGGGGTGAGGATTGTCAGGACGCGACCGAGCATGACCGGTACGTGACCGGACTTGGCCGCGTGGTCTCCCACGTCCATGCTTCACCCCCTGTACTGCTGCCACTTCGCTCGCGGACTGCGTGGCCTCGCCGACCGACCGTCCTC
>NZ_SMJX01000590.1 GCF_004348535.1 Actinomadura sp. KC216
GGGCAGGGGTCCTCGGCGGGGTCGCTCCAGTACTCGATCAGCTCCTCCTCGGTCATGTCGGTGGGCGCGATGGCGGGCGCCGGGCGGGCCGCGTGCAGCTCCCAGGTGGAGATCAGCAGGAGCAGGAGCACGTCGTCGTCGTTGCAGCAGGTGGCCGCGGCCGGGACGGCGTGCGCTCCCGGCAGGGCGTGGCGCTGGTAGGCGGCACGGCGGGCGGCGCCGTACATGGCCGGCAGGTGTACAGGCATCAGAGGTGTGGTCCTTGTCGAGGGTCAGGGGACGGACGGTCACCAGTAGGCCAGCCCACCGTCCGCGCGGGCCACGCGAAGACAAGGATCAGAAACAACCGGAACACTCCGCCGCACCACCGCCAGGCAAATAACCGGACAGATGTCACCATTCACCCCCTTTCCAACGCGAACGAAATTCGACTGTTCGCGGTTTGTGTCGCGTGACACAAACCTTCGCCGCGGGCCGTTCCGGAGTGTTCCGGGACGTTCCGGATTGCTCCGCTCAGCCTGAAAGCACACGTCAGGGCATGGCCCGGGACAGGTCGGAACAGTCCGGAACGGCATGACTTGCAACCAATCCACCCGCAAAGGGCCCAGTGATGAGACCATTCCATCGCGTTAACGATCTCTCGGCGAGGAAGATCCATCACGTTAGGGCTCGTGGAATGCCGACCAACCCCTCTCGAACAAGCGACGCATTGGATGAGTTCATCCGTGACCTCCTCCAATTCACGCACGCGTGCGGTTCTCCTCACTATCGGGAGCTGGCCAAGCTCGCGCCCGAGGTCCTGGCCCGGTACAAGAAGCGCATCCCGGTGCTGCGGCCGCTGTCGCTCACCGCGATCAGCAACGTCATGACCCGCCAGCGGCAGGGCCCCCAGCCGTGGGGGTGGGTCGCCACCTACGTGCTGACGTGCCTGCACTACGTCGAAAGGACCGGGATCACCCCCGACTTCCCCGGTCCCGCCGACCTGCAGGAGTGGCACGCCCGCTACCAGGCCATGCGCGATCAGCTGGACTGCCTGTCTGCACCTGTCCCGGACCCCACCGGGATCCCGCCGGCCGACGTCCTCGCCGAGCTCCACGCCGGCCCGGCCGGCGCACATGCGACGGCCCCCGCACGGCCGGGAGAGAACCAGGACACGGCACCGGCAGCGATCGCCGTGCGGACCGGCCGGGACCAGGGCGGGGAGGAAGGACGCGGCCACGACGGCCGGTGGACCGGGCCGGAAGAAGAGCCGGGTCACCGGACGCAGGTGAGCGTGGACGGGGACGGGCACTTCCTGCCCGACCTGCCGTCCCTGTCGCACCGCCGCTACTACGAGCTGTTCGGTCAGCACGGCGTCGACCTGCTGAACAGCGCCGAGCGCGGCGACCCCGACGCCTCGTGCCGGGTGGGGATCCTGCTGCTTTGCCGAGATCGTCCCGCCGAAGCCCACGTATGGCTGGCCTCAGCGGCCAGATCCGGTGACGAGGCCGCCAGGGTCCTGATCAACGCCGAGCCCGGCCAACGCAAGCCGATGGCCGCCGAGCTCGCCTACGAACTCACCCTTCCGGGCTACCACCAAGACCGTTCTCCGGGCCGTCCAGAGGCCCCGACCGGTGCCGAGACCTACTACCGCGCCGCGGCCTGGGCGGGGCATCCGGGCGCCACCGTCCGCCTAGGGCTGATCTACGAGGCACGCGGGGACACCGCCTCCGCCCTGTTCATCTTGGCCGAGGCGGCCAAGCATCACCCCGACGCCCACCGTCACTTCGTCCGCCTCAACCGGCAATACGCCCAGCACCAACTCCAGACCGACTAGAGGCTAGCCGAGCGCGGCTCCGCCAGGCTCTCGGCGAACCGGCCCGGCAGTTCGACGTCGAGCCGCCCGCAGCACCACTCGACGGCAGGGCTTGCGGGTCCCAGTCAGGCGGTGGATTCGGCAGAGATGGGAAGGGCCCCGTTCGGTGCGACCGAACGGGGCCCCGACCTGCGCCTTTAGCGTCCTGAAGAAGCTCCCCCGAGAACACCTGAACTC
>NZ_SMJX01000591.1 GCF_004348535.1 Actinomadura sp. KC216
CCCCCACCGCCAGACCCGCGGCTGCCAGCACAGACACCTGCGCGGGCCCGGCGTGCAACACCAGAACCGCGATCAACGGAAAGGCGTCGAACGCGAGCCTCGTCCCGAACGTGCTGAACGCGTACGACGCCCAAAGCCACCCGAACCGCCGCCCCAGCGACCGCCTGCCCACCGTCTCACCGCCACGCCGTCGACCGAGGAGAGGCTACCGAGCGGCGGCCATCCGGTGGCCACGGAGCCCCGTCGCTGAAGACGGCACCAACCGGAAACCGGGGCCGGCGTCACCCGCCGGCCCCGACCGCCCGCGTCAGCAGTTGGTGTACTTGATGTACCACTTGCCGTTTCCATCGCCGAGCTTGTAGTCGGCGACCCAGTAGTTGTTGCTGAGCGGCACCCACAGGTACCCGTGCCTACGGATGATGCGGCTCCAGTCCGTGTTGATGGACTGACCGCTGCTGACCACGTACTTCACGGGGTGATTCGTCCCCGGTCCCGATCGGACGTTCAGCTTCGACACCGCCACCCTTCCGTGGCACCACTGGGCCCGCCGAGGGTCGCGCTTCTCCAGCCGCTCCAGCGCCTTGGCGGCGCCTTCAGGCCCCACGACGATGGCGCCGGGCCCCTGCCCTTCCTCAGGCTGCGTGGGCTGCGGCTGAGCCGGCACCGACTCTTCCTGCTGGCCCGGGTTCGGCGGCGGCTCAGAGGCCCCGGCGACCGCACCGAGGCTCAGCGCACTCCCGGCCAGCACCGCGGCCGCCGCTCCAACACCGAGCTTTATCCCTACCTGCATGTGTTCCTCCAGGTTGGTCCGACGTACGCCGCAGACATTACCCAGAGTCACAAGATGCAGACCCAGAGTAACGAAGACTCTTTTTGGCGGACGATGGCGAGCCACCTGCGAAGGCCATGCGCGCTTCGCTACGTTGTCGTCGGTGGGGGTTGGGGCCTGATGATCGCCGGTACCGTCGGGTATGCCGAGGCCGCGGAGGTGCTCGCGCGGCAGTACGAGGGCTTGGCGTTCGTGGACGTCCACAAGGACGTCCTGCACCTGTTCCCCACCCCCGCGAGCCGGATCCTGGACGTCGGCGCAGGCTCAGGACGCGACGCCGCGGCCCTGGCACGCGCCGGACATCACGTGGTCGCCGTCGAACCCACCGACGAACTGCGCGCCGTCGGCGAACGACTCCACGCCTCCGAACGCATCGAATGGCTGGCCGACGCACTCCCCGACCTCTCGGCCCTCCCCGCGACGTGCGACTTCGACATGATCCTCCTGTCCGCGGTCTGGATGCACCTGGACAAGCACGAACGCCACACCGCGATGGGACGCCTGGCCACCCTGACCGCGCCGTCCGCCCGAATCATCCTGACCCTGCGCCACGGCCCGGTACCGCCTGGCCGCCGCATGTTCGACGTCTCAGCAGAGGAAACCATCGCCAACGCAGCCGCGGCCGGCCTGAGACTCGTCCACCGAAGCTCCCGCCAGGACGCCCTAGGCCGCCCCGACCTGACCTGGACCATCCTCGCCTTCAAACCAACAACTCATCCCTGACCAAGCGCCCCCAGAACCCCCACGAACCCAAGCCAATAAGCCGGGCTCAGCCCTTCCCTAAGTGAGGGTTAAGGGTGTTCTGGTGGGGGGTTCGGCGGCTTAGCGTTTGGGGTGTCACATCGGAGACACGGCGGAGGTGCACAGGCGGAGAGCAGAGCGAACGTCGGCTGAGGTTCCGACTGAGGTTCCTGATTGAGACAGGTTTCTGGCCCGCACGGCTTTGTAACCCCGCTCTGGGGCCGTGCGGGCCAGAAGCCTTTCTCAGGGTCGGGGGAGGGCGCCCAGGAGGAGAAGGCGGACGGCGTCGGCGGTGCCGGTCGCGGTGGTGTCGCCGGTGGCCAGGCGGCGGAGGGCCAGGCCGTAGAGCAGGGCGACCGTGGCGGGGGCGTGGCGTTCGGCGTCGGGGACGCCCAGGTGGGTGAGGACGGCGGTGGCCAGGCGGTCGTAGGCCTCGACGGCGCGGACGGAGGTTTCGCGG
>NZ_SMJX01000592.1 GCF_004348535.1 Actinomadura sp. KC216
CCCAGAAACCAACCGGCAGCTCAAACAACGCGACCACGCCCTTCCCACAACCGACACCAACGGCACCCCAGCCACACACGACCACCACACCAGCCATCACCCCACCCACCACGACCAGCGACCACATGGTCCGGTCCGCGATGATCCCGACCACGCGAGCGATGCGTCGGGCAGGGGCCTGCCGGCGACGGCGGTTCACCAGACCAGGGCGGCGGTCTAGTGGGTTGCCGCGTCGAGGCGGATGCGATCGTTTAGCGAAGGGTCTGGTCGCCGCGGATTTGAGAGGTCCCGGGGACGGGGGCGGCCGGGTCGGAGTCCAGGGCGATGATCTTGTTGGATCGATCGACGTGGACGACGCGAGGGACGAACTCGCGGGCCTCGGCATCCGAAAGCTGGGCGTAGCTGATGATGATGACCAGGTCACCGGGCTGGACGAGCCGGGCGGCGGCACCGTTGATGCCGATGACGCCGGAGCCGCGCTCGCCGGCGATCAGATAGGTCTCCAGGCGGGCGCCGTTGTCGATGTCCACGACCGAGACCTGCTCTCCGGGCAGCAGGTCGGCGGCATCCATCAGGTCCCGGTCGATGGTCAGCGAGCCGACGTAGTGCAGGTCCGCCTGCGTCACGGTGGCACGGTGGATCTTCGACTTGAACATCGTCCGGAACATCAGGACTCCTCGGGAAACTGGAGGGGGACGTTGTCGATGAGGTGGGTGGCGCCGACGCGGCCCGCGACGGCCAGGACGGCCGGACCCGCGTAGGGAGGTGTGATCGCGGTGAAGGTCGCGGGATCGACGAGGACGAGGTAGTCAAGGAGGAGCGGCGGGTCGGCGCTCGCGGCCTTGTCCAGAACGGCACTCGCCGCGGAAATCACCGCCTCGGGTCCTTCGGGGGAGGCGTCCGCGCCGACGTGGAGCGCGTGCGACAGGGCGAGGGCGGTCCGGCGTTCGTCCTCGGCGAGGTAGCGGTTCCGGCTCGAGAGGGCCAGGCCATCCGGTTCCCGGATGGTCGGGCCGCCGACGATCTCGACGGGGACGTTCAGATCGGCGACCATCCGCCGGATGATCGCGAGTTGCTGCGCGTCCTTCTCGCCGAAGACGGCCACATCGGGACGGACGAGATTGAGCAGCTTCAGCACGACGGTGAGCATCCCGTCGAAGTGGCCCGGCCTGGTGGCGCCCTCGACGACCTCACCCATCGGGCCCGACTTGATCGTGACTTGGGGGGCGTCCGGATACATCACCGAACGGGACGGTGCGAAGACCAGGTCAGCGCCTTCGGCGGCGCAGATGTCGAGGTCGGCGGCGAGTGTCCGGGGATAGCGTCCGAAGTCCTCGTTCGGGCCGAACTGGAGCGGGTTGACGAAGATGCTGACCGCGACCGCGTCCGCCCTCCGGCGGGCCAGCCGGATCAAGGAGCGGTGACCTTCATGCAGCGCCCCCATGGTCGGGACGAGCGCCAAGGTCCCCTCGATCCCGGAGCGGGCTTCGACCAGCTCGTCCCGTGTCCGGGCGATCGTCGGCGTCATGATGTCCCCTTCACCCCACGAACCCTTGATCTCCCACGTCCGACGACCTTCCACCGAACGCCGAGCTCCCGACAGAAGCCAAGCCACCAACGCAGGCCAAGCGCTCTACAAAACCCGAGGCCCCAGCCGCCCCCAAACCTCCAACAGCTCCCCGCAAGTCAGCGAAGACCCGACGCCCCGCAAAGGTCGAACCAACCGCACACACCAGGCCGCCCACCAAAACCCCAGCGCCAACGAACGCCCGCCTACCGACAAAGACCGAACGCCCCGCACGCACTACACCCGCCACAAAGGTTGAAGCACAAGCAAGCATCAAACCTCCAACTGATCCCCGCATGCCCAGGGCGTCCGCCCTTCCCGTGCGCCTCGAACCAGCCACACGCACCCGACAACCCGCCAGGGCCCGACAGCCGACGAACACCGACCTACCGACGACGGCAAAACCCCCAGCACGCACCACAACCTCCGCAGAGA
>NZ_SMJX01000593.1 GCF_004348535.1 Actinomadura sp. KC216
GGTCCTTAGCACGCACCGGCGTCATGCCGGTGAATCCAAGGCGGCCGGTACTCCGTCCGACCCCCGTCCCGGCCGCCTGCGCAGCACATCAAGGGATCGCTGCGGAGCCGGGCCCGTGGAGGCGTGAACGCCCCCGCGGGCCCGGTCACAGCTTCTTGCGCCAGACCTGCCCGTGGACCACGTCCCCGAAGCGCTCCACCGGGGGCTCTTCCTCTTCCAGGACGAACCCGGCGCGCTCGTAGATGCGGTGCGCCGGACGCTGGAGCGCCGTCGTCCACAGCATCATCTCCGTGTACCCGGCCTCGGTGGCGAAGCGGACGCACTCGCCGACCAGCGCGGCCCCGACGCCGAGGCCGCGGGCCTCGGGCTCGACGTGCAGCAGCCGGAGCTGCGCGACGTCGTCGTCGCGGCGGACGCAGAAGACGCCGCCCACCCGCACGCCGCCGGACTCGGCGATCCACGCGTTCTCCCGCTCCGGGTCGTGGCCGCCCACGTAGTCGGCGACGACCTTGGCGACGAGCGCCTCGTAGGTGCGGTCCCAGCCGCATTCCACGTCGTAGAGGGCGCCGTTGCGCTCCACGATCCAGCCGAGGTCGCCGGGGCGCAGCGGGCGCAGGACGACGTCGCGTCCCGCTCGGCGGGGCCGGTCGCCGAGGATGCCGTGGATCGTGCGCATCGCGGCGAGCAGGCGCCCGCGGTCGGCGGCGGGCAGCCCGGCCAGGAGGCCGCGGATCTCGGTCACGGACCGCTCGTCCAGCATCGCGAAGACCTCCCGGCCGCGCGCGGTGAGCCGGACGACCTGGCGGCGGGCGTCGCCGGGCGAGCGCTCCCGCGCGACCAGCCCGTCGGCCTCGAACCGGGTCAGCATCCGGCTGAGGTAGCCGGCGTCCAGGCCGAGATCGCGGCGCAGGGCGAGCACCTCGGTGTCCTTCCGCTGCGCCAGCTCGAAGATCACCCGTGCCTCGGTCAGGGAGTACGGCGTCTGGACGTGCCCCTCGCCGAGCACCCCGATGACACCGGTGTAGAACCGGTTGAACGCCCGGACCGTGCCGATGTCCCCCTCGGTCACCTCCATGCCTGCGCCTCCTAACGTTTGACTCAGTCAAACATTACGCGACGGAAGGACCGTTTTTCCAGCCCGAAGGGACGATCAGACGCTCACCACGGTCAGGCGCGCGACGATCAGACGCTCGCCTTCGCCTTCGCCTCGGCGGCCCGCAGCGCCCGCGCGTCCTGCACGATCCGCCGCTCGACGAAGAAGGTCATCAGCGGGACGATGCCGCCCAGGACGATCAGCACCATCTTGCTCAGCGGCCAGCCGGCACGCCGCCACAGGTCGTACGCGGCCGCCAGGTACACCATGAACAGGGCGCCGTGGATGGGCGCCACGATGCCCGCCATGGCGGGCATGTCGGGCGGGCCGTACTTCAGGACCATGCCGATCGTCAGCAGCACCAGCAGCGTGCCGACCACCAGCGCCAGGATCCGGTACCGGGTCACCGCGCCTTCCACAGAACTCACCTTTCGTCGACGGCCCGCAGGGCTGGGGCCTCGCGTACGGCGGGGTCAGCCGCGCCGGCCGCTCTGGGAGTTGAGCCGCGCGAGGTAGCGGTTGTAGGCCGCGAGCGCGGGGTCTTCCTCCTCCTGCTGCCGGATGATCTCCCGCTTCACCTCGGCCTCGGCGGGCTCCTCGATCACCTTCGGCGCCGGGGCGGCACCGGACCGCTCGTCGCGGATCATCTTGACCCACATCACGATCACGAACAGCGCGAAGATCGGCCATTCGAACGTGTAGGCCCAGCTGCGGTCGTTGCCGCCCTGTGCCCGGTCGTACTGCCACCAGCCGAAACCGAGGAACGTGCCGCACAGCACGATCGCGAGCACGTGCAGCCCGATCCAGCCAGGGGTGAGGAACCGTCGCACGCCCCCGAGCCTACCCCCGCCCCCGCATTCCTCCTC
>NZ_SMJX01000594.1 GCF_004348535.1 Actinomadura sp. KC216
GCCCCGAACGAGGCCCGAAAAGGAGCACACCCATCATGACACTGCCCACCCCCGAACCGGTCGACTTCCCGCCCGCCGAGCACTGGCCCACGGGCGCGCCGCCGGACTGCCCCACCTGCGAGCGCCCCACCGAGGTGGTGTTCATCGGCCCGGCGACCCTTGCCGACTTCACCGAGGTCAACGTGTGGCGCTGCCGCGCCTGCCCCGCCGACTGGTACATCCCCGTCACGCGCTGGCCCGTCACCAACGGCCCCAACTGCCCCTACTGCCACGACCAGGGCACGTGCTGGGCCGCGCACGCCCCCGACGTGCCCGGCGACCTGTGGAGCTGCGAGGACGGGCACGAGTTCGTCCTCACCCACGAGGGGATCGTGATCACGCCCGGCAACGAGGACCTGTCGGAATGGGCGCCGGTGTGGCCGCGCTCCCGGCGCGACCGGCGGGACGGTGACGCATGACCGCGCCCGTGCTGTCCCTGGGGTCGCTGTGCACCGGGTACGGCGGCCTGGACCTGGCCGCCGCCGAGGTGCTCGACGTCGAGCCCGTATGGGTCGCCGACCCCGACCCCGGCGCCGCCGCGATCCTGGCCCACCACTGGCCGGACGTCCCCAACCTCGGCGACATCACCGCCGTCGACTGGACGGCCGTCCCGCCGATCGACGTGGTGTGCGGCGGCTACCCGTGCCAGCCGTTCAGTCTCGCCGGACACAGGAAGGGAACCGCCGATGACCGGCACCTCTGGCCGCACATCGCGACCGCGCTTCGCGTACTACGACCCCGCTACGCGATCTTTGAGAACGTCGCAAGCCACCTTCGAATTGGGTTTGCCGACGTCCTCACCGACCTTGCCGACCTCGGGTTCGATGCGGAATGGATCACTCTTCGAGCGTCCGACATCGGCGCCGCCCACCAGCGCAACCGCCTGTTCGTCCTCGCCCGCGCTGCCGACCCCCAGGGCGCGGGACTCCAAGGGCCGCGGCTACCAGGACGGGCTACCGGCGGTGGTGGAGCTGCTGCCCACGCCGACGGTGTCGGAGACCAACGGGACCGGGCCGCCGGACTCCTCGCGCAACGACACGCTACGGGCACAGGTGGCACTGCTGCCGACCCCGCGAGCATCGGGGAACGAGAACCGGCAGACCCGCCGGACCCCGTCACAGCAGGCGGGCACGCACGGCCTGAACCTGGCCGCCGAGGTGTGCAGCCTGCTGCCCACCCCGCGCGCGACCCGGGGCGGATCGGCGACCGAGACCGCGGCGCTGCTGCCGACCCCGCGCGCGACGGACGGGACGAAGGGCGGCCCGAACCAGCGGGGGACCTCGGGCGATCTGATGCTGCCCTCGGCGGTAGCGCAGATGTCGACTGGGGCGCCTACCGGCCCGCCATCGACCGATGGGCCCGCATCATCGGACGGGCAGCTCCCGCTCCCCGGCTTCCCACCGGACGAGGCGGCGCCGACCAGCTGAACCCCGCATTCGTCGAATGGCTCATGGGTCTGCCGGCAGGCCACGTCACCGCCGTCCCCGGCCTCACCCGTAACCAGATGCTCAAAGCCCTCGGCAACGGCGTCCTCCCTCGCCAGGGAGCCGCCGCCCTGGCGGCACTGCTGGCGCGCCTCACCGCCGGGCGCACGCTGGACGACCGCACCCACAACGCCATGCCCGCCGGGAGCGATGCCGCATGACCGGCATGATCGGGCGCCGCTACCTGGACCCCGGCGACCGGCTGTCAGGACGCAAGGACCCCCCGGAGGTCGTCACGGTGCTGGCCCGCTGGGGGACCGGCGCCCGACCCCGCAACGTCCTGGTCCGCCGTCCCGACGGATCCCGCGCCGTCATCCCATTCTCGCGCCGTCTCCGCCGCCTGAACGGAAACACGCCATGACCGACCCCGCCCCGCCGCCGCGGCCCGGCGCCGGTGTGCTGGTGCGCTACGCGC
>NZ_SMJX01000059.1 GCF_004348535.1 Actinomadura sp. KC216
ACGTTACCCGCTTGCCCGTCCAGGATTTGACGAACCCGCGCGCTTTCGCCTCGTCCACCGCGCCGAGTCACCAGCCTGATGGGAGACAACAACCGGCTCAAGAACCGAGACCTCGGCCGCCACCCGCGGCCGGACCGAAGCGAAAGTAACCAACAATAACATCAAGGGCTCACGGTTCGTCCGCCCAGGGGGTTACGAATGCGGCGTCGTTGACAATTGCGGGAGTGCCTCGCGGTGTTGCGTCTCGGAGGTGTAGGGATGAGTGGAGGCCCATTCGTCCAGCAGGGTGCGGTTGTAGCGTTCGACCTTTTCGTTGGTTTGGGGCCGGTAGGCGCGCGGGCCGCGGCGAGACCGGATCGCTGGGATGGCCATGAACAGCGGCTTGAACGCCTCGATGTCGGCGGTGTTGGCGGCCGAGATCCCCACCACCAAGGGCAGCCCCTCGGCGTCGGACAGCACATGGAGCTTGCTGCCCTTCTTGGCCCGATCGACCGGATTCGGGCCGGTCATCGACCCCTTCTGGGCCCGGACGGCGGTGGCGTCCACGATCGCCGCGCTCCAGTCGACCATCCCGCACGCGCCCAACTCGTCCAGCACCGCCTGGTGCGACCTCGGCGCACAGCCCAGCCTTGGTCCAGTCGGTGAACCGGCGGTGCGCGGTGGAGCGGCTCACGCCGAACTCGCCCGGCAGTTGCCGCCAGGTCCAGCGGCTGGTCAGCACGTACACGATCGCGGTGAACACCAGCCGATCGTCCAGCGACGCCGTGTCCCCACCCTGCCCACGAGGCGTGCACCGCGGAATCACCGGGGCCGCCAGCTCCCACAACTCCTCGGGGACCAGCCGACGCGCAGGCTCTGATAACACCACAGTCCGACGTGGGACACGCTCTAAGGGGTCACGATTAGCCCGCCGTTGACACTGACGAGGCCCTTGAGCTTTCCCTGGCTCCCGAGGAGGACAACAAGATCACCTTAGCCGAGTGCTGGCACCCCGCCTAGCCCGCGGGCAGCATTTGGACGCGGCGGACAACCTGGCGGAAATCCAGCTCTCCGGCCAGTTCCGCGCTCGCCGGGCGACCTGCCTATCATGCCCAGCCGCCGTCCAAGCGGTGCCGGTTCCGAGGCCAATGCTCAGGGCGCGGTCCGCACTCCGTTCTTAGATCCAGAGCATTCCTGGATATGTGTGTCTGCTTGGCGAGACCCGTGGCGATGTCGAAGAACTTGTCTATGCCCGGCCCCGAGCGAGGAATTGGGTCTGCGGGCCAGCTAGAGGGGCGTCCCTTAACGACCTACCCAGTTGCTCCGCCCGCACCTGGTTCCTGTCGCGGCGGGCGCTGGCGCATGTGCAGGTCGGCGTAGACGACGTCAGGCCGCGAGGCAGCCGTTCGCGCCGCGAGGTCTTCAAAGTAGATCCAGAAGTGCAGCCCATGCTCCCGTCGCTCCGTGTAGACGTAGGGAGCGAGGACGTCCCAAAGCCGCACGATGTTCGTGCCGTATGACCCGATGACCAGGCCTTGGTCGATCACGCCGTGGGCGACGAGTTTTCCCAGGTCGTCGAAGAACAGGCCGATGGTGTTCGCGTGCGTCCGTGCCTGCTCCGGCAGGCCGCGGTGGCCATTATCCGGCGAGTGCTCCGTGGTCAGCTCGTTCAACACGTATTCCTGTGCCTCAAACCACGCTGGGCTGCGCGTCTCACGGAAGGCGTTAAGAACGACAGGTAGGTGGTTCCCCCCGCTTGCCAGACGGATTTGCCGGAGCGTCAGGAGCAAGGAGATGACGAGCGCAGTGATGGAGATAGTTAGAGTGGCGAGGTCCAACACGATGCCCCTTAGGCCGCGGTCAAGTCAGTAGCGGCTAAGACTCCCAAACCATGTGGATTGGTTCCGGCAGTGCAAGAGGTAAGGGTGGCCCAGCCAACGACTTTGCGGATCGTCGGGATGCCAGGGCCGAGAGACGCACGTATTGGTGGACTCCGTCGCGACGAACCGGTTCACGCGAGTCCCGGAGCCTGGATCTGATTGCGTCGGCGCGTTCCGCCGGGGCTCCGGCGTGGTTAGGCGGCCATCTCCTGGCGGAGGCGGTCGAGGGCCTGTTCAGCATCGGCGTGAATGTCTGGCAGGTCTCCTGCCGCGGTTCGCATGATGCGTTGGAGTTGGTGTGGGAGCCGCCGGGCGTTCGCTTCGCGGATGGCCGTCTCCAGGGATTCGCGGGAGCCGGTCCGATCGCCTGCGCGGAGCCGGACGCCGGCGATAGTGACGAACTGGATGACGTGCCACTGGGGGGCGACGGTGGTGGTCGCCGCTGGTGGGTCGTCGGCGAGTTTGATGGCGATAGCGGCTCGGTCCGTTGCGACCAGCCCGCGGAGCCGGATCTCATGCAAGGCGTAGGGGTTGAACAGCGAGGTGTGGTCGGCCTGGTCGAGTAGGGCGTCGGCTTGCCGGATGACGGTGTCGAACAGCGCCCTGTCTCCGAGCGCGCCCGCCGCGCGAGCGAGCAGGGGGAAGGGTCGCTGCGCGGGAGTCGGGCCCTGGCGCCAGCGCGAGGGCGTGCTGGAGGCGTGCGACGGCAGCGCCGCGCAGGCGTGCCTTGCGCAGTTCGTTGCCGTGCATTCGTAGCACGTCACAGGAGAAGTGCGGGTCTTCGCTCCAGTTCCTGGGAGGCGTACGTGCTGGTACCTATCAAGACGGCGTAGGAGCGCCCGGGATCGGGAAGACGCATGGATCTCATGCTCCAGGTGACTGTTCCTCACCGGCCGGCTTCGCTCCCGGATCCGGCTCGACCGGTTCGAGGATCATGCGCAGCAGGTCCTCCGCGTCGGCCACTCGCTTGGCGGACACCGACACCTGGCGTCCGTCCGGCCCCGTCACCTTGATCACGACATCGGAGCGTCGTTGTCGCTCCCGTTCGATCAGCCACCGCGACATCGAGCGCGCCACGATCGTCATCGTGGCGCCGGCAGAGGTGGTCAGGGCCACCACCAGTTCGATAGGGGCGCCCATAACGCCGTCCGGATCCGGCGCGCTGCTGACCCTTATCCGCCCGCGAAGCAGAGGCTCATCACGAAAGCCACGCCCACAACGACTCGACATCGGCATCCGCTCCGTCAATCGAGATCGCCACGTCCACCAAGGGCCTGCAGACGGCTCCCAGCCTTCTCGCTGCCTCATCCAGAAGAGACCAGCGCCCACCGGGCCGAAATCTCTCCGCTTTCAAGCTAGCGACCCACGGGACGTTTCCGGTGCCGACGCATCCATGATCCCTGACCGCCAATGCCCGTGACAGCACTGTCCGCCGGCTCCGAGCAGCCAAGAGCAAGGTCCGCATCGTGCCCAGGCTGGGGCTTTTGTCAACCCGGTTGCTTGCGGCTGTGCTCACCTGCACAGAGACCATCAGGCGTCGACTGATGGGCACCAGCCAGGCGCTGGGACGCCGTCCGGGAATCCCCGACCGCATCATCCAGATGAACCGTGATTCCGAGCAGGAGCATCTGGAGGTCCCCGACCTCCTCGTCCGGCACCTGCTCGGCGACCGCGCGGACCGCTCGTTGCTGGCTAAGAGCAATATTCGTTGAGGTCGAATGGTTCGGCCTGTCGTAACGCAGAGTGAGCTCAAGCTCTTCAGGGTCTCTGCTCTGAGGCGAAGCGTTGTTAAGAGGCCAGCGTGGCCTCGGTTCGCTTCTCGAACCGAGGGGGGTGCGCAGGTCGGTGCTCACGCGACCGTAGGCCGTGTGGTGCGTTGCGCCCGGAAGCTGCGGCGTGGGTCGTGGCGCTGCCGCTCCGTCCTTCGTAGCGGCGGCCCTCAGCCATGCACGGCATAGGCTCTGGTCTCGGTCGAAGCCCGGTTCACCCGCATCAAACAGGTGATCTCAGTTGGTGGCCTCGCCGAGCTGGTGGGACAGCTCTGCGGTGTTGGTGAAATCGCCCGGTGACTTTCTGGTGAACCTGTTCAACCAGGGCTGTGCAGCATGGGCGAGATTGGTCTCTGGACGCTACTCACCGTGCTCGGCGTGGGAGGGCTAGCGCCAGTGCGGGGACGATGATGATCGCGACGACGATGTGGCTGATCGACAGAACGACTTTGGTTGCGGTGGTGCCGTCGCTGATGATGGGCAGAACGAAGGAGGCGATGAGGCCGATCAATGTAAGCGCCACGGACGATGATCGCGGGCGTCTGGCCCATCGTCGGCACGCGGCAGCTCCTGCCACGGCCCCCGCCCACCAGGCTCCACGCACCCGGACCTGTGAACGGCACCTCGGCACGATCAGTTCCGCGCTCGCGCGCCACCTCATCGCCACCACCGGTGAACACAACGTGAGCGCCGAGGCGTTCACCACCAACTCCTTCCCAGGCCTGGCCGACCTGACCGGCGCCCGGAGTGGCTGCGGTACCGGGCGGCGTGGCTCCGGCCCTGGCTAGCCGGTCGTAACGGCAGATCCGCCGTGCAACGGCCGATCGGCGGGCCCGCCGGGATGGAGGCGGCCGGGGAGGCCGGGGACGTCGGCGGCGGCCGTCCGGTGTGCCTCGGCTGCCAGCGCGGCCAGCTCGGGGGCGCGGTGGGCCAGTGGGCCGCCGAGTCGCCAGGCGAGCAGGTGACGCATCCACAGGGTGGGGCCCGTCAAGGGGCGGACGACGATGTCCGTGCCGACCGTGAGGGTCGCCTGGCACGGGGCGACTGCGCGGCCCTCCGCCACGAGCGCGCGGATCATGTCGTGCTCGGTCATCATGTGCCGGACGCGGGGCGCGAAGCCCGCTTCCTGGCAGGCGGTGTAGAAGTACTCCGGCCATCCGGCGCCGTCTGGGGGCGTGACCAGCCAGTCCTCGTCGGCGAGCCGGGCCAGCGGGACCTCGTCGCCGTCCGCGAGCGGGTGGCCGGCGGGCAGCGCGACCGCGATCGGCTCGGTCGCGACGACCCGGACTCCGACGCTCGGACGGACCGGGAGCTCGTGCCCGGGATAGTCGACCAGGGTCGCCGCGTCGAGCCGCCGGGACGCGAGCAGGTCCAGCAGCAGCCGCGGCGAGTACTCGGTGTGGACGGTGATCCGGGCGCCGGGCAGCTCGAACAGCCGGTGCAGGAGCCCGGTGAGGACGGGGGTGGCGTAGCCGCCGACGCGCACGCCCGCCGTGCCGGATTCGGTCTCGATACCGGTGAGCAGCTCGTCCACGGTGACCAGCACGGACCGCGCCCGGCTCAGCACGAACAGGCCGAACGGCGTCGGGCTCACCCCCTGCCGACCGCGGCGGAAGACCTGGCCGCCCAGGGCTGTCTCGATCCGGTGGAGCCGTCCGGTCAGGGCCGGCTGAGAGACGCCGACCGTCGCGGCCGCGCGGCTCAGGCTGCCGGCGTCCGCGATCGCGCACAGGGTCCGGAGGTGGCGGAGCTCAAGCTGCACGTCACACCGCCTTCCACGCCATCAGCCCTGAAATACAGAGGACGGAGAATGCCGGGACACCGGTTCTGCCGGACACGATATCAGCGATCCATAATGCGGACATTATGAGGAACTGAGATGGGGACGCGCCGCCCTTTTCTCCCATACTCGGGGGACCCTCAAAGGAGGTTCCCCCGTGCGCATCAGACCTCTGATCTCCTATCTGACCTGCGTTGGTGTAACGGCGTCCGCGCTGACCGCCGTCGTCACCGAACCCGCCACGGCGCAGCACGCGCCCGTCCGCACCGAATGGCGAGAGGTCTTCTCACCGGACGGCACCATTCGGCGACTGCGCGTCACCCGTGAAGTCCAGACCTCGCCGGCTCCCCGATCCCGGGTCGCGGCGGCCGAAGTGATTCCGATCGAGGTCAACGGGCCGAGCGAGAGCCGGTTCGACCTGGTCTTCGTCGGCGACGGCTACACCGGTTCGGAGCTGGGCGCCTACGGCGGCCATGTGCGCGGCAAATTCGAGGAGATCATGGCCAAGGAGCCATTCCGGTCGCATCGCGGGCAGTTCAATGTGTGGCAGGTCAACGTCGTCTCCCAGCAATCCGGCGTGGACAATGACCCTTATCAGGGAGTCGAGCGCGCCACGGCACTGGACATGGGCTTCTGGTGCGGTGGAATCCAGCGGCTGCTGTGCGTCAATGAGACCAAGGCCCAGCAATACGCGGCCGCGGCCCGGGACGTCGACGAGGTCCTCGCGCTGGGCAACTCCACCACGTACGGCGGGGCGGGCGGCACCGTGGCCACCGCGTCCGGCGGAAACGCGCAGTCGGGGGAAGTCGCCATCCATGAAATGGGCCACTCGGTCGGCGGCCTCGCCGACGAGTACAGCGACGGCCAGAGCGACGTCTACCGAGGCCCCGAACCCAGAGAACTCAACGTCTCGATCTACACGCGGGAGCAGATGCGGCAGAACCAGACCAAGTGGGCGCGCTTTCTCGGGCAGCCCACCCCCGACGGCGGCGTGATCGACACCTACGAGGGCGGCTACTACCACCGGCGCGGCATCTACCGTCCGAGCCAGAACTCGATCATGCGGACGCTGGGCCGCGAGTTCAACCTGCCCGGCCGCGAGGCCATGATCGCCGCCTTCTACCGCGAGAAGACCCCGCTCACCGCGCGTTGACAGCCGCGGGCGGAAGACGGAATCCTCCGATCACCTGCGCGCCGGTGAGAGAAGGGTGGCCGGATGGCCGCCCATGAGATCCCGATCGACGCCGCCAAGCCGCTGCGAGAGGAGCCCGGCACGGGGCACGACAGCTGGCTCCCGGCATCCGGCCGGTGGCGCGCTGCGAGCCCGGCGACGAGGTCCTCACGGGGTGGGCGTCAGTCCGGGGACGGCGCCTCAGCCAGCACGTGGGCGCGAGAGATGTTCAGGAGATCGGCGAGGGATGATGTGTCGACGCCGGTCAGGTCGCCGCCGCGCTTGCGGACGCGTCCCGCCACCAGGACGGTGTCGACGTCCTGGACGCCGCTCTGCAGCAGCAGATGAGCGGCCGGTTCGCAGAGCGATGTGCCGAACAGCGGCGCCCGCAGCAGCACGATGTCGGCCTGCTTGCCGGGGGTGAGGGAACCGATCCGCTCGTCGAGGCCCAGCGCCCGCGCGGCCTCGATGGTGCCGTGCCGCAGGACGTCCCGTGGTGTCAGCGTCGGGATGCCGGGACGCCGCCGTCCGGTGCGGCCCTCGGCGCGCTCGCCGGTGCCGTCCACGAAGCCCTGCAGCTGGTACACCAGGCGCATCTGCGCGATCAGGTCGGCGTTGTTGAAGCTCGGGATGTCGCAGCCCCAGGCGATCCGCACGCCGCGGCGCAGGGCCCGTCCGAGGACGGTGAAGGGGGAGCCGAGGCCCAGCTCCACGCCGGGGGTGACGGAGATCGCCGCGCCCGCGTCGGCGAGCATCGCCAGCTCGTCGTCGGTGACCACGTTGCAGTGCACCAGGACGAGGTCGGGGCCGAGCAGCCCGGCCTCGTGCATGGCGGTGACCTGGCCCGGGAAGTTGGAGTGGATCGTCATGCGGAGCCCGAGGTCCCGGGCGTGCGCCACCTCGCGGGCGCTGGTCGCGATGTCGATGGTCTCCAGGTCGCTCAGCGCGAGCATCATCCCGATGCGGCCCTCGCCCCGGTCGGCGATCTCCCCGCTGAGCCGGGTGGCGTCGGCGAGTCGCTGGTCGTGGGTGGTGAAGTGGCCGGGCGGCTTCGCGCGCAGGCTGTAGCCGTGCATCCCGCGCAGTCCCGTCGCGGCCAGGCCCGCGACGGCGGAGTCGGCGTGCTTGGGCGAGACGACGCAGTGGCAGAAGTCCAGCGCGGTGGTGACCCCGTTCGACAGCAGTTCCAGGCCGCCGACATAGCCGCCCGTGTACATGTCCTCGGGACGGAACCGGGCCCGGTAGGGGAGCACCTCTTCGAAGTACTCGCCCTTCCACATCTCGGCGGCCATGCCCCGCAGCACGGTCTGCCACAGGTGGATGTGGGTGTCGATGAGGCCCGGCAGCACGATCATGCCGGACGCGTCGATGACCTCGTCGGCGTCCCGTCCCTCTCGCGGGGTCACCGACGCGATCACGTCGTCCTCGACCAGCAGGTCGCCGGACAGCAGGTCGCCGATCGACTCGTCCATGGTGACGAGGTGGCCGCCTCGGATGAGGGTCCGTCGCTGGTTCGCCATGCAGACTCCTTAGTTGACGGGCTTGACGGGATCCAGGTGGCAGCGGACGACACCGTCCGGCATCGCGCGCGGCGGCGGGCCCGTGCCCGCGCAGGGCTCGAACGCCGACGGGCAGCGCGGGTGGAACGCGCAGCCGGACGGCGGGGACAGCGGGCTCGCCGGCTCACCGGACGGCGTCCGGCTGCGGCGCGCCCGCTGCGTCGCCGGGTCGGGCGGCGGAGCCGACTCCAGCAGCACACGCGTGTAGGGGTGGGCGGGCTCCCGGTAGACGCGGTTCGCGTCCCCCGTCTCCACCAGCCTGCCGAGGTACATCACGCCGACCCGGTGGCTGATGTGCCGCACCACGGCCAGGTCGTGCGAGATGAACAGCAGGGCCAGCCCGAGTTCGCGTTGCAGCCCGGCCAGCAGGTTGATGATCTGGCCCTGGGTGGAGACGTCCAGCGCGCTGACCGCCTCGTCGCAGATGACGAGCCTCGGGCCCACCGCGAGGGCGCGCGCGATCACGACGCGCTGCCGCTGCCCGCCGGACAGCTCGTACGGGTAGCGGTCGGCGTGGTGCGCGGCGAGCCCGACCTGGTCGAGCAGGTCGAGCACCTCCGCGCGGCGGCGCGACCGCGGGACCGGCTCCGCGCGGCGGCTGATCGCCTGCTCCAGCGCCTGCGAGACGAGGTGCCGCGGGTTGAGCGAGGCCAGCGGGTCCTGGAAGACGACCTGGACGGCCTGCCGGTACCACCGCGGCGTGCGGCGCCCGAACGCGGTGACGTCCTGGCCGTCGAAGACGACGCGTCCCGCGGCCGGACGCACCAGGCGCAGCACGGCGCGTCCCGTCGTGGTCTTGCCCGAACCGGACTCTCCCACCAGGCCGAACGTCTCGCCGGGGGCGATGTCGAACGACACGTCGCGGACGGCGTCGAAGCGGCGCCGCCGCCCCGGCAGCAGCCCCGGCAATCCGCGTCCGGTCTCGTAGGCGACGCGCAGGTTCTCCACTCGCAGCAGCGGGCCGGTCGCGTGCTCCGTGATCGGTTTCATGGTCGGCTCCGTCCCAGGGCCAGCTCGTCGCGGCGCAGGCACCGGCTCCCGTTCTCCAGGGGCACCGCCGCCGCCGCGCAGGCGCCGACCGCGAAGTCGCAGCGCGGGTGGAAGCGGCACCCGTCCGGCTGCGCCCACGGCGGCGGGACGGTCCCCGGCAGCGTGGGCAGCTCGCCCGCGACCTCCTCGCCGCGCGGCGTCGCGGCCAGCAGCGCGGCCGTGTACGGGTGGCGCGGCGCCGAGAACAGGCGTTCGGTGGACGCGGTCTCCACGACCTGGCCGGCGTACATCACCGCGACGCGGTCGCAGACGTCGGCGACGACGCCCAGATCGTGGGTGATGAGCAGGATGGACATGCCGAACCGGCCGCGCAGGTCCAGCAGCAGGTCGAGCACCTGGCGCTGGACGGTCACGTCCAGCGCGGTCGTCGGCTCATCGGCGATCAGCAGCCTGGGGTCGCAGGCGAGCGCCTGGGCGATCATCACCCGCTGGGCCATGCCGCCGGAGAACTGGTGCGGGTAGTCGGCGAGGCGGCGGCGCGCGTCCGGCACCCCGGCGAGCGCGAGCAACTCGGCGGCCCGCTCCCGCGCCTCCTTCTTCGACAGCCCGGCGTGCGTGCGCAGCGGCTCGCAGATCTGGCGTCCCACCGTGTGCACCGGCGACAGCGCGTCCTGCGGGTCCTGGAAGATCATCGCGATGCCCCGGCCGCGGATCCCGGTCAGCTCGTCGTCGGAGAGGCCGGTCAGCTCCCGGCCGTCCAGGCGGATCGAGCGGGCCGTGATCGTCCCGGGGGACGGCACGAGCCCGGCGGCCGACAGCGCGGTCATCGTCTTGCCGCTCCCGGACTCGCCGACCAGCCCGAAGACCTCGCCCTCCGCCACGTCGAAGGACACGTCGTCCACGACGGTGACCGGCGGGCCGCCCTGGCCGGGAAACCGGACGCTCAGACCGCGCACCGACAGCAACGCAGTTCCGTTCGGCTCCGGAGAAGGCTCGCTGTTCGTCACGAGGGCGCGGCCGTCCGCCCCGGCCCCGTCTTCCTGCCTGGCGAGCAAGGGGCCGCGGCGGGAGCGGCCCCACGGGAGGGCCGTGGCGCCCTCGCGTCCGAGCGCGTCGCGCAGGCCGTCGCCGAAGAGGTTGAACGCGAGCACGGTCCCGGTGATCGCCACCCCCGGGAACACCGGGAGCCACGGCTGCTCGGCCGTGTACGTGCGCGCCTTGTCGAGCATCTGGCCCCAGCTCGCGGTCCCCGTGTCCACACCGAGCCCCAGGAAGCTCAGCATCGCCTCGAAGAGCTGAGCCAGGCCCAGGAAGATCGACGCCTGGACGACCAGCGGCCCGGCGACGTTCGGCAGGATCTGGCCGAACATGATCCGAGGCGACCCGAGCCCCAGGACGCGCGCCGAGTCCACGTAGGGCCGTTCGCGCTCGATCAGGACGGCCCCGCGGGTGATGCGGAGCAGGTTCAGCGCGAACACGATGCTGATGGCGAGCATCGCGTTGGTCAGGCCCCGGCCCAGCGCCGCGATGATCGCGAACGCGAACAGCAGCGTCGGGATCGACCCGGCCACGTCCGCCAGCCGCATCGCGATCCGGTCCCACCAGCCGCCGAGGTAGCCGATCAGCAGCCCGAGCGGGACGCCGACGACCACGCCGAGCGCGACCGCCTGGAAGGACGCCTGCAACGCGACCCGGGCCCCGTACATCATCCGCGAGAGCTGGTCGCGGCCGAGCTCGTCGGTGCCGAGCCAGTGGTCGCCGCTCGGGCCGGTGAGCCGGACGGCGAGGTCCACCTTGTCCGGCGGGTAGGGCGCCAGCGCCGGGGCCGCCACCGCCACGACGACGAGCGCCAGTAGATAGAGTCCGCACGCGACGGTCACCGGCTGGCCCAGCAGCCGGCGCAGGACGCGCGACCACCGCGTCCGCGACGGGGGCGCCTCCGGGCCCGGCGGCGCCTTGGCCAGGACGTCCACGCTCATTGCGGCCTCGCCTTCGGATCGAGGAGCCCGTACCCGACGTCGACGGTGAGGTTGATGAGCACGACGATGCAGCCCACCAGCACCACGCCGCCCTGGACGAGCGGGATGTCGTTGCGGACGACGGCGTCGAGCAGCAGCGTCCCGATCCCCGGGATGCCGAACACCCGCTCGATCACGAAGCTGATCGCCAGCAGCGTCGACAGCTCCCAGCCGATGACCGTGACCACCGGCGGCATGGCGTTGCGCAGCGCGTAGCCGAACACGATGCGGCGGCGGGGCGTCCCGGTGGCACGGAGCGCCTGCACGTACGTCGCGCGCAGCGTCTCGGTCATCGTCCCGCGGGCCTGCCGGGCGATCACCGCCGCCGAGTGCGTGCCGAGCGCGACGCACGGCAGGACGAGCCCGTACGCCCACGCGCCCGGATCGTCCGCGAACGGCGTGTAGCCGATCACCGGGAACCACCGGAGCTTCACCCCGAACGCCAGGACGAGCAGCAGCGCCAGCCAGAACCCGGGCATCGCCAGGCCGAGCGAGGCGACGCCCGTCACCGCGCGGTCGACCAGCGAGCCCGACCGCAGCGCGCTGTAGACGCCGACGGGCAGGCCGATCAGCAGGGCGACCAGCAGCCCCCCGACGACCAGGCCGAGCGTCGCGGGCAGCCGCTCGGTGAAGGACGCCAGCACGGCCTGGTCGGTGAACAGCGACCGGCCGAGATCGCCCCGGACGGCGTCGCCCAGCCACGACCCGAACTGGACGATCAGCGGCCGGTCGTAGCCGAGCGCACGGCGCATCTCCGCCCGCTGGGCCTCGCTCGCCCCGTCCCCGAGGACCTGCTTGACCGGGTCGGTGTTGGTCGCGCGCACCAGCAGGAACACGAAGACCGACACCATGAGCAGCAGCGGGACCAGGGCGGCCAGCCGGGTCAGGAAGAGCCTTCTCATGCCGTCCTCCGCGTCCTCATGCCGTCCTCCGCGTCACCGCTGCGGGAGGGCTTCCCGGTACCGGAAGGCCGAGGGCGCGTAGCGGGTGGGGACGATGTTCGTCACGCGCTTGGCGTCCCAGGCGAACACGACGGGGTAGCTGAGGAACCCGCAGTCCAGCGCCTGGTCGTGGATGAGCTTGGTCATCTGCTGCCACACCGCGTTCTGCTTGGCGGGGTCGGCCTCGTTCAGGCCCTGCTCCGCAAGCCGGTCGAGCTCCGGCACGCCGACCTTGTAGGGGTTGCCGGCGCCCTCGGTGCTGAACCGGTACCGGTAGTAGTCGTAGGGCCCGGGGTCCTCGCTGGTGCTGGTGTTGTAGGCGGCCGGGTACTTGCCGGTGTCGAAGGTGCTGAAGTACTGCGCCGTGGACATCTTCTCGACCTTGACGTTGACGCCGACCTCGCCGAGCTGCGTCCGCACGAGCTCGCCGAGCAGCTCGGTGCCGGGGAACACCGGGAAGCTGAAGCCGACGCCCTTGCCCGCGAGCAGCGCCTTGGCCTGGCCGGGGTTGCGCGGGTACGCCTTGACCTGCGGGTTGTGGCCCGGCTGGCCGGGGTCGAACCGCTGGTCGTAGGTCTCGCCGAGGCCGTCGAACTGCCCGGTGAGGATCGCCTTGGGGTCCAGTGCCTGGCAGATCGCCTGCCGCACCGTGGGGTCGGCGAACGTCTTCTTCCGGTCGAAGAACAGGAAGTGGTAGCGCAGCGCCGGGTACCAGAGCGTCTTGTAGCCCTGCGACTCCGCGCGCTTGCGGGTCTCGGGCAGTAGCGCGGCGACGTCCACCTTGCCGGTGGCGAGCGCGTTGAACAGCGACTCGTCGTCGCCGATCGCGTAGATCTCCAGCCGCTTCGCGCCGACCTCCTTCGGCGCGTAGTACCTGTCGAAGTAGTCCAGCACGACCTTGGAGTCGCGGACGGTCGCGGACGCGTTGTACGCCCACGGCCCGGTCCCGGCGGGCTTCTCCTTGAGCGTCTTGTCCTTGATGGACTTGGGGCTCAGCATGTAGCCGCCGCGGTCGGCGAGCTGCGCGACCAGGGTGGGCGCCGGACGCCTGAGCTTCAGCCTGACGTGGGTCGCGTCCACGGCCTGGACCTCCGAGACCGGGTCGAGGATCGCCTGGTACTGGCTGGGCTCGCTGCGGATGCGTCCGAAGTTCGCCTTCACCGCCTCGGCGTCGAACGGCGTCCCGTCATGGAAGACCACCCCGGACCGCAGCGTGAAGGTGATCTCCTTCTGGCTCTGCTTCCATGAGGTGGCGAGACGCGGCCGGACGGTGATGCCGTCCGCGGCCTTCTCCACGAGCCCTTGGTAGACGGTGGAGAGGTAGGTGGTGTTGGGCTTGTTGAGGTTGTCCCAGTTGTCGAGAGTGAAGCCGACTCCGAACCGCAGGGTGCCCTGCGGCCCGGACGCGTTCCCTCGCCGCTGGCCGGCCGGCTCCTCGCCGGCCGAGCAGGCCGTGAGTGCGACCGACGCGGAGAGCACGGCCACGAGGACGGACGATCGACGATGCTTCATCGCTATCCCATCGAGCGGTGATTACGGAAGGAGCTCCCCTGAGGTGAACACTGTCGGCGAATGTATGCAAACGTTAGTCACCGCAGACTAAGATTGTCGAGCCTGCTTGGCAAGACCGTCCCGGTATTCAGACAATGACCCTCTACAAACGATTGCCGAGAATCGATGACCGAACCTGTCACCCTTCGCGATGTGGCCGACCGGGCGGGCGTCCACGTCGCCACCGCGTCGCGCGCGCTGAACCCGGCGGCGCGCTCGCGGCTGAGCGAGGCCACCGTGCGGCGGGTACGCAAGGCCGCCGAGGAGCTGGACTACCGCCCCAACGCCATGGCCCGCGGCCTGAAGACCAGCCGCTCGATGTCGGTCGGGCTGCTGGTCCCCGACCTGACCAACCCCCTCTTCCCGCCCATCACCCGCGGCGTCGAGGACGTCCTCGCCGGCGCCGGCTACACCACGCTGATCGCGAACACCGACAACGACGCCGCACGGCAGAGCCGGCAGCTCGCCGCGCTGCGGGCCCGGCAGGTCGACGGCCTGATCCTCGCGACCGCGCACCGCGACGATCCCGAGCTGGCCGACCTCGCCGACCAGGCGCCCCTGGTCCTGATCAACCGGAGGGTGGAGGGGCTGCCGGTGCCCGCGGTGATCGCGGACGACCAGAGCGGGATCGCCGCCGCCGTCCGGCATCTCGTCGACCTCGGGCACCGCCGCGTCGCGCACGTCGCCGGGCCGCAGCACACCACCACCGGGCACTCACGCTCGCGCGCCTTCCGGCAGGCGATGGAGGACGCCGGGCTCCCGCCCGCCCCGGAGCTGATCGCGGAGGCCGACGCGTTCACCGAGGCCGCGGGCGCCCGCGCGTTCCGGCTCCTGCTGGACGGCCTGCCGGACGATGGCGGCGGCTGTACAGCCGTGGTCGCCGCCAACGACATGATCGCCCTTGGCTGCCTTGACGTCGCCGATGAGCGCAGGCTGCGCTGCCCGCGCGACCTGAGCGTCGTCGGCTTCAACGACATGCCGTTCGTCGACCGGCTGACGCCGGCGTTGACCACGGTGCACGTTCCGCACTACGAGATCGGGGCCGAGGCCGCGCGGATGCTGCTGGAGCGGCTGGCCGATCCCGGGCTGCCGCGCAAGTCGGTCACGCTGCCGGTCAGCCTCGTCGTCCGCGGCTCCACGGCCGCCGCGAAGACCGCCCGCCGCACCCGCTGAGCGGGTGCGGCGGGCGGGCCTAACGGCGTGGGACGCCGAACGCCGGGCCCGCCCAGGTGATCTTTCCGCCCACGAGCGTGAGGTCGGCTCTCACCGCCGGGATCTCGTCCTCGGGGACGGTGAGGTAGTCGCGGTCGAGGACGGTCAGGTCGGCCAGCATCCCGGGCTGCAGGCGTCCGCGCTCGTCCTCCTCGAAGCTGAACCAGGCCGCGCGGTGGGTGTAGAGCTCCAGGGCCTCCTCCCGGGTGAGCAGGTTGTTCTCGTCGCGGATGCGGCGGCCGCCGATCGTCCGTCCGGAGACGTACCAGTGCAGGGCCGTGAACGGGTGGTACGACGCCACCCTGATCGCGTCGGTGCCGCCGCCGACGGGCACGCCCGCGTCCAGCAGAGCGCGCAGCGGCGGTGCCTGCCCGGCGGCCTCGGGCCCCCACGCCTCGATCAGGTCGTCGCCCTCGAAGCGCAGCATCGCGGGCACCAACACGCCGACGCCCAGGTCGGCGACCCGGCGCACGCCGTCCGCGCTGAGGCCCTCGCAGTGGACGATCGTCCAGCGCAAAGGGGCCAGCGGTACCTCGCGGTCCAGCTCTTCCCAGAGGTCGAGGACCATGTCGAGGGTGTCGCGGCGGATCGCGTGGATCTGCAACGGCCAGCCGTGCCGGGCCGCCGCGGCGAACGTCTCGCGGAGCGCGTCCAGTGACTTCTCCGACAGGTCGGGCTCGCGGTGGAAACCGTCGTGGACGGCATAGTGGATGATCTCTCCCATGCCGAGGACGCGGAGCATGCCGTCCCCGAAGCCCGGCGCGGTGTAGCGCAGGTAGCCGGGCAGTTCCTCGGCCTCGGCGCCGGGCCTGGACGCGTGCATCGTCGGACGCGTCCGCACCGTGAGCTCGCCGCGCCGCCACGTCTCGTACAGCGCACGGTAGGTGTCAGGGCCGGTGTTGCTGCCGCCGCCGTCGATCAGCCCGGTCAGCCCGGCCGCGCTGAACACGCGGGAGGCGGCGGCGGTCGAGGCGACCTGCTCCTCCGGCGACGGCACCGGAAGCTGCCAGTACAGCCAGCGCAGCGCGGGCATCCCGCGCAGGACGCCGGTGGGGCGGCCGTCCGCGTCGACCTCCAGGGCCGCCGGGTCCACGCCCTCCGCGACGGCGCGGTCGAGGCCGACCTCGGTCAGGGCGCGCGTGTTCAGCATTCCCCAGGAGTACATGCACTGGACGAACACCGGATGGCCGGGTGCGATCGCGTCCAGCTCGTCCCGGGTGGGGGCGCGGCGTTCGGCGAACTGGTCCGGGTGCCATCCGCCGACGACCTTGAGCCAGGTGCCCGCCGGACGGTCCCGCGCCGCGGCGGCGAGGCGTCCGAGCGCCGTGCCCAGATCCGGCACGTCCTCCCAGCGGATCTCCTCGTTCCAGGTCAGGCCGGCGCGGACGAAATGGACGTGGGCGTCGATGAGCCCCGGCACGGCGCGGCGTCCGCCGAGGTCGATCACGTCGGCGTCCGGCGCCACGGCCCGGCGCGCGGCGTCCGCGGAACCGGCGGCGACGATCCGGCCGTCCCGCACCGCCAGGGCCGGCACCTCGGGCGGGGTGCCGTCGGCGGCCAGGGTGGTGATGCGCCCGTTCACCAGGGCGAGGTCTGTGCTGCTCACGGATGGCTCCTCTGAGGTCTGTCGCCGGCGTCCGGCGCGCGGGAAGCCGCCACGTGAGTCTCCAATCCGCAGGGCGAAGCTGTCAATCGTTTGCTCATCTAATCGAGCATTCGCCGCTGTAAGACCGCTTGTTTCGCCTGTTGGTGATTCGGCCGAGGGGTTGACGACCCTCGTTGAGCGACCATATCGTCGCAAACGATTGCACGATCGCGACAGGGAGTGATCCGGTGGATGACGACGTGAGCACCGCCCGGGTCGGCTGGATCGGGACCGGCCGCATGGGGTACGCGATGGCCGAGCGGCTCGTCCGCTCCGGGCTTGCGGTGAGCGTGTGGAACCGCACCCGCCGGAAGGCCGAGCCGCTGGCCGAGCACGGCGCCGTCATCGTCGACAAGATCACGGACCTGGCGGCGGCGGACGTGGTGTTCACCATGGTGTCCACGGACGCCGACCTCCGCGACGTGCTGCTGGGCGCGGGCGGGCTGCTCACCGCCGCCCGGTCCCCGGGGGTGATCGTGGACTGTTCCACGGTCTCCGCCGAGGTCTCCCGCGAGATGCGGGCCGCGGCGCGTGCGCGCGGCGCCGACCTGCTGTGCGCGCCGGTGAGCGGCAACGGCAAGGCGGTCGCCGCGGGTCGGCTGAGCGTCGTCGTGTCGGGGCCGCGGGAGGCGAGCGAGCGGGTCAGGCCGCTGCTGGAGACGATCGGCCGGGCCGTCACCTATGTCGGCGAAGACGAGGCGGCCCGGCTGGTCAAGCTCTGCCACAACCTGTTCCTCGGGGTGGTCACGCAGGCGCTCGCGGAGGTGACGGTGCTGGCCGACAAGGCGGGGGTGCGCCGCCGCGACTTCCTGGAGTTCATCAACGACGGCGTCCTCGGCTCGGTCTTCACCCGGTACAAGACGCCGGCGCTGGTGCGTCTCGACTACACCCCGACGTTCACCACCGAGCTGCTCCGCAAGGACTTCGACCTCGGGCTGGCCGCCGCCCGTGAGCTGGAGACCCCGATGCCCGTCACCGCGCTCGTGCACCACCTCGTCCAGGCGGCGATCGGGCAGGGGCACGCGGCCGAGGACTTCGCGGCGCTGCTGTCCGTCCAGGCCGCCGCCGCCGGGCTCGACCTGGTCGCCGACGACGGGCCGGTCGCCGACGGGCTGACCGGGACCGCGGACTAGGGGAGGTGGCGACGATGGCGGGTCCGGCGCGTCCCGTCCCGGCACCGGGGCCCATGGCCGTGGACTTCGAGGAACGGGTCGACTTCCACCGTCTGCGCGAGTACCGGCTGAGCCGCGCGCGCCAGGCGCTGGAGGGCAGCGAGCTGGGCGCGCTGCTGTGCTTCGACGTCAACAACATCCGCTATCTGACCAGCACGATGATCGGGGAGTGGGCGCGGGACAAGGTCGCCCGGTACGCCCTGCTCCCGCGCGCCGGCGAGCCCGTCGTCTGGGACTTCGGCTCCGCCGCCCAGCACCACCGGCTGTACGCGCCGTGGCTGCGCCCGGAGAACTCCCGCGCGGGGATGCTCGGGCTGCGCGGCTCGATCGCGCCCGACGCGGGGCTGCTGGCGAGCGCGGTCGCCGAGATCAAGGGCCTCCTCGCCGACGCCGGCCTCGACGGCGCCCCCGTGGGAGTCGACATCGCCGAGCCGCCGATGCTGTTCGAGCTGGCCCGCCAGGGCGTGGAGGTCCGGGACGGCCAGCAGGTGATGCTGGACGCGCGGCAGATCAAGTCCCCGGACGAGATCGCGCTGCTGTCCACGGCGGCCGCGATGGTGGACGGCGTCTACCACGAGCTGGCGGCGGCGCTGCGTCCGGGCGTCCGGGAGAACGAGCTCGTCGCGCTGGTGAACCGGCGGCTGTACGAGCTGGGCAGTGACGACGTCGAGGCGGTGAACGCGGTGTCGGGGGAGCGCTGCAACCCGCATCCGCACAACTTCTCCGACCGCCTGATACGGCCCGGCGACCAGGCGTTCTTCGACATCATCCAGTCGTTCAACGGCTACCGGACCTGCTACTACCGGACGTTCGGCGTCGGCCGCGCCACCCCCGCCCAGCGCGACGCCTACACCCGGGCGCGCGAGTGGATCGACGCGGCGATCGAGCTGGTCAAGCCGGGCGTCACCACCGACCGGATCGCCCGGGTGTGGCCCGCCGCCCACGAGTTCGGGTTCCCGGACGAGATGGCGGCGTTCGGCCTCCAGTTCGGGCACGGCCTGGGTCTCGCGCTGCACGAACGGCCCGTCATCAGCCGCCTGAACTCCCTGGAGCATCCGGTCGAGCTGCGCGAGGGCATGGTCTTCGCGCTGGAGACCTACTGCCCGGCCGCCGACGGCTTCTCCGCGGCGCGGATCGAGGAGGAGATCGTGGTGACCGCCGGCGGGCACCAGGTGATCACGCTGTTCCCCGCCGAAGAACTCTTCGTCGCGAACGAGTACTGACGTTCAACGAGCACCGACTCTCCACGAGGTGAAGGATGACCGTCCACACCGGCGCCCCCGAGCTCACCGAGGCGACCCGGCTGCGCGTGTACCGGCTGCTGACCGAGCTGCGCCGGTTCGAGAAACGGGCGCACGACCTGTTCCTGCGCGGGCTGGTGCCCGGCACCAGCCATCTGTCGCTGGGCATGGAGGCGATCGCGGCGGGGTTCGCCGCCGCGATGCGTCCGGGCGACCTGACGTTCGCCACCTACCGCGGCCACGCCCATACGCTCGCCCGCGGCGCGCCGATGCCCGCGGTGATGGGCGAGCTGCTCGGCCGGTCCACCGGGCTGATGGGCGGTAAGGGCGGGTCGATGCACCTGACCAGCGCCGAGCACGGCGCGATGGGGTCGTACGCGATCGTCGGCGCGCACCTGGTGGTCGCCAACGGCGCGGCGTGGGCGGCGCGGCACCGTGGCACCGGGCAGGTCGTGGTCTGCTTCTTCGGCGACGGGACGACCAACATCGGCGCGTTCCACGAGGCGCTGAACCTCGCCGTGGTGTGGCGCCTGCCGATCGTGTTCGTCTGCGAGAACAACCTGTACATGGAGTACACGCGGATCGAGGACGTGACCGCCGTGCCCCGTCCGGCGGCCGACCGGGCGGGCGCGTACGGCCTGCCGCCGGTCGTCGTGGACGGCAACGACCCCGACGCCGTCTACCTCATCGCCGCGGAGGCGATCGAGAAGGCGCGCGGCGACGGCGGCCCGGCCCTGATCGAGGCGGTGACGTACCGGCACGGCGGACACTCGCGGGCCGATCCCGGCAAGTACCGTCCGGCGGACGAGGTCGCCGAATGGCTGGCCCGCGACCCCCTTCCGGTGTATCGCGCCCGCCTCACGGCGGCGGGGGTGCCGGAGGAGACGCTGCACGAGATCGACGAGTCGGCGCAGCGCGCGGTGGACGAGGCGACGGAGCAGGCGGAGGCGGCGCCGCGCCCCGCCCCGGAGACCGCGCTGACCGACGTGTGGGCGGACGGAGGACGGCAATGGCGGAACTGACCTATCGCGCCGCGGTCGCCCGCGGCCTGGCACAGGAACTGGCGCACGACCCGAACGTGGTGTTCCTCGGTGAGGACGTCGCCGCCGCCGGCGGTGTCTTCAAGGCCACCCCGGGCCTGCTGGAGGCGTTCGGGCCGCAGCGCGTGCGCGACACCCCGATCTCCGAGCAGGCCATCCTCGGCGCGGCGATGGGCGCCGCGATGAACGGCCTCCGCCCGGTCGCCGAGATCATGTTCTCCGACTTCCTGGCCGTCTGCTGGGACATCGTGGCCAACCAGATCGCCAAGACCCGGTACATGGCGGCCGGGCAGTTCGCCTTCCCGCTGGTCATCCGCACCGCCAACGGCGGAGGGCTGCGGTTCGGCGCACAGCATTCGCAGAGCGTGGAGAACTGGGCGATGTCCGTCCCCGGCCTGAAGGTCGTCGCGCCGTCCACCCCCGCCGACGTCGTCGGGCTGCTGGCCGCCGCCGTGCGCGACCCCGACCCCGTCCTGTTCTTCGAGCACAAGGCGCTCTACCCGGTCAAGGGCGAGGTGCCCGACGGGGAACTGGTCGACCGTCTCGGGACGGCGCGGGTCGTGCGCGAGGGCGGCGACTGCACGATCGTCGCGCTCGCGGCCATGGTGCCCCGGGCCGTCACCGCCGCCGAGCGCCTGTCGGGCCTCGGCGTGGAGGCGACCGTGGTGGACCTCCGCTCGCTCGTCCCCCTCGACATCACCACCGTGCTCGACTCGCTCGCCCGGACCGGGCGCCTGTTCACCGTCGAGGAGAACCCCCGGCTGTGCGGCTGGGGCGCCGAGCTGGTCTCGCTGGTCGCCGAGGAGGCGTACGGGCTGCTCACCGGGCCGCCCGTGCGTATCGCCACGCCGCATGTCCCGCTGCCCGCGGGCGAGCTGGAGGACACCGTCATCCCGTCGGTCGACCGCGTCACCGACACGATCGCGAAGGCTATGGGCGCGTGACGGCCGCTGCCACGGCGGCGGCGACCGCGCCGACCGACCTGCTCGTCGACGGGACGTGGCGCGCCGCGTCGGGCGGGCGCCGGTTCGCCGTGCACGACCCGTCCACCGGCGAACCGATCGCCGAGGTCTCCGACGCGACCGCGGACGATGCCCGCGCCGCCGTCAGTGCGGCGCACCGGGCGGGCCCCGCATGGGCGGCGCGACCGCCCCGGGAGCGCGCCGAGACGCTGCGCCGCGTGTACGAGCTGATGACCGGCGAGGCGTCCCGGCTGGCCCGTCTGATCGTCGCCGAGAGCGGGAAGGCGCTGGCCGACGCGCGCGCCGAGGTGTCCTACGCCGCCGAGTTCTTCCGCTGGTACGCCGAGGAGGCGGTCCGCGGGGCGGGCGAGATGTCGCGGGCGCCCGGCGGCGAACGGCGCATCCTCGTCCTGCACCGCCCGGTCGGCGTATGCCTGCTGATCACCCCTTGGAACTTCCCGGCCGCCATGGCCACCCGAAAGATCGCCCCGGCGCTCGCCGCGGGCTGCCCGGTCGTGCTCAAGCCCGCGGCGCTCACCCCGCTCACCGCCCTCGCGATCGCCGAACTGACCGAACGGGCCGGTGTCCCACCCGGGGTGGTCAACGTCCTGCCCACCCGCGACCCGAGCGGCGTCGTCGGCCCGATGCTCGCCGATCCCCGCGTCCGCAAACTGTCGTTCACGGGCGGGACCGCCACGGGACGGACGCTTCTGGAGCAGGCCGCCGGCCAGATCCTCAACTGCTCCATGGAACTGGGCGGCAACGCCCCGTTCCTGGTGTTCGCCGACGCCGACCTCGACGCGGCGATCGACGGAGCCCTCGCCGCCAAGATGCGCAACGGCGGCCAGGCGTGCACCGCCGCGAACCGCTTCTACGTTCAGCGCCCCGTCTATGACGAGTTCGTCACCAGGTTCGCCGAGGCGATGAGCCGACTGCGCGTCGGCCCCGGGCTTGATGAGAAGACCGACGTAGGCCCGCTTGTCAACGCCGCGGCACGCGACAAGGTGGCCGCGCTCGTCCAGGAGGCGCTGGACGGAGGCGCCCGCGCCCTGGTCGGAGGTCACCCGCTCGAAGGGCCGGGCTACTTCTACCCGCCGACCGTGCTGACCGGCGTCCCGGCCGATGCCCGCGTCCTGCACGAGGAGATATTCGGACCCGTCGCCCCCGTCCTGCCGTTCGACACCGAGGACGAGGCCGTGGCCGCCGCCAACCACACCGAGTACGGCCTCATCGCCTATCTCTACACCAGCGACCTGCACCGCGGGCTCCGACTGACGCAGCGCCTGGAGACCGGCATGATCGGCCTCAATCAGGGAGTCATCTCCGACCCGGCCGCACCCTTCGGCGGCGTCAAGCAGAGCGGCCTGGGACGCGAAGGCGGCCACCACGGCCTCCTCGACTACCTGGAACCCGTCTACGTGGGCATCGCCGACCCCTTGTAGCGCAGCCCAGTCACGAACGGTCAAACGAGCCCGGCCTGGCACCGCCTCCCCGCACCCGGCACCCCGCCATAGCCCCCGTCCAATGGACAAGTGGGAATGGGCGAGTGAACTGCGGGGGCGTGAATATTGTTCACCGGCGGGTGCCCCTGTGACGGGACCTCGACCGGTGCGGGAAATGCCCCGGGGCGGCGATGATCTCGTCTGGAACATTCTGGGGGAGGCGTGGCCGGCGATCGTCTCGCTCCGAGCGCCGCTCGAGGTGAGGCGGCTGCGCTGTCGCTGGTCTCTCGTCCCGGCTAGTACGGCTAAGGCCGTGCTTCGCCTACTCGACATCCGGGCTGGCGATAGTCAGGAGGCCGGACGGGCTCGGCATCACCGCCTGGCATGGAACCCCTGCCGGTGAAGCACGGCCGGGCCGCGCCGGTTGACCCCGCACAGCGCCACCCGCTGACCGTTTCCAAGGACGGCTGCGGCGCAGAGACCTGGGGTGTTTCCGTAGGGTCATGATGGGAAACCGAGAGTAGTCGAGGAGAGCCGCGTTCCTGCGAGGCCGCTCGGCGCCGAGGCATGGTTCCCTGCGGAGGTGGTGTCGATGACCTCGAATTCGCCCCAGCCGTCCCCGATCGTGCGGCCTGGTGACAAGCGGTACCCGGCGCTGAGCCGCGGGTTCAACCAGCGATGGATAGCCGAACCCGAATACGTCCGGCTGGTGCGATCCCCAGAGGAGGCCCGGGACGCGCTGGCCGAGGCCGTGCGGCAGCCGCCGAAGGACCCCGCGCGCACGCGGATCACCGTCCGGTCCGGTGGGCACTGCTACGAGAACTTCGTCTGCGGGGCCGACGTCCGGGTCATCCTCGATATGTCGCCGATGTGCGGGATGTACTACGACCAGGGCATGGACGCCTACTGTGTGGAGTCGGGCGCCGGTAACTGGCATGCCTACAGCCACCTGTACCCGATGAGCGGGAGAGCGCTTCCGGGAGGGTCCTGCTACTCGGTGGGCCTGGGCGGCCACATCACGGGCGGTGGATACGGGCTTCTGTCGCGGCAGTTCGGGCTCACCGTGGACTACCTCTACGCGGTCGAGGTCGCCGTGGTGAAACCGGACCGCACCACCGAACTGGTCGTGGCGAGACGCGACGACGGCGACCCCGACCGCAGAGCGCTTTGGTGGGCGCACACCGGCGGCGGGGGCGGCAACTTCGGCGTCATCACCAGATTCTGGTTCAGGGACCTGCCCGAGCCGCCCAGCATGGTGCTCCTCACCGGCCTCGCCTGGGACTGGAAGGACGTCGCCAAGGACGATTTCGTCCACCTGCTGACCGCATTCGGGACGTACTTCCGCGACCACCAGGACCCTTCCACGGCGGCCGGGAAGCTTTTCGGGATTCTGGTCCTCAACCACGTCTGCAATGGCCAGATCGGGCTCTTCGCGCAGGTGGACGTCGACGATCCCGGCGGTCCGGCGGCCATGAAGGAGTTCCTGGAAAGGGTTGACGGCGGCATCGGCGCCACGGCGACGGCGATGCGGACATCGATGGGGGAGCGTCCGACCGTCGCTCATATGCAGATTCCGAGGGTCATGCCGTGGCTGACCGCCACCCAGACCCTGGACAGCAGCGGCGAGGACCAGTGTGGAAAATACAAGTCCGCCTATATTCGTAAACCCTTCGACCCCACGCAGATCGACGCGATGTGGTCGTTCCTCGGCAAAGAGAGATTCACCAGCTACGCCAACAAGCAGTCCGTCATCCAGATTGATTCCTACGGTGGCGCGATCAACCGTCCGCCGCGCGACACGGCGGCGCGGCAGCGCGACTCCATCATGAAAATGCAGTACCAGGTCTACTGGACGAAGAACGACCCGGCAGAATCCGAATACCTGTCCTGGATCCGCGAGACCTACAGGGCGACGTTCGCCGCGACCGGCGGCGTCCCGATGGTGGGCGGCGGCGTCACCGACGGCTGCTACATCAACTATCCGGACGTCGACCTGGGCGATCCGCAATGGAATCGCTCGAACCAGCCGTGGTCCACCCTCTACTACAAGGACGCCTATCCTTCGCTGCAACGAGTGAAGAAGCGCTGGGACCCGCTCGACGTCTTCCGCAACGCCCAGTCGATCCGGCCCGCCTGACCCTCGCGGCGGCCTTCCGGCAACCGACGACGCGCACGCGGAAGGCGTGGCCGATCTCCGGTCGTCACGTTGGGCGTGCTGCCCGCCCGCCGGATGACCCCGGTCGAGGCGGTCGGTTGCCGGGGCCCCCAACTCGCCGGCGAGATCCTCGGCGCGTTCCTCGCCGAGGTCGTCCCGACCGCGCTGTTCGTGTTCGCCGTCCTGGCGATGACGAGCGAGGCCGCCCTGCACCCTTGCAAGGCAGGTCATCCACGGATGAACACGTGCCGGAATCAAACAACTCCGGAGTGCTGGACGGGACGAGATACCTGGATGAGGTGAACCGCGGACGCTCGGGCGCCGTGACCTGAATATGGCAGGCGGGCGGACGCGCGGTGGAAAGCGACGCAAGGGGGAGTGGGCCGGCATGGTCGACCTCGTCGTCGACACTCCGCCCAAGTTCTTCAGGCACCGGCAACGAGGGCTGCTCCGACCACTGCCTCTCGTCCGGCCAGTCGCCGCTGTGCAACGGCACCCAGACCGCCCGTTTCCGGCTCACCGTCGCCGTGCGCTGGCGCCTCCTCGGCTGGGGCGAGGCGGCCGGCGTCGGCCGAGACCCCGCTCCGGCGTTCCCGCCACCCCTACTCACGGTCGAGACAATCAGCCCAGAAAGGTTAATGCCCATGCACCCGATCCGCATGATGTCCGCTGTCACCATACTGATGGCGCCTTTCGCGATTATCGGCACCAGCTCCGCAGGTTCGGCGTCCGCCGAACACAGTGACGCGCGACCGCCGATAGAGCAGATCATGGCTTCCTTCCGCGACCAGTGGGGGCGGGTCACCTTCCCGAAGACCGGCGTCGTCGGATGGTTACCCGATTCCAGTTGGACCAGACGATCGCAGTTCGGATTCGACCCTGGCACGGACGAGACCAACGCCGAGCCGAAGCCTCAAACGCCCAGAGAGGACATCACCTACGACATTCTCCAGCGCACCATCAACGGCACTGACACCGCGCCGCCGCCCCAACGCGAGGTGGAGCACCAAATCGTCCAAGACATCAAGTTGGAGGACGGACACCACGTGGTGAACCGCTTCCCGGTGTTTCTCGGCACCCGGGCTTCGTTCACCTTCTACCACACCTCTACCCGCTCCCCCCCTGCGGGGCGAGTTCGAATACACCTGCCGGATCTTTCCCAAGGCCGGGGCGGAGTTCCTGCTGTGCAGGGTCATCACACCGGAGCGCGGTATCGACTACCAGATCAACATCGTAAAAGGAACCGACCAGCGCATGCTCCCGACGACCGAGGAGGTGCTGAACGCGTTCCGCGACCAGTGGGGCAGGGCCACCTTTCCACGGCTGACCGTCACGAACTGGGCGCCGCACGAGACCTGGCCACGGCTGGCGGTCTACCCGCTCGGCGAGGGCCAGACCGAGTTCACCACGGTGCCGCAGCCGCAGCCCACGTCCAAGCCGCAGGTCGTCACGGTCTTCAACCGGAAGGTCGTGGGCCGCGACGAATATCAGGTCATCGAGGACACCGCCGAGCCGGACGGCACGCATTCCCTCAATAGTTTTCCGGTCTTCAGCGGAGGGCCCGACTGGTTCGTCTTCTACAACTCGGTCGCTCGCAACGTCCCGGTGCCCGGCGAATACCAGGAAACCTGCCGGACCCTGCCGTACCAAGGCCAGGAGTTCCTCGCCTGCCGCACCATCACCCCAAGCAGAACCATTATCTATGAGCTGCACAGGAGGTAGCCCTCGACCAAGCAGCAGGGCGCTCGGCCCTTGCGACGATCAAGGTTCTAGCAGGTCGAACCCTGAGGATCGCCCAGCCTGACAGAGCCTGCCGTTCATGATCGTCTCACGGGACATCTCACAGCGGAACGCGCCCCGAACCCACCCGATCATGCCGCAGATCCCGCGGCACGGCCGACGGCCGGACGTGAAAGCGGCGGCCATGGGCTTGAGCGTCTCCAGCCGCTCTCCCAACTGCCCGCCGGGTCAGGAGCGAGCGGGATGCGCCGGGCAACGTCGGTCTGGACATCCGGCTGCCGGCCCGCCCGATATGAGGCGGGCCGGCAGCCGGCAGGACGGCCGGGAGCACGTGGCCCGCCGGGATGGCCATGCCGACGCTCACGTGGCCGCCGCGGGGTAGGGAGGCAGTCGTCCGTACGCGCAGGGAACCGTCTGCCCTCGATCCGGAACGCTGGAGCCGGCCCGCCCCGGTGCCCCCCGCTTGCTGGTGGACGCCATGACCGGCGCCCACCTGGTCACCCTGACCGACCCGCAGCCGATGCCGGTTACGCATGCCACGGTGGGACGGTTCATGTTCCTTTCCCGATGGACTGGGACGCACCATTTGCTGCGTCGAGCAGCCGTTGGCGGGACAGGCCCAGTGTGGCCAGGGGATCGTCGCCGCCGCGCACTTCGAGAACGTACCGGCCCTGGTAGTTGATGGTCTCGTAGGCGCCGAGCGTGGCGGCCCAGTCGACGATGCCGTCGCCCGGGACCAGGTGGGGGTCGCGGCCGATGGCGTCGCTGTCGTGGACGTGCGTGGTGGCGAGCCGGGCGCCGGCCTGGACGATCTCGGCGGCTAGGTCGGCGCCCACCCGGCCGTTGAAGACGGCATGGCCGGTGTCGACGCAGATGCCCGCGCCGATGGTCATGCGATCCAGGGCCTCCGTGAGCTCTTGCACGGTGCGGAGCGTGGGGCCGCGCATGGTGTGCATGTTCTCCAGGGTGAGGCGGATGCCGCGCCGTTCGGCCTGCGCGGCGATGGCGTCGGCGGCGCGGACGAACCGGTCGGCGGCCTGGCCGGCGCGGTCGGCCGGATCGGGGAACAGCACGGGGTGCGCCACGGCGAGCCGGGCGCCGAGGGCGGCCGCGTGGTCGAGGGTGCGGGTGCAGAGCCGGATCCAGGCGGCGGCGCGCTCGTCGGCCGGCCGGTCCGGCAGGACGCCGTCGAACGGCAGGTGAACCGATCGGACCGTGAGCGGGCTGCGGCGCAGCCAGCCGGCGACCGCCTCGACGTCGGGCTCGACCCGCGGGTCGAGGTGGCGCCCCTCGGCCCAGATCTCCACTTCGGTGAAACCCGCGCGGAGCAGCGTGTCCAGCGCCGTGAGCAGGTCTTGATCCGCGCAACTCCATGTCGTGCCGGCCAGCGATGCCTCGTCCACGCCTTCTCCCTTGACTCTGCGCCGCCTATGATTGAGGATCATAATCGATGTTGAATCTTCCTTAAAAGAGGTAATCGATGGACTCCTACGCGTGCGAGCCGCTGGTCGTGGTCACGCACTGGGTGCACCCCGAGGTCATCGAGGCGCTGGAGCGCTTCTGCAAGTGCGCGGCCCCGACCGAGCGTGACGTCCTGCCACGCGCCGAGGTACGGACGCGGCTGGGCGGCGCGGCCGGAGTGGTGGTGTGCATGGCCGACCACGTCGACGAGGAGTTCCTGGACGCGGGGCCCGGCCTGCGCATCGTGAGCGCGACGCTGAAGGGCTACGACAACATCGACGTCGACGCCTGCACCCGGCGGGGGATCTGGGTGACGATCCTGCCGGACCACCTCACGGCGCCCGCGGCAGAGCTCACCATGGCCCTGATCCTCGGGCTGCTGCGCCGGGTGGGCGAGGGGGACGGGCACGTGCGCGGCGGCCGGTACGCGGGGTGGCGGCCGCGCCTGTACGGCGCCACCCTCCAGGACTCCACGGTCGGCGTCATCGGAATGGGAAAGGTCGGGCGGGCGCTGGCGGCCCGGCTCAAGGGCTTCGGCACGCGCATCCTCTACAGCGACACCGCCCCGCTGCCCCCGGGGACCGAGAGCGACCTCGGGGCGCGGCGCGTCGAGCTCGCGGAGCTGCTCGCCGCGAGCGACATCGTCGTGCCGCTCGTACCGCTGACCCCCTCGACCCGAGGGCTGCTCGACGCCGCGGCGCTCGCCCGGATGCCCGCCGGGGCCTACCTGGTCAACGTGGGACGTGGCTCGGTCGTCGATGAGCTCGCCGTGGCGCGCGCGCTGGACTCCGGACGGCTGGCCGGATACGCGGCGGACGTGTTCGCGATGGAGGACTGGGCGCTGCCCGACCGCCCGCGGGAGATCCCCCGTGCGCTGCTCGACCATCCGCGCACCTTGTTCACGCCGCACCTGGGCACTGCCGTCGACGGGGTCCGCAGGAAGATGTCGCTGGCGGCCGTGCGGCAGGTTCGGGAGGCGCTGGCGGGCCGGCGGCCCGAGTACGCGATCAACGAGGTCCAGGCGTGAACCTCGACCATCTCGCCAGCTACCTCGCGGTGCTGCGCACGGGAAGCTTTCACGCCGCCGCGAGGGAGCGCGGCCTGTCGCAGGCGAGCGTCTCACTGCACGTCCGCGCCCTGGAGAACCGGTACGGCACCGCGCTGATCGTCCGCGACCGCTCCGGCTGCCGGCCCGTGCCCGGCACGGACGAGTTCGTCCACTACGCCGGGCTGCTCCTCGATCTGGCCGACCGCGCGGGACGCGCACTGGCCCGGCCGCAGCTGGTCGTGGGCGCTTCGTCCAATATCGGGACGTACCTGATCCAGCCGATCTTCAAGAGCTTCGCCGCCGAGCACGCCGGGTTCGAGACCCGGCTGGTGATCGGCGCCAACGCGGCCATGCCCGACCGGCTCGCCGCCGGCGGGATCGACATCGCGCTCATGGAGTGGTGGGACCATCGGCCGGGTTTCCAGGCGGAGCGGTGGCGCACCGAGGAGGTCGTGGTGATCGTGGGCGCCGACCACCCGTGGCGGTCCCGGAGCGCCGTCGCGGTCGGCGAGCTGGCCGGCCAGCCGATTCTCGGCGGCGAGCCGCGCACCGGCACCGGCACCCTGCTGCGCGAGCGGCTCGGCCCGGCCGCCGAGGACCTCCGCGTCGCCATGGACCTCGGCAGCACCGAGGCGGTCAAGCAGGCCGTGCGCCACGGGCTCGGCATCTCCCTCGTCCTGGCCGGGGCCGTTCGGGACGAGGTCCGCGCCGGTGTTCTGCACGCCCTGCGCATCGAGGGCACGCCCCTGCACAAGCCGCTGTGGAGCGTCATCCGGCGGGACGAACCTCCCTCCAGCCCCGGCCGCCGCTTCGCGGAGCGGCTCGCCACCGGGTGACGCCTCACGCGCCTTCACGGGCGCCCATGCCGCCGTCGCGTCGGCTCCGCCAGCTCCCTCAACTCGTCGAGGAGGCGGGGGTCCACCTCCACACCGGAGACGAGCCTGGCGGTGCGGGTCCGCCTTTCCACCTCTCCGGGCAGCAGGATCTCCGCGACTCCGGGCCGCGTCCGCGCTGACCTCAGGTCTTCCATGAGCCGTCCCGCGCCGTCGAGGAACACGCCGTCTCCGGCGAGGGCCTCGGGTCGCGCGGCCACCAGGAGGTCTCCCTTGTTGCTGGGCCGCCGCATGTCGAAGGTGCCCGACACCTCACTGCCCACGCCGCCGCCGGTCAGCGCGCCGGTGAGCAGGTCGACGGCCACGGCCAGGCAGTAGCCCTTGGCACCGGCCATGGCCTGCAGCGCGCCGTCGAGCGCGGCGGCCGGGTCGGTGGTGTCCGCGCCGTCGGCGTCCACCGCCCAGCCGGGCGGGATGGACTCGCCCCGGCGCTGCGCGACCATGATCTTCCCGCGCGCGGCGACCGACGTGGACATGTCGACCAGGATCGGCTCGGCGCCGGTCGGGAAGCCGAGGGCCAGCGCGTTGGTGCCCAGCTTGCGCTCGGCGCCGCCGTATGGGGCCATCGCGGGTTCGCTGTTGGTCAGCACCAGGCCGATCATGCCCGCGACGGCGATCCGCTCCGCGTAGTAGCCGATCATGCCGAGGTGCGAGGCGCCGCGCATGCCGACGACGCCCAGGCCGTGCTCGGCCGCCCGCCGCACGGCCCGATCGGCGGCCACGACGCCGGCGACCGGGCCCAGGCTCCGCCGACCGTCGAGCAGCACGGCGGCGCCGCCGTCCCGCACCGTCTCGACGCACGCCACGGGCCGGATCGCCCCGAGCCCGAGCCCCTCGCAGATCCTTGGCAGCCTGGCGACCCCGTGCGAATCGTGTCCCCGCAGGTTCGCCTCGACGAGCACGTCCGCCACGAGGGCCGCGTCATCGCCTGGCACGCCGTGCCCGCCCAGCACGGCCGTCGCGAGCCGGCGGAGACGCTCGGCGGAGACCCGCTCACCGGTCCCGCCAGCGTCACCGGTCCCGTCAGCGTCACCGGCCCGGGAACGGCCGCTCGCCCGGCCGGTCACGCGCCCACCGCCGGGGCGCCGGGGGGGAACATCAGCGCGGCGGCCGCGTCGAAGGTCACGGTGACCTCGTCTCCGGGGGCCAGATCGCCGCTCCGGCCGACGCCGGCGCGCGCCAGCAGGCGTGTCCCGCCGACGGCGATGACGTAGTCGTGATGGGTCCCGAGATACGCCCGGGTCTCCACCGTCCCCGCCAATGCGGGACGTCCGTCGGGCGGTGGGGCGCCGCCGGCCGGCTCCACCGTGACGTCCTGCGGGCGAACGCACAGGATGCCGCGGCCGTCGACCAGCCGGTCCATCGCCGCCGGGGCCGCCGCGAACCGGACCGGCAGCCCGGTCAGCTCGACCTCCGCTCCGTCCAGCCGGACCTCCAGATGGTTGTACCGGCCGAGGAACCGGGCGACCTCGATCGACGCGGGGGAGCCGTACACCTCGAGCGGGGTGCCCTCCTGGAGGATCCCGCCGTCCCGCATCACGGCGATGCGGTCGGAGAGCACCAGCGCCTCCTCCTGGTTGTGGGTCACGTAGACGGCGGTGAAGCCGAGCTCCTGGTGCAGGCGCTTCAGCTCCAGCCGCAGCTCCTCCTGGAGCCGGGCGTCGAGGTTGCTCAGCGGCTCGTCGAACAGCAGCGCCCGCGGCTCGCCCGCCAGCGCCCGGGCCAGCGCGACCCGCTGCTGCTGGCCGCCGGAGAGCTGGTGCGGGTAGCGATCGGCGTGGTCGGCGAGCCGGACGAGTTCCAGGCTCTGCATGGCGCGCTCGCGCCAGCCCGACCGGCCCCGGGTACGGGGCCCGTAGCCGACGTTCTGCACCACCGTCATGTGCGGCCACAGGGCGTACGACTGGAACACCATGCCGAGGCCGCGGCGCTCGGGCGGCACGACCAGCCGGTCGCTCCGGGAGAACACGCGGGTGTCGCCGATCCAGATCTCGCCCGCGGTCGCGTCCTCCAGCCCGGCGATCACGTTCAGGGTGGTCGACTTGCCGCAGCCGCTCGGACCGAGCAGCGTGAAGAAGCAGCCTGCCGGCACGTCCAGGTCGAGATCGGCCATGACCACCGTGTCGTGGAACCGCTTGCCGACGCCGCGCAGCCGGATGCCGACCGCCGCCCCTCCGCCGCCGGCTCCGCCTCCGCCGCGCCGGGCCCTGCGGGAGAACCGCTCAGTGATCGTCATTTCGTCCTCCGCGTCTTGTCTCTGCCGCCGAAGCCCTGCATCACCAGGGTCAAGATGATCGCCACCACCGCCAGGACCAGGTTCAGGGCGACGCCCTGCTGGACCTCGCCGTCGCGGAACAGCACGATGGCCAGCACCGGCGCCACCTCGTGCCCCGGCGACCACAGCAGCGTGCTGGCGCTGACCTCCTTGAGCACTGATACGAACACCAGGACCCACGCACCGGCGAGCGCCGCCGTGGTCAGCCTGGCTCCGATCCCGAACGTGGCGCGCGGCCAGCTCGCCCCGAACACCCGGGAGGCGTGCTCGAAACGCTCGTCGACCTGCGCGAGCGCCGCGTTCTCCGTCCGGTAGGCGACCGGCAGGAACCGCAGCACGTACGCCAGGAGCAGGATCGTGTACGTGGCCACCAGCGGCAGCAACGAGTCGCGCCGGAAGGTGAGCACCAGCCCGATCGCCAGCACCACGCCGGGGACCACGTACGGGACGAACACCAGCGTGTCGATCAGCCGTCCCGACCGCCCGCCCCGGCGGATCGCCAGGTGCGCGCAGAGGAAGCCGAGCGCGGCCGCGCAGAACCCGGCGAGCGCGCCCAGCACGACGACGTTGACGATCGCGTGGCGGGTGCGGTCGGACTTCCACAGCACGTCGGCGAAGTGGTGCGCGGTCCAGTTGTCCGGCCCCAGCCCGCGGCCCCAGACGTCGGTCAGCGCGATCAGCACCCCGGTGGCCAGCGGCAGCGCGATCAGGGCGAGCAGCACGCCGCCCGCCAGCACGCTGACCGGCGTGCGCGCCCTGCCCAGGGCGACGAACCGGCGGGCGGCCAGCGCGCCGGCCCGCACCGTGACGAAGTTCCGGTCGCGCAGCATCCGGCGCGCGCCGATCAGCGTCGTGTACGTCACGCAGCACAGGACGAGCGCCATCGCCGAGGCGAGCGCCACATTGATCGGGAAGACGGTGAGCTGGCTGTAGATCTCGGTGGTGAGCACCCGGTAGCCGACCGGGCCGGCGAGCAGCAGCGGCGTCCCGAACTCGGCGACGCTCGCGGCGAACACCAGCAGAGCCGCGTTCACCAGCGCCGGACGCACCAGAGGAAGGCTCACCGAACGGAACTCGCGCCGCGCCGACGCCCCGTGCACCCTGGCCGCTCCCGGCAGGTCGGCCCCCAGCCCCGCCCACGCGGTCGCGAGGGCCGTGACGGCCAGCGGGAACAGGTGGAAGGACTGCACCACCACCAGCGCGCCCATCCCGTAGACCGGAACGCCGAAGGAGGTGCCCACGAGCTGCTCCAGCACGCCGTTGGAGATGAACAGGTTCACCCAGACCATCGCCAGGAACGGCGCGGGAAGCGCGTAGGGAACCAGCATCAGCGCGGTGAGCGTCCGCCGCGGCCGGATGTCGGTGCACGCGAGGAGGAACGCCAGCGGCGCGCTGATCAGCAACGACAGCACGGTGACCAGTGACGCGACGACGAGCGTGTTGACGATCGGCCGCACGTAGTAGCCGCTGAACAGCGCACGCAGCGCCTCCGTGGTGAACTCGCCGTCATCGACGACGCTCCTGGTCAGCACAGTGGTCAGCGGGACGAACAGGAAGAGGGCGAGGAACCCGAGGCAGCCGGCCTGGACCAGGACGGGCCAGGTGGCGACGCGGGCGGCCAGACGAGCCGGTGCGGAGCGGCGTGGCGGGCCTCCGGGTCCGAGTTCGCGGTCCGCGCGAGAGATCGTGGTGCTCATGTCATCCCCCCGACAGGCCGGTGACCTCGTGCCAGCGGCGTTGGATCTCGTTGCGGGACTCGGGCTTCATGATCCAATCGGTGTGCAGGCGCATCGCGGGAAGCCGCGCCAGCGGCAGGAGGCCCTGGGGCGTGGGCGCGTCCAGGCGCGGCGAGTAGTTGCCGTCCTTGACGAGAATGCGCGCCACCTCCGGGGACATGAGATAGCGGAAGAAGGTGCGGGCCGCACCCGGATGGGGGGCCTCGGCGAGCACCGAGGCCGCCGACGGGACGATGATCCCGCCCTCCCGGGGAACCGCGATGCGGGTCGAGCCCTTCGGGTGCAGCGGGTACTGCTTGGTGTAGTTGGAGAGGGTGTATCCGATCCCCGCCTGCCGGGCGGCCACCATGCGCGCCGAGTCGGTGACGTAGTTGGTGAAGCCGGCCCCGCCGTGCGCCAGCCGCCGCCAGTAGCCCCACCCGAACCGCCGGTCGGGCACGGTGGCGGAGATCAGGGTCGCCATGGTGCCGGCCACGACCGGCGACGGCATCACGGTCAGCGGAGCGTAGCGGGGGTCGAGGAGGTCGAACCACGACCCGGGCGGCGCCAGCCCCCGCGAGCGCAGGGCCTCGACGTTGTACCAGAGGGCGCCCACCGCGATCCGCGGCGCCGCCCAGCGGCCCCGCGGGTCGTAGTAGCCCTTGCGCATCTCCGCGAACTGCGGCAGGGGCACCTCGGCGAACGCGCCGTCCCGGGCGAGGACCTCGGTCACCGCGGGGTCGGCGAGGACGACCACGTCGCCGCCCAGCGAGCCGGACTCGCTCTCGGTCTGGATGCGCGCCCCGAGCTCGAGCGTTTCGCCCAGCACGTAGGTCGCCCGGACGTCCGGATGCGCGCGGTTGAAGGCGTCGACCACCTGCCGCGTGGTCGACTGCGGCCAGGACGTGTAGAAGACGACGCGCCCGGCGTCTCGGTCGGCGGAGGCGGTGGTGCACGCCGTGGACAGAAACAAGAATGGCACCAACAAACGGGACAGGGCTTTTCGGGTGGTTTTCTTGCATGGCACAGGCGCGCTCCTCTCGGCGCTCCCCGCTGAACAGTTGCCCTCGGTGAGGCGTGTCACGAAGGTGTGCGGTCACGATAGCGGCATGGCATCAGAGTTTGAAATAGAAAATCCCGAAGCATACTTCGTGTTGGCCGATCGCCACGCGGGATCCGGGGCGAGGACGTTCTTTCCAAGCCGTTCCCCGATTACTTCCAGATTGCTACGATAACGGTAGTTCGCCGTCCGTCAGGTCACGGTCCCCGGAGGGGTGTCTTGAAGAGCTACGTCCAGCAGGCAGCGGGAGGGCATCTCGATCTTGTCGCCCTCCACCTGCGCGTCTTCCATGCCGCCGCCCGTCTGGGCAGTTTTCGCAAAGCGGCTGAGGAGCTGTACCTTTCGCAGCCGACGGTGTCATTCCACATCCAGCATCTTGAGCGCGCCCTCGGCATACCACTGTTCACCCGCTCCCACCGAAAGGTCACGCTGACGCCCGCGGGCATGCTGCTCTATGACCACTCCACCGACGTCCTGGCCGCCACCGAGAGCCTGGCGGCACGGCTGGGCGAGCTCACCGGGAAATTCCACGGGCGGCTGGCGATCGGCTTGACGAATCTGATGAGCTCGTACGTGCTCCCGCGCATCATCGGCGCCTTTCTCGCCCAGCACAAGGACGTGAAGGTCGTCTGGAATGTCGCCGGCAGCGGAGCGGTGCTGAAGTCGTTGCTCGACGGCGAGGTCGACATCGGGATCGTGGCCGAGCCGATCGACCGCGGCGACCTGGTCGCCGAGGAGTTCTTCCGCGACCACCACGTCGTGGTCGCGCCGCCCCGGCACCGCTGGTGCCTGGAAGAGCGGAAGATCGCGCTGAACGATCTGCTGGAAGAGCCGCTCATCGTGCAGGAGCCCGGATCGTGCACCTACACCGGCCTCGCCTCCTACCTGGACGCCAACGGGCTGTCGCTCTCCTCGTGCAACGTCGTCCTCGAAGTGAACAACTCCGAGTCGGTGAAGGCGCTGGTCGAGGCCGGGCTCGGGATCGCGGTCCTGCCGCGCACCTCGGTCGTCACCGAGTTCCGCGCGGGCACGCTGAGCGAACTGCGGATCGAGGGCGACCCCATCGAGCACGTGTTCTCGGTGGTCTACCACCGCAACAAGCCGCTCAAGGGCGTGGCGAAGGCCTTTCTCGACTTCCTCCACCTCCGTGGCCCCGGCGAGACGGCTGAGACGGCCGACCCGGGGGAGACGGCCGACGACGCCGTCCCCATGAGAGCCTGAGCAC
>NZ_SMJX01000005.1 GCF_004348535.1 Actinomadura sp. KC216
CCCACCATCCATGACGACGCACGCGGCGACAGCGGAGGTCCGATGCGGAAGGAGACGCTGGAGAGTTTCGTCCTCGGGGACGTTCTCCGGTCACAGGCGCAGATTCACCGACGACAGACGTTCCTCAAGTTCCGGGACGGTGAGATCACCTACGGCGAGGTGGACGCCGCCGCCGACCGGATGGCCCGCGCGCTCGCCGGGGCCGGGATCGGGCGCGGCGACCATGTCGGGCTGATGCTGCCCAACTGCGCCGACTTCGTCCATCTGGTCTTCGCGCTGGCGCGGCTCGGCGCGGTGGCGGTGCCGATCAACATCGCGTACCGGGGGGAGCTGCTGCGGCACGTGCTGGACAGCTCCGACTCCCAGTGGCTGATCATCGACGGGCCGTACGCGGAGCGGATCATCGAGATCGCGGAGCGGCTGCCGAAGCTGGGCCGGGTGATCGTGCGGGACGCCGCCGCGAACGGGGTGCTCCTCGACCGGCTGGGCAAGCCCGCGCGGGAACTGGCGAGCCTGCCGGACGACGGCGACGGGCGGGTGGAGGTCCCGGTCGGGTTCGCGGACATGCAGGCGATCATGTACACGTCCGGGACGACGGGACCGTCCAAGGGCGCGATGGTGCCGCACGCCCTGGCGCTGACCTGCGCCTACGACTCGCTCAACTTCCTCGACCGGTGGGGCAAGACGATCTACTGCCCGCTGCCGCTGTTCCACGCGGCGGCGCTGTGGGACGGCATGCTGTCCGCGCTGCTCGGCGGCGGGTCCATCGCGATCGTGGAGCGTTTCAGCGCGTCGAGGTTCTGGGACGACGTGCGCCGCTTCGACGCGCGGGTCTGCATGAGCGTGTTCTCCATGATCCCGATCCTGCTGAACCGTCCGCCGACGTCCAGGGACAAGGACCACCGGCTGGAGACGTTCTACATGGGCAAGTCGAGCCTGGACGAGCCGATGCGGGAGCGGTTCGGCGTCCGGTCGGTCGAGACCTACACCAGCACCGAGGCGGGGATCGCGACGGGCAGCCCGTACGGGGAGTGGCGGGTCGGATCGTGCGGGCAGGCCCACGAGGAGCGCTTCCAGGTCGCCGTGGTGGACGAGCACGACCGCGAGCTCCCGCCCGGGGAACCGGGCGAGCTGGTGCTGCGGCCGAAGCAGCCGTTCGTCCTCACGACCGGCTACTACGGGAACTGGGAGGCGACGACCCAGTGCTTCCGGAACATGTGGTTCCACACCGGGGACCGGGTATGGCGCGATGACGACGGGTATTTCTTCTTCCTCGACCGGATGAAGGACGCCATCCGCCGCCGTGGTGAGAACATCTCCGCCTTCGACCTGGAGACGGAGATCAACCAGCATCCGGCGGTGCTGGAGTGCGCCGCGATCGGCGTGCCCTCGGAACTGGAGGACGAGGACATCAAGGTGTCGATCGTGGTGCAACCCGATACCGGCATGGATCCGGCCGAGCTGATCGCCTACTGCGAGGAGCGGCTGCCGCGCTCGATGGTGCCGCGCTACGTCGAGTTCGTGGACGCGTTGCCGCGCACCCCGACCGACAAGGTCGCCAAGTACAAGCTGCGGGCGCAGGGCGAGCACGGGCTCACCGACACGACCTGGGACCGGGAGGCGGACGGACGGTGAACTGGGACGACACGCCAGAGGAGGCCGCGTTCCGCGAGGAGGTGCGGGCCTTCGTCCGGGAGCGGTTTCCCGAGTCGTACCGTCCGGCCGGGGACGAGGAGCAGAGCCTGGAGCCGGAGGACGTCGCGGGCTACAACTGGCCCGTCGACCGCGTCGCCGACGACCCGGGCCGCCGCGAGGGCGCCCGCGCGTGGGCCGAGGCCCTGGCCGAGCGCGGCTGGATCGCCCCGCACTGGCCGAAGGAGTACGGCGGCGCCGGGCTGTCGGCGCTGGAGGAGTTCGTCCTGCACGAGGAGATGATGCGGGCGCGGGTGCCGACCGTGAACGGCATCGGCGCGTTCCTCCTGGGCCCGACCCTCCTGGTCCACGGCACGGACGAGCAGAAGGCCGCGCACCTCCCGCCCATCGCCAAGGGGGAGGCGACCTGGGCGCAGGGCTTCTCCGAGCCGGGCTCCGGCTCCGACCTGGCGTCCCTGCGCACCCGAGCCGTCCGCGACGGCGACGACTACATCGTCGACGGCCAGAAGGTATGGACATCCCTGGGCCAGTACGCCGACTGGCTGTTCGTCCTGGTCCGCACCGACCCCGACGCCGACCGCCCCCACCGCGGCATCACGTTCCTCCTCATCGAGGCGAACGCGCCCGGCGTGACGATCCGTCCCATCACCGACATCCGGGGCGCGGTGCCGTTCTGCGAGATCTTCTTCGAGGGCGTCCGGGTGCCGGTGGCGAACCGCGTCGGGGAGGAGAACCGCGGCTGGTACGTGGCGATGTCCGCGCTCGGCTTCGAGCGGGCCGGGATCGGCGCGACGATCAAGTACGAGCAGGCCCTCGCCGAGCTGGTCGCCTACCTGCGCTCCCCGGAGGGGCGCCGCTTCGCCCGCCGCAGCCCCGCCCTGCGCCAGGAGATAGCCCGCCGCCAGACGGAGATCCGCGTCCTGTACAACCTGGCCCGCTACACGGTGTCGCGCCAGGCGGCAGGGGACGAGCCCGACTTCGAGGCGTCCATCAACCAGCTTTTCGGCGCCGAACTGCACCAGCGCCTAGCCCGGACGGGCGCGCGCGCGTTCGGGCGGTCAGCCGCGCTATGGGAACGCGAAGGCGCCCCCATGAACGCGACATTCACCCACATGCGCAGAGACTCGGTGGCGTCCACCTTCCTAGGCGGCACCACCGAGATCCAGCGGAATGTCATCGCCACCCGGGGCCTGAACCTGCCCCGCAGCTGATCATCAGGAGGAGCGAGCACGCATGCCCGACGAGAACGCCTACGAGACCGTCGATCTGCGGATCGAAGAACGAGTGGCCTGGCTGACGCTGAACCGGCCGGAGAAGCTCAACGCGCTGACGCCGACGACGATGACCGAGCTGCGCGACATCTTCACCCGCGTCGACGACGACGAGGATGTCTGCGTGGTCGTGCTGCGCGGCGCCGGTGAGCGCGCGTTCTGCGCCGGGATGGACCTCGGCTGGTCGGAGAAGCTCACCCCGCGCGAGCGGATCGAGCAGGGACGGCTCGGCGAGAAGACGTTCGCGATGATGGAGCGGCTGTCGGTCCCGGTGATAGCGGCGGTGCACGGCTACGCGGTCGGCGGCGGCCTGGAGCTGGCGCTCGCGGCGGACTTCATCGTCGCGTCCGACAACGCGAAGGTCGGCCTGGTCGAGATCACGCTCTCGGCGCGCCCGCCCTACCGGCCGAAGATGACCGAGGACGGCGACCCCGACCAGCCCGAATTCGGCGGCTCCGCCCCCGGCTGGGGTGGCGTGAAGCGGCTCCCGGAGCGCATCGGCAAGGCCCGCGCCAAGGAACTGCTGTTCACCGGCGCCCGCATCGACGCCGACCGCGCCTTCAAGCTGGGCCTGGTCAACGACGTCTACCCGGCGGACGAGTTCGACAAGCGGGTCGGCGAACTCGCCGAGCGGATCGCCGCGATGAACCGCTACAACCTGCGTCTGGTCAAGGAACTGGTCACCAACGGCTACGACTGGATCGAGCCGCACCCGAGCTAGGAGGACCCGTGCAGATCTACCGCATCGATCACGTCGCGCAGGTGACCCCCGACCTCGACGCGCAGGTCGCGCTGCTGGAGGGCTTGTTCGGGTTCCGGCGCGTCCGGAGCTGGGACAGCCCCGACGAGGGCGCGCGCGGCACCCGGCTGGAGATCCCCGGCAGCCACGGCCAGGCGTGGGAGGTGGTCACCCCGGCCGGTGAAGGCTCGGCACTCCAGACGTTCCTGGACGACCACGGCGGACGTCCCGGCCTGCACCACGTCGGCGCCGAAGTACCCGACCTGGAGGCCGTCCGCGCGGAACTCGAAGTGCGCGGCATCAAGCCGACCGACGGGGCGCGCGGCCGCTGGCTGGAGGCGTCGCTGACGCCGCCCGAGCACGGCCCCGGCGTCCTGTTCCGCCTCCGCGGCCCCGGCAACCTGGACATGTGCGGCGACTCGCCGGCGTCCGTCCCGGAATCCACATCCGCATCGTCCCCGTCGCTCGGCATCGTGGCGCTCGACCACATCTGCCAGGCGTTCCCCGACCGCGACCTGCTGGCCGGCTGGTACCACGGCCTCGCCGGGTTCACGCAGGTATGGCGGACGCCGGACGACGAGCATCCCGACATGGCCGATCTCGTCCTGAACATCCCCGGCTCCACGATCTGCTGGGAAGTGATCATGCCGCGCGGCGAGGACTCGTTCATCGAACGCTTCCTCGACCGCAACGGTGCCGCCGCCCACCACGTCACGTTCGAGGTGGCCGACTGGGACAAGGCCCTGGCGGCCTGCGAGCACCACGAGATCCCGACCTTCGACGACGAGGAGGGCGTCACCGACGGCGCCGCCTGGAAGCACACGTTCATCCACCCGAAGCACACCGGTGGCGTCCTCGTCCAGTTGTTCTGGGAGGAACGTCCCGGCGTGTGGGTCCGCTCCGACAAGGTCCCGCCGCCATGGACCTGAGCCTCACCGAGGACCAGGAGCTGATCGCCTCCACCGCCCGCGACCTCCTGGAGTCCCGCGCCGCGACCGCCGGAGCGCGGGCGATGGACGGCGACCCGTCCGGCCACTCCGCCGCCCTGTGGAAGGAGATGGTCGAGCTCGGCTGGACGGGCCTGGCCTTCCCGGAGGAGCACGGCGGCGTAGGCGGCGACTTCCTGGACGTATGCCTCCTGTTCGAGCAATTGGGCTACGCCCAGGTCCCGAGCCCGCTCCTGACATCGGTGGCGTCGTGCGGCATGCCCATAACCCGCCACGGCACGTCCGAACAGAAGGAACGCTGGCTGACGGCCCTCTCGGAGGGCCGGATAGCCACCGCCGCACCGCTCCCCTGGGACCGCCCCGACGAGGGTCCGGTGGCCACACCCGACGGCTCTGACTTCGTCCTCAAGGGAACGGCCACGTTCGTCCCGTTCGCCGCGTCCGCCGAGAGCCTCCTCGTAGCGGCGCGTGTCGACGACGAGCCGCGCGCGTTCTGGGTGGACGCCTCATCCGCAGGCATAACACTCCGCCCCTTGAACACGATCGGCCTGGACCGTCCCTGCCACGTGGACCTTTCCGATGTCCGCGTCCCCGCCACCGACGCCCTGACCACGGACGCCGCCGACGCCATCTCCCTCTTCGGCGCCGCGGCCACCTGCGCCGAAATGGTCGGCGCCGCCCAGCGCGTCCTGGACATGACGGTGCAGTACGCAACGGAACGGGAGCAGTTCGGCCGCCCCATCGGGTCGTTCCAGGCCGTCCAGCACCACTGCGCCGACATGGCCATCGACGTCTTGGGCTCCCGCTTCATCGCCTACGAGGCCATCTGGCGCCTCTCGGCGAACCGGGACGCGACGCAAGAAGTGTCCATGGCCAAGGCATGGGTGAGCGAGGCGTACGAACGGGTCTGCGCGCTGGGCCACCAGGTACACGGCGCGATCGGCTTCACCCAGGAACACGACCTGCACTGGTTCTCCCAGCACGCCATGTCGACGTCCCTGGCCTTCGGCGACGGCGACGCCCACTACGAATCCCTGGCCACCCACCTCGACATCCCTTAACCCTGCCGCCCACGAGCCCCGGGCGCCCCGCCGCTACTGGACGCCCGGGGGCTTGTGGCCGAAGGACCAGCCGGCCTGGAACTTCTCCTGGATCGCGGGGAACGCGTGCAGGACGTCCGACGCATCCTTGGAGAGCGGGGTGGTGGCGGCGAAGCCGGCGGCGAACGCGAAACCGGCGAAGGTCAGGATCATCAGGACGACGCCCGCGCCGAACGCGTCCGTGGAGGTCAGGACGAGCCCGAGCGCGAACAGCGCGACGTTGGACCCGAGGCCGTAGGCCCAGAGCTTGGCGCGGCGGGTCCGGTGCGCGGACGCGCAGCCGGCGCAGCGCGGCACCGTGATCGTCAGCTTCCGCCAGGTGATCCGCCGGGCGTAGTACGCGGTGATCTCCTCGTTGACCTCGCCGTGCATCTTCACCTGGAACCCGGCACCGTCGTGGCTCGGGTTCTCCTTGCAGAACCAGCAGATGGCGTAGACCTGGTTCTCGCGGACGGTCTCCAGGTTCTCCGCGATGCGCGTCCGGACGTTCGCCGACACGGCGGTGGCCTCGGCCCGCTCCAGGACGCCCTCCGCCGGATGCCAGTCGCCGGTCTCGTTGCCGTACAGGATGACGCAGCGCATGGCGGAGTCGGCGACCTCGTCCCGCAGCCCCTCCAGGAGGGAGTGGTCGCCGGGCAGGACCGCGCCGAGCCCCGCGAGGACGGGCTCGGCCCGTTCGAGCAGGCGCACCGCCTCGCCGTGCCCGGACTCGGGGGTGGCGTCGGCGCGTTCGAGGGCGCTGCGGCTCTGTGATCTGAGCCGGGAGGCGACGGGGGCGACGGCGTCGCGCAGCGCGGTCTCGACCAGGGCGCCGTCGAAGCCGGAGCCGCGCATCAGGTCGATGTGGGCGGACGCCTTCGCGTGCTCCCCGGCCTCCGATTCCCGGACGGCGAGCCGCGCGCTGATCGACAGGAGGGCCGCGGGGAGACGTTCGCGCAGCTCCGCGGCGGCGCCGGGCCCGATGCGGGGGTCGTCGGCGGTGCGGGCGCGGGCGGCGACGAGGTCCCAGAACGCGCCGGTGTCGAGGGCCGCGCGCCAATGGCGCAGCGCTCGTTCCCAGAGGCCGGGGTCGGGGGCTTCGTCGTCCAGGGCGCGGGCGTGGGCCAGGACGGCGAGGTTGTGCGCGGCGACGGCGGCGGGGCGTCCGGGGCCGGGGTCGGACCAGAGCCGCTCGGCGTCCTCGACGCGCCCGTCGCGCAGGGCGGCGAGGGCCTCGTCGCCGTCGCGGGAGGACCAGAACCAGAACAGCTCGTCCTCCAGGCGGCGGACCGGGTCGCGGAGCCGCTGGATCGCCCGCTGCGCGGCGTCGGCGTCCGGCGGCGGGTCCAGGGGGAGGAGCGCCGAGCCGGTGCCGGGGGGCGCGCCGAGCTTGGCCTTGACCTGGAGTTCCTCGGAGCGGCGGCGGATGTCGCGGGCGGTGGCGTCCACCGTGAGGCCGGTGACGCGGAAGGGGTTCTCCCGGTAGAGGTCCGGGCCGACCTGGGTGAGGAAGGACGTCTTCGTGGTGTTCATCGTCCACCTGCCGCGGAGATGCGGACGCTGACCGTCCGGTTGCGGGGATCGCGTGACGCCGCCTCACCCGGGTGCGGCGGCAGCAGGCCGGCCAGCGTCGAGACGGAGAAGCGGGCGGTGGGGATCCGCGCGGACGAGCGCAGCACCTCCTGGACGACCGTGGCGCGCAGCAGCCCCAGCTCGGCGTTGCTCGCGTACCCGCCGCCCGGGTGGACGGCGCGACGGTCGGTGTGCCCGATCACGGTGACGGAGACCTGGCCGGCGTAGGGCCGCAGCTGCTCGCCGAGCTCCTTCAGGACGGCCCGGCCCCGCGAGGTCAGGGTCGCGTCGCGGCGGAAGAGGCCGCGCTCGAACGTGACCTCGATCTCGCCCGCCCGGCGGACGACATGCATGCCGGGGCCTTCGAGCTTCAGCGCGGCGACCGGGTCTGGGGAACCGGCGGCGGACGGCACCACCGGGGAGGGGCGAGGCGGCGGGACGGGCGCCTCGGTCTCATCGCGGTCCAGCCAGACGTCCGCCAGCATGACGAACGCGAGCAGCACCACGGACGCCGTCCCGAGCCGGAGCGCGGAGCGGGCGAGGACGAAGCGCCGGGGAGACGCCGCCGTCGCCCGGATCCGGGCGATGCGGCGGCGTCCCTCCGCGGCGCCGGGGTCGCCGGGGGAGAGGGCGGCGACCCCGGCCCAGCAGCGGTCGGCCTCGTCCAGCCGGCCCTGCTGCGCGTACATGCGCGCCTTCAGATCGAGCACGACAGGACCGTCCTCGCCGTCCAGCAGTTCCTCCGCCTCCGCGTAGCGGCCAGCGCGGGCCAGCGTGCGGGCCTGCGCGACCGCGACCTCCCGGACCGCCTGTGCCGGGGCGTTCACCGGCCCGCCCTCACCGTGCTGAACGGGTCGGTCGGGGGCGGGGCCGAAGGCAGCAGGTCCGCGAGCGCCGCGTTGACGTCGCGGAGCGTGCCCGCGTCGCCCGCGTCGGCGGCGCGGCGGCCGGTGGCGATCAGCGCGGCGGCCTCCCGCTGGTCGCGCATCTCAGGCTGCAGCGCGGACAGCTCCCGGAACGCGATGAACGGCAGGTCGCCGGACGCGTCCAGCACCCGGGTCGCGAGCCGCCGCAGCTCGGTGACGCGCTGGCGCAGCAGGTCGGCGTCGTGCGCGGCGATGGCCTCCTGGACCGCCGCCTCGGCCGCCTCCAGCGCCGGGACGTCGCCCGCGCGGCCGCGTTCCTCGACGACCTCGCGGACCAGCGGCAGGACCTCCCGCGCCTCGCTGACCAGGCCGGGCCATTCGAGCTCGTCCTCGACCTCGTCGGCGGCGGCGCGCAGGTCGAGCAGCCGCTTGCCGCCCGCGACGGCGGCGTCCGGATCGACCCCGGCGGCGTTCACCTCGGCGTCCAGGTTCGCGACGATGCCCTCCGCGTCGATCCGGGCCAGCACCTCGGCGGCGCGCGAGTCGCCGAGCTCCCCGGCCTGCCGCCGCGCCGACTCCAGCCGCCGCTTCTCCGCGGCGGCGTCCTTCGCCAGCTCCGCCGGGTCAGGGACGGTCTCCGTCTGCAGGTTGACGGCGCTCTGGAACTCCTCGTCCAGGATCGGGACGTAGGCGCGCGCGACCACCATCCGGGACTCGTCGATCACGATCGTGAAGTCGACCTCGCTGCCCTCCGGCACGTCCCGCCTGACCTGCTCGGGGTTGATCTCCAGCCGGCCGATCCTGCGGTTGCGGTCGGCGCGGTGGTGCTCGCCCTCCAGCACCGGGATCCGGATCATGCCCTCGCCGGCGCCGCGGAGGACGCCGACCGCGGTCCGCAGCAGGATCCGGCGGCGGGCCGGGAGCGGGGTGCCGCGCTTGAACAGCCACTCGACCTCGTTGCCCTCCAGCCCGACCCCGATCGAGTGGGTGAGCGGCGGCTGCGTGTCGACGGCCCCGACCGTGTACGTCAGCGTGTTCGGCGTGATCGGGCGGGCCGCCCCGGTCGCGTCCGTCAGCTCGATCTCGAACGTGTTGGCACGGCCCTTCTCCGCCCACAGCGTGGTCGTGAACGTCCCGTCGGCGGGCAGCGGGATGCGGCCGCTGCGCCAGACCGGCTGGGTGTGCGGGTTCACGAACTCGATCGAGCAGCCCGCCGGGTCGGCGCCGGCGACGCGCCCGCCGACGAACGGCTCGATGTCGGGCCCGAGGGGGCGGTATTCGAGGTCGACCCCGTACTCGCCGCTGGGCGGCGGCGGTCCCGCGAGCGACGGGTCGAGCCGCTGGCCCCCGGCGAAGACGGCGGCGCCGCGCGCGACGGTCGTGATCGGGTCCTGGGTGTGGTCGAGGGGGATGCCGAGGCCCTCGCGGGGGTCGGCGAGCCGTTCGCGCAGGTACGGCGACAGGGTCGGGCCGCCGACGAGCAGCGCCCGCTCGACGTCGCCGGGCCCGAGCCCGCTCTCCTCCAGCGCCTTGCGGCACAGGTTCACCGACCGGACGACGAACGGTTCGGTGAGCCGCTCCACGTCCGCCCTGGCCAGCTCGTACTCGAACTCCACCGTCCGGCCGGAGTCGGCGTCCAGGTCGAGGTACAGCTCGGCGGACTCCGCCCGGGACGCCTGGATCTTCGCCGCCTCGGCGGCGATCTTCAGCCGGTTGATGTTCTTGCGCCACCGCGGGTTGCCGCGGCGCAGGTCGCTCAGCCCGTGCTCGCGCGTGACCGCCGGGATCAGCAGCTCCTCGACGATCGCCCAGTCCAGCAGCTTGCCGCCGAGGAAGTTGTCGCCCCGGTGGTTGACGACGGTGAACTCGCCGTCCCGCATCTGGATCACGGCGGCGTCGAACGTCCCGCCGCCGAAGTCGTACACGAGCCAGAACGCGTTCTCGGCGTCCTCCTGGAACCCGTGGGCGAGCGCCGCCGCGGTCGGCTCCTGGAGGAGGGGCGCGTGGACGATGCCCGCCATCTCGGCGGCGCGGCGGGTCGCGTCGCAGGCGCTCAGCTCGAACGCCGCCGGGACGGTGATGACCGCCGCGCCGATCTCCTCGCCGGTCCGCTGCGCGACGTCGCGGCGCAGCGACCGCAGCACCTCCGCGGACAGCTCCTCCGGCTCCATCGACCGCCCGGCGGCGGCGAAGTGCTTGGGCTGGCCGGTCGTCCCCATCCGCAGCTTGAACTCCACGCAGGTGTTCTCGGGGTCGTGCTCGCTGCGGTCCCGGGCGGCGCGGCCGACGCTGATCCGGCCGCGGCGGTCGACCAGCACGGCGGACGGGGTGGTGTCGGCGCCGTCGTTGTTCTTGATGATCTCGGTCTCGACGCCGTCCAGCCGCGCGATGGCGCTGTTGGTGGTGCCGAGATCGATGCCGAAGTCGATCGTGGTCCTGTTCATTGCTTGCGCGCTTCCTCCGTCGTCGCTTGGGACGTCGGCGTTTCGGGGGTGCCGACGATCACTTCGGCCATCTGGACGGCCCGCCCGTCCAGGTACACACCGGGGCGCAGGGTCTCGGTGATCTGCTCGCGCGCCAGCCCCGGCGTCGGCTCGTACGCCACCACCGACATCGCCAGCCCGGGGTCGAACGGCTCGCCCACGTGGTCCCTGATCGTGATCCCGGTGCCGGCGAGGACGTCCCAGGCCGACTCCAGGTGCCGGACGACCGGGCGCGGCGGGTCGTCCATCCGCTCGATCCGGCCCCGCAGCCGCCACAGGCTCGTCGCCAGCTCCGCGAGCGACCCGTCCGCCAGCCCCGGAACGCCCGCCTGTCCGCCGCCGTCCGCCGCACCAACGCCCTGGGCGCCGACGAACCGGGCGAGTTCGGCCAGCGCGTCCGCGGGCCACGCCGACGCGCTGATCCTGAATTCCGGCGGGTGCCGCCATTGCCGGAGGGCGCCCCCGGCCCGTGCAAAGACACGCCCCATGCCCGTGAGTCCTCTCCCCATACCGGCCCTGTCGCCGCGTTCGCCGTAACGGTGGCAGCGCCGTCGCGGGACCCCTCCCGGAGAGGCACGGCACCGCGTAACTTCGCCGTATGAATGTGGGCATTGCGGTCGTCGCGACGCTGCTGGTGACGTGGGTCCCGGCGCTGGTGTGGCTGTGGCGCCGCGGGCGCGGCGGCGATCTCGGCGGGCCCGCGCGGCGCGCGACGTTCGAGACGCTGCACACCGCGTCCCGGGCCGCGCCCGCGTTCCGGGCCGGGCTGACCGAGCAGGGCGCGCAGAAGGCCGCCCGGCACCTGCGGGCGCTGCTCGGCTGCGCCGCGCTGGCGATCACGGACGGGGAGCGCCTCCTCGCCTGGGACGGCGAGCACGACCACCACGCGGAGGAGGGGCCGCGGCACGCCGAGGCCACGCTGGCGAGCGGCCGCACCCAGGTCCACGACGTGGTCTGCGACCGGCTCGACTGCCCGATCCGCCGCGTCGTCGTGGTGCCGCTCGCCACCGACGACCGCGTCGTCGGGACGCTCGCCGCCTACGGCGAGGAGGTCCCCGCCGGGCTGATCCGCGCCGCCGAAGAGGTCGCCCAATGGGTGGACGCGCAGCTCGAACTCGCCGAACTCGACCATTCCCGGACGCTGCTGATGGAGGCGGAGATGCGGGCTCTGCGGGCCCAGATCTCGCCGCATTTCATCTACAACTCGCTGACGACGATCGCGTCGTTCGTCCGGTCCGACCCGGAGCGGGCGCGCGAGCTGCTGCTGGAATTCGCCGGGTTCACCCGCTACTCGTTCCGGCGGCACGGCGACTTCACCACGCTCGCCGAGGAACTGCGCTCCATCGACCGGTACCTGCTGCTGCAGCGCGCCCGGTTCGGCGAGCAGCTGCGGGTGACGCTGCGGATCGCGCCCGAGGTGCTGCCGGTCGCGGTGCCGTTCCTGTGCCTGCAGCCGCTCGTGGAGAACGCCGTCCGGCACGGCCTCCAGGACAGGTCCGAGCCCGGCCTCATCACGATCGTCGCGGAGGACGCCGGGTCCGACTGCGTGATCAGCGTCGACGACGACGGGATCGGGATGGAGCCCGAGGAGGTCCGGCGGCTGCTGTCCGGGGAGGCGCGCCCGGACGGCGAGGACGGCGACGCGGCCGGGATCGGCCTCGCGAACGTCGACGGCCGGCTGCGCCAGGTGTACGGCGACGAGTACGGCCTCGCCGTCGAAACAGGGCCCGGCGCGGGGACGAAAGTGACCGTCCGCGTCCCGAAGTACCGTCCCGGCGTGACCGCCTCGTCGGGCCCGCTGTGACCGAGTCCGGACGGATCGTCCGGCCGAATCGGCCAGGTGAGGCGCGTCCCGGCCCCTTGACTCATCGACGTCCTTTTACTGGAATGTGGCGGGCGGTACAGGAAGGGCGGGGTTTGTCGTGGGCCTTCGTGTCCTTGCGGTGGATGACGAGGCGCCCGCGTTGGACGACCTCGTCCACCTTCTGCGCGCCGATCCGCGCATCGGCGAGATCCACACCGCGCGGGACGGCGCCGCCGCGCTCCGCAAGCTCGACCGCGCCCTCGCCGAGGGGCGCCCCATCGCCGCCGTGTTCCTCGACATCCGGATGCCGGGCCTGGACGGCACCGTCCTCGGCCGCGTCCTCGCGCAGTTCGCCCGCGCGCCGCAGATCGTCTTCGTCACCGCCTACGAGGGGCACGCCGTCGACGCGTTCGAGATCAAGGCGACGGACTACATCCTCAAGCCGGTGCGCCCCGAGCGGCTGAACGAGGCGATCAGGCGCGTGACCGAGTCCACCGAGGACTGGATGGAGGACGACGGGACGGGCGCGCCGTCGTCGCCGTCCGAGCCGGAGCCGATGCCCGTCGAGCTGGGCGGCGTCACCCGGTTCGTCACCCCCGCCGAGGTGCTGTACGTGGAGGCGCAGGGCGACTACGCGCGGCTGCACACGTCCGGCGGGAGCCATCTGGTCCGGATCCCGCTGGCGGCGCTGAGCGAGCGGTGGAGCGGTGCAGGATTCGTCCGGGTGCACCGCAGCCACCTGGTCGCGCTGTCGGCGATCAAGGAGCTGCGGCTGGACTCGGGCCGCTGCACCGTCATGGTCGGCGGCGCGGAGCTGCCGGTGAGCCGCCGGCACGTGCGCGAGCTGCGCGACCTGCTGGTCCGCCGGGCGAGGCGGTCCCCCTGAGCCCCGGCGACCGGCGCGCCGCGCCCGGCGGCGACGGCTCGGACGGCGACCGCCCGCCCGGCCCCGCGCCGGGACGGGTCCTGGTCACGGGCCCCCGGACGCGCACCGTCCGCCGCCCCCGCTACCCGGTCACGCGGGAGATCGACGAGCAGACCGGGCTCGGCGAGGCGTACATGCGCTCGCTGGTCCGCACGCAGCTCCGGCTCGCGATGCGGCTGTGCCTCGTCCTCGCCGTGGTCGTGGCGGGGCTGCCGCTGCTGTTCGCGCTGGTCCCCGCGGTCCGCGAGCAGGAGGTGCTGGGCGCGCCGCTGCCGTGGGTGCTGCTCGGCGGGCTGATCTACCCGTGGTTCGTCGCCTGCGGCTGGTGGTACGTCCGGCAGGCCGAACGCAACGAGGCCGACTTCGCCGAACTCGTCGACCGCGCCTCCACCCCCCGCGACGAGGACCGGTCTCTCGTGGGGGGACGACCCCCCGCAGCCCCCGGAAGAGACGGGTCATGAGCGCCGCGTACGGGGTGGCGGGCGTCCTGCTGGTCGTCGCCGCCACCGTCCTCATCGGCGCGCTCGGGGTCCGCATCTCCCGCACGACGTCCGACTTCTACGTCGCGTCCCGGACGGTCACGCCCCTGCGGAACGCGTCCGCGATCGGCGGCGAATATCTCTCGGCCGCGTCGTTCCTGGGCATCGCGGGCCTGATCCTCGCCTACGGCGCCGACATGCTGTGGCTCCCCGTCGGCTGGACGGGCGGCTACCTGGTCCTCCTGGTCCTGGTGTCGGCGCCGCTGCGCCGCTCCGGCGCCTACACGCTGCCGGACTTCGCCGAAGCGCGGCTGGAGTCCATGGCGGTGCGGCGCGTCGCGAGCGTCCTCGTCGTGCTGATCAGCTGGCTGTACCTGCTGCCGCAGTTCCAGAGCGCCGGGCTGGTCCTGCGGACGGTCACGGGCGCCCCGGTCTGGACGGGCGGCATCCTCGTCGCGGTCGTCGTCGCCGTGAACGTGTGGGTCGGCGGCATGCGCAGCGTCACCCTCGTCCAGGCGTTCCAGTACTGGATGAAGCTCACGGCGCTGTCCGTCCCGCTCATCTTCCTGCTGCTGGCGTGGCGGTACGACGGCGCGCCCGGCCTGTCGTCGGAAGCCCCGCCCCGTTTCGACGACCGCACCACCGTCGCGGTCGGGACGGCCGTCACCGTGGACGTCACCGCACCCGTCCAGGTCGTCGTCGACGGGCGGATCGACGGCCGCGCCTACGACGACGTCCCGCTGACCCTGGCCCCCGGGCGGCACCACATCGACCAGGACGCGTCCGTCACCTTCCCCGCTGGCGCCGACGTCCCGCACGTCACCGGCGAACCCGTCAGCACCGACCGTGAATGGGCCCTGCCGCTGGACGGCCGCGATCACTCCCTCTACGCCACGTACTCGCTGATCCTCGCCACGTTCCTCGGAACGATGGGCCTGCCGCACGTCCTCGTCCGCTTCTACACCAACCCCGACGGGCGCGCCGCACGCCGCACAACGGTCATGGTCCTGTCACTACTAGGCGCGTTCTACCTGTTCCCCGCCCTCTACGGGGTGCTCGGACGCCTCTACACGCCCGAACTCCTCATGACCGGACGCGCGGACGCCGTCGTCCTCACCCTCCCCGGGCGGCTCATCGGCGGCGTAGGCGGCGACCTGCTCGGCGCGCTGGTGACGGGCGGCGCGGTCGCGGCGTTCCTGTCGACGTCGTCCGGGATCACCGTGTCCGTCGCCGGGGTGCTGGCGCAGGACATCCTGCGCGGCGGGGTCCGCTCGTTCCGCGCCGCGACATTGCTCGCGCTCGTCGTCCCCCTCGGCCTGGCGATCGCGGCCCGCTCCCTCGCCGTCGCCGACGTCGTCGGGCTCGCGTTCGCGGTCGCCGCGTCCACGTTCTGCCCGCTGCTCGTCCTCGGGGTGTGGTGGCGGCGGCTGACCGTCCCGGGCGCGCTCGCGGGCCTCATCGCGGGTGGCCTGCTCGCGGGCACCGCCGTGATCGTGACCATCGCGGCCGGGCCGCCGGACGGCTTCGTCGGCGCGATGCTCGCCGAGCCCGCCGCCTGGACGGTCCCCATCGCCTTCACCGTCATGATCGCCGTGTCGTGGTGCACGCCGGGACGCGTCCCGCCGGGCGTGGCCCGCATGATGGTGCGCCTGCACACCCCCGAGTCCCTGGACGTCGACCGCGGCACCTGGCGCCCGAAACGGGTGTGATCAACGGGGCGCCGGGCGACCGAAACGAGCCTGACGCCGCCGCGCCGGGCGACCGAAACGGGCGACCGTTCGTCGCGTCAAACGGACCGTTCATCGACGCGGCGCGCAGACCGGCGACGATGAGCGGCAGCTGAACGCACCCTCCCGCCGGGCCCCTTCGCCTGCACGGACACGCTCCTTAGCGTGTCGCGTGACCGGCGTCACTACAGAGGAGGGACGGTCGTGTCCGTCGATAAGAGTGCCTCCGGCACCGTCTACGAACGGTTCCAGAGCGGCGCGGAGTTCCAGGAACTCCGGCGCAGATTCCGCAGATTCGCATTCCCGATGACCGCGGCGTTCCTCAGCTGGTACCTGCTCTACGTCGTCCTGTCGGGGTGGGCGCGGGGCTTCATGGGCAAGGAGCTGTTCGGCTCGATCAACGTCGCGCTCGTGTTCGGCCTCCTCCAGTTCGTATCGACGTTCGTCATCGCCTGGCTGTACGCGCGGCACGCCGACCGCAGCCTCGACCCCATCGCCGACAAGATCCGCGCCGGAATCGAGGCCGAGGCCGGCGGGAAGGCGGAGGACGCCCGATGAGCCACGAAACCCTCTCGATCCTCCTGTTCCTGACGTTCGTCGCCGGAACGCTCGCCATCACCGTCTGGGCGAGCCGGAACACCAAGAACGCCACCGACTTCTACGCGGGCGGACGGTCCTTCTCCGGCGTCCAGAACGGCCTCGCGATCGGCGGCGACTACATGTCCGCCGCGTCCTTCCTCGGCATCGCGGGCCTGATCGCCCTCTACGGCTACGACGGGTTCCTGTACTCGATCGGGTTCCTCGTCGCGTGGCTCGTCGCGCTCCTCCTGGTCGCGGAGCTGCTGCGGAACTCGGGCCGGTTCACGATGGCGGACGTGCTGTCGTTCCGGATGAGCCCCCGCCCCGTCCGCACCGCCGCCGGCGTCTCGACCATCGTCGTGTCGATCTTCTACCTGCTGGCGCAGATGGTCGGCGCGGGCGCGCTGGTCTCCCTGCTCTTCGGCTTCACCAGCGAGTTCGCGAAGGGCGCGACGATCGCGCTGGTCGGCGTCCTCATGATCGTGTACGTCGTGTTCGGCGGCATGAAGGGCACCACCTGGGTGCAGATCGTCAAGGCCGTCCTGCTGATGACGGGCGCGACCCTGATCACGCTCCTCGTGCTGAGCGAGTTCGGCTTCAACCTGTCGTCGCTGCTGAACGACGCCGCCGACCAGAGCGGCAAGGGCAAGGACTTCCTGGAGCCCGGCCTCCGCTACGGCACCGAGGCCAGCGGCCTGGAAGGCAAGCTCGACCTGATCAGCCTCGGGCTGGCGCTCGTCCTCGGCACCGCCGGGCTGCCGCACATACTGATCCGCTTCTACACCGTCCCGACCTCCCGCGACGCCCGCAAGTCGGTGCTGTGGGGCATCGGCATCATCGGCTCGTTCTACCTGCTGACCCTCGTCCTCGGCTTCGGCGCCGCCGCCCTCGTCGGCAGCAAGGAGATCGCGAAGGAGAACCCGGCCGGCAACACCGCGGCCCCGCAGCTCGCGGAGAAGGTCGGCGACCTCGTCTTCGGCGAGGCGGGCGGCACGATCCTCCTCGCGATCATCGCCGCGGTCGCGTTCGCGACGATCCTCGCGGTCGTGGCGGGCCTCACCCTCGCCTCCTCCTCGTCCTTCTCGCACGACCTGTACGCCCACGTGTTCCGCAAGGGCAAGGCCACCGAGCGGGACGAGGTCCGCGTCGCCCGGATCTCCGCGTTCGTCATCGGCGCCGTCGCGATCGTCCTCGGGATCTACGCGCAGCGCCTGAACGTCGCGTTCCTCGTCGCCCTCGCGTTCGCGGTGGCCGCGTCCGGGAACCTGCCCGCGATCCTGTACAGCCTGTTCTGGAAGCGGTTCAACACGGCCGGCGCCGTCGCCGCCATCTACGGCGGCCTCGGCTCCGCGATCTTCTTCGTGACCTTCTCCCCGGTGGTGTCCGGCTCCGAGAAGGCCCTGTTCACCGACGTGGACTTCCACTGGTTCCCGCTGGAGAACCCGGGCATCGTCTCCATCCCGATCGGCTTCTTCTGCGGCTGGCTCGGGACGATCCTCAGCAAGGAGTTCAACGCCGAGAAGTACGCCGAGATCGAAGTCCGCTCCCTCACCGGCGCGGGCGCCGAGGGGGCGGTCAAGCACTGACCCTGTCGTGCCGCGCGGGCGACCGTCGCCCGGCCCCGCGCGGCCCGTGGCCCCGTCCCCGTACCTCCCGGGACGGGGCCGCGCTCCCCACCCGCGTCCCCCTGACGCTCAGCGGACGTCAGGGGGACGCGGCATTCCTCAGATGGCGTGTTGCCCTTGTCCCGGCCGCCCACCCTGCAATTCCTCCCTGCTGATCGCGGCCCATGGCCGCGCACGTACGGGTGGGGGCGACGCGGCGTCGGGGGGATGCCACCGCGCCGCCCCGGCTCTAGTGCGACGCGTTCACGGTGATCAGGCCGCTCAGCGCGCTGCGCAGCCATCCCCGGCGAACGGAACGGCGGTGCCGCGAAGGCGCCGGTTGGACGCGCGAGGACGCGTCGCCGAGGCTGTCCCGCGAGTACCGTGGCGCGTGGCGCGGAAGGGGCCGCTGCAGCACCGCGATCCGGTCTGCCAGTTCCATCGGCTTGGATGCCTCCACGAGGCGGTGTCGACCGGCGCGGTCCCACGCGAGCGCCCACCAGCTCCCGGTGAACTCGCCCTGCCACACCGCCACACCGGGAAACCAGCGCGCCAGCTCGGCCGTCACCTGCTCGGGCTCCAGTTCGGCCACCGCCCAAGGCGGGGTCACTGCTTCGCCCCGTTGCGCAGGTAGCCGACGATGAAGACGGCCGCGTCGGTGATGTGTCCCGCCTCGGCGACGGGCTCGTTCCAAGAGGTGTAGAACCAGAGCCGCGCGTCGTCCTCCACCCGCGGACGGCACGTGATGACATCTGAGAGTCGACCGACCTCCGGACAGCACCCAGGGACGTCCGGGTTCTTGACGCTCAACCCGCGCGTGGTCAGCTCGACCTCGAGCCGCCGGGCCGACAGATGCGCCCCCAACGCCGCGAGGCGCTCCTGGGGAACCGTACGATTTGCCATGGGTCGGACCACCTTCCGGCCGAGGCCCCGGGTCACCTGGTGTTCGCGCACCAGGCCGGGGCCGCTCTCGTCTGGCGAAGGGGACTCATCAGGCGGTTCACCGTCGTCTGCCGAGTGACAGGCCGGACGAGCTCCTCTGTGTGACCGAGTGAATAGGGTTCGTCACACAAGAGGGAGATGACATCTGGTGACATGAGGACAGGGCATGCCGCAGGCCGTGACGATCACAGGTACGCGCTCGACCGATCACCGCGCATTGACCGACTACCGGGCGATGTTCGATGAGTACGTCCGCCCGTTCGCGCAGCCCGGTGTTAGCTTCCACTTGGGAGGCGCGTCCGGTATCGACTCGCTCGCGTTGCTCTGGCTGGCCGACGAGACGGATGTGCGGCTCGTGGTAGCCGTTCCGGCCCGGTTGGCCGATCAGCCGCCCGACGCTCGGCGTGCCGTGGCTACGGTCCGAAACGCGGGCCGCCTCACTGAATTGGTAGAACTCGGTGGCACCCTCAACACCGAAGGCTATTTCGCGCGCAATCGCTGGATGGTGGACCGCAGCGGCTTCGTCATTGGCTTTCCCCTTCGGGGGATGCGATCAAGTGGCACCTGGTACACGCTCGACTATGCGGCAAACCATGACAAACCTCGATTGGTGATGCCGATCTGAGAACTGTGATGGTGTACTGCCGACATGGACGGAGAACGCAAGGTCGGAGCCCACGCCCTACGGCGGCTCCGGACAAAGCGGGGTTGGTCTTGGGCCGAACTGGCCGCACAACTGCGTTCGCATGGCCGCGGGCTGCACATCACACGAGTCGGCTCGGCCCAACTGAACAGCATCCGGCGGACCGTCGGACGCTGGGAGGCAGCCGTCAGTACTCCCGACGAGCAATATCAGGTGCTTCTCGCGTACGTCTACGCGCGCACGCCTGCCGGATCGGTGGCCCTCGGCTCCGGCTCGGACTTCCGCGAGCTAATGGAGGCACTGGCGCTACTCGGCGTGCCATCTGAGCGGATCGATGAGCTGACGAACACCGTTGCCGCCGCCGTGGTCGACACGGGCATGAGCCTTCTGGCCTTCCTCGATGCCTCGACCCGCGCTGAGCTGGCCGGTGTGCTCGCCCGGCCCGAGTCGTTGAGCGTCTCGGTGCTCGATGGACTCGACGCGACGAGCAGGACGGTAGACGGGCAGATCAGCACTGTTCCGTTCGTGCGGCTCCACCTCGTCCAGGCGGCCGTGGTCGAAGCATGTCGGCAATTGTTGACGCGCGATAGTCCTGCCGGGCTGCGATCCCAGCTGAACGCCGTTGCCGCCCGTGCATTCGCGCTGGCCGCTCGACTGGCGTTCGAGACCCGTGACGACTCTGCCGCGCTCGCGCTGTACGAAGAAGCGGTAGCGGTCGCGGGCGAGGTCGACCATTCACAACGGGCCTTGATTCGTTCAAGCCAGACGATGGTCACCTACTACTCCACCGGCGACATCGGGTGGGCCCGCGGCATCGCCGACGCCGCCGTGCGGGACGCGCGTCGTGGTGGCAGCGCCCTCATGCGGGCGCGGGCGCATGCGCTCCAGGCCGAGATGGCTGCGCGCAGTGAGCCCCCACAGGTGCGCCGTGCCCACGCGGCCTTGCACAGAGCGTGGTGCGACCTGGACGCCGACACAGCGGGCGACCCGATGGCGAACTCGTTCAGTAAGGGGCCGCTCCGAGGCTTCGAGGGCGTGTGCGGCATCTTCCTCGGTGAGGCCGAGGCCGCCGAACGCCAGCTGGCGAGATCCGCCGAGACTTTGACGAGGCCCCGGGAGGGCGTCCAGCGGGCCATCGTTCTGACCGACCGCGCGCTCGCGCGACTCCGCACATCCGGCGCGGGTGCTCCCGAGGCCGCGGCCGGGCAATTGCACGAATGCGTTGAGCTCGCCGCCGCCACTCGAGGGCGCGTTCCGGCTCAGCGGCTCCGGCTCGCGCGCCTAGAGTTGCGCCCCTGGCGTCGTGAGGCGTTCGTGGCCGACCTCGACGACCACATTCACTCCACGCTAATCGGAGTCTGAGCACGGGGTGAGCCGACACTCATCGATGCCCCGCTAGCCTGCCGAGTATGCGGATGTTGCATCTTGGGTTGCGGGTCAGCGACCTTGAACGGTCGCTCGCCTTTTACGCCGCGCTTGGTTACGCGGTGGTCGGCGGCGTCCCTGAGACTGGGTTTGGCAGCCTGACCATGCTCAAGCTGCCCGACGATCCGTTCGTCAGCCTTGAGCTCGTGCACGACCCCGCGAAGCCGGTTGAAGACGTCAGCGCCGTCAACCACCTCGTCGTCCAGGTGGACGATCTCGATGCCACGATCGCGGATCTCGCGGTCAAGGGCGTCATGGCCGAGCCTCCCGCGGAGCCGGGACCCGGGGTCCGGACGTCGTGGCTGACCGACCCCGACGGGTACCGGATCGAGCTCGTGCAGTGGCCGCCCGGCCATCCGGCGGGAATGACGGCCGCCGATTTCACCTGATCAGCCGCGTCCGCGCCGAATTTGGGCTACTGGACGGTAGAACATGAGAACTTTTCTGGTTCGGGTGGCATCTACTCCGATATCGACTGCCGCAACCTGAAGCCTGTCAGGAAGGCTTCACGGCGGTCGGAACCCACTTATCGGGGACCGTAAATGATCTTGAAGCCTCGACATCGGACAGGTTCGGGCCGGGCCGGACGGCGGGTGACCAGGGCCGTCGCCGGCGTGGTGTCGCTCGCGCTCGTCGCGTCGGCCGTCACGGCGGTCACGGTGCCGCAGCGGGCCGACGCGCTGCCGCTCCAGCAGCACCGGCCGATGACCTATAACATGCAGGGCGCCGCCGACGGACAGCTCGCCAAATGGACCAACACCGTCCGGACGCAGGCCAGGACGCACGACGTGATCGCCTTACAGGAGGCGGGCGCGAGGCCGACCAGCATGGGAACGCCCGAAACGGCCGCCCAGCAGCACGGGATGCGAGTCGACCGGTACCTATGGCGAGTGGAGACCGTTGACAGTGACCCCCTGGACCAGGGGGGCGTGCGCAACGTGTACTTCATGGAGACCGATCCCGGCGGCCACCGGGTGAACCTCGCCATCGTCACCCCGTACGCCGCCGACGAGATCATCATCATCCCGCCGTCCTTCCAGAGCAGCCGCCCGGCGTTCGGGATCCGCCTCGGGACGACCGTCTTCTTCACGATGCACGGCCTGTCCGGCTCGGGCAACGACGACAACGGGCTGCTCCGGCAGATGAACCAGCAGGTCACGGGCAACCGCTGCTGGGTCGCGCTCGGCGACTTCAACCGCGAGCCGCACCGGTGGAACCCGGCCGGCAGCTCCCTGCAGACTCCCGGCTTCGACCCGAACCTGCCCACACTTCCCGGGACCGGCAGGATTTACAGCCCCAATGAGCCGACGCACGTTCTCTCCAGTGGGGAGATGCGCGAACTCGACTACATGGTGACCAACTGCAATCTCCCCAGCGAATGGGGTGGGAACCGGATCGGCGACCTGTCGTCCGACCACGTCCCCGTCGAATTCCGTCCATTGGCGGCGGACGCGAAGGGACGGAAGAAGACCGTGATCAGCAAGAAGAACGCGAAGGCACTCGACCAGCGCGAGGACAGCAGGATCAACCGGCCCCAGCGCTTCTGGGGCGTCGTGAAGAACCGCAGCACGTCGGCCACCCAGCGATACTCGCTCCGCACCGTCGCCCGGGGACAGTCCCAGATCGTCAACGAGTACAACCAGTGCCTTCACGAGGTGGACACCCCGTTCTCGACGGAGCCCAACCTGCACACCAAGACATTCTGGCGCCCCTGCGGCATTGACTCCGCCGACCGGTGGAGGCTGATCTTTTCCACGGTCCACTCCGGCTACATGACGCTGCTCAACGAGGGCACGCGCCGCTGCCTGACGCTGGAGGGCGAGGGCGACCATCCCGTCGGCCGGTCCTGCACCAGCGGCACCGACGCGAGCCAGCTGTGGGCCGCGGTCCCGGCCTTGGAACAGGGCGACACCGGCGCCGACGACGACGGGCCGGGCCCCCGCCCGGACGAGACCGGAGAGCAGCAGGCGAGGCCGGACGTGACGTGGAACATCACCCCGTCCAGCGGCCCCGAGCTGTCGCGCAACTACAACGACATGATCGGATCTCTGCGGCGGGCGGCCGGGGCCCATCCGTTCCGGGGGAACGTCGGCCAGACCACGGCCGACCCCGACCGCATCATCCGGATGCGCGTCGAGCTCCAGGACTCGCGGGGGTCGAGCGACTTCCTGACGCTGTACCTGTCCGCCCACGACACCCGCCTGCGCGGCTGGACCAACGACCAGGGCACCTACCAGTTCGGCGACTACGACCTCGGCAGCCGGATCGGCGGATCGCCCACCAGCATGGTGTTCGGTTCCTCCGACGCGTCGCTGCGGTCGGCCTGGACGCAGACGGGGCAGCCCGAGCGGCATGCGAGCGTCCAGCGCGATCTCAGCGCCAACGAGATCAAGGACTCGCTGTACGGCCTGAACGACTACCGGCCGGGAGGCGACGTGACCCCCGTGATCAGGGCCTCCCTGGTCCTGTCGACGGTCGTGACGCACGCCGCCCACTTCGGCGCCGTCTCCCACGTCTCCAGCGACACTCTCGCCGACCGCAACCCGACCGGGAACCACTCCCTGAACGACACGATGTACGGCCTGTTCGACGACTGGGAGGCGCTCTCCCGGTTCACCCGGAACATCACCAACTTCCCCGTCACCACCGAGCCGCTCGACCTCGACGACCCCGACATCACGCTCCGCACCTTCAAGGAGGCCGAGAACTTCGTCATCCTGATCAGCTAGTCCTTGTGGCGCACCGCCCGGGGACCGGAAACGGTTCGCGGGCGGTGCCGTCTCGGGCCCTATTCGATGGTGATCGTTCTGGTCGTGCGGGCGGCGGGGGAGCCGGTGCAGTGGGGGGTCTGGCCGGTGAAGACGAAGGCGGTGGTGCAGCCCTCGTCGTCGGTGACGGTGAGGGTGGCCCGGTAGGTGCCGGGGCGGCGGTAGGCGTGGGTGGGGTGCGGGCCGCCGTCCGGGAGTGCGGTGCCGTCGCCGAAGGTCCAGTCGTAGCGGGCGACCGTGCCATCGGGGTCGGCGGAGGCGGTGGCGTCGAAGCGGGCCGTGCGGCCGGTGACGGTGCTCTGGAAGGCCGCCTTCGGGCCCTGGTTCGGTGGGACGGCGACACCCTGGAACGTGGGGTTGCTGCCGCCGGTCGGGAAGGGCGAGCCCGCGAGCTGGGTCAGCACGCCGGTCTTGCCGATGTCGAAGGCCGTCAGGTCGTGGGTCTCGAAGTTGCCCACGTAGAGGTTGCGGCCGTCCCGGCTGGGGGTGATTCCCACGGACGCCCCTGCCGATTCAAAGGGCGACCCTGGGACGGGTTGCAGCGAACCGTCCTTCCCTATCGAGAAGGCGGTGACGTTGCGCGTGACGGTGGTGTCGTGGTTCGGGCTGGTGACGTAGAGGTGGCGGCCGTCCGGCGTGACCGCCGCGTCCTCGGGGAAGACGGCGGTGGGGAACGGCGAGCCGGGGACGGACGACAGGCTCCTGTCCCGGGCGATGCGGTAGCCGTAGACGACGTCCGATCCGGTGCTCGCGATGTAGATGAACCGGCCGTCCGGGGTGATGTCGGAGCCGTTCCCACCGGAGCCGACCGGGACCGTCGGCAGGTCGGTGGGACGGAGGCCGCCGTCGCGGTCGACGGCGAACACGACCAGCTCGTCCGCGCGTCCCTTGACGGGGAGCCCGTGGCTGACGAAGACGAAGCGTCCGTCCGCCGAGGCCGATACGGTTCGCGGTTCGGTGGCCCCGGTGGGCAACGGCGTGCCGATCAGGTGGGGTATTCCGTTCGCGTCGATGGACAGGGCCGACACCGTGCCGGAATTGAGGTTCGCGGTGTAGAGCGTCTTGCCGTTCGGGGCGATGGCGATGCCGAACGGTTCCTGCCCGCCGGTCGGGGCCGGAGCGCCCAAGGGGGCGAGTTCGCCGCGGTCGCTGACCGTGTACCCGGAGACCGTATTGTCGCCGCCATTCGCCGTGTAGGCCCGGCGCCCGTCGGGTGTGAAGACGAAACCGCGAGGCCGGACGCCGGTCGCCACGCGGTCGCCGATCCGGGTGGGCCGCCCTGCGGAGTCGAGCGTGAAAGTAGTGATGTCGTTGGAGAACAGATGCAGCACGTAGAGCGCGTTCCGGCGGCTCGGCGGCTCGGCGCGCGTTTCCGCCGACGCGGAGGACTGGACCATCGGCGCCACCAGGACGGCGCTGAGTAAGCAACCTAAGACGCGACTTCGACCTTTCATCGACTGACCTTCTTCCCGTCGCCATCTGCCTGACTTTGTTGGTGGTCACGGAAAGCGGGGTGCCCCGGTTCAATCCCGGTCGAGTTCGGTCTACGTGAGGACGGTGGTGCGGTGGTGATGGGTGGTGATCTCGGCGCAGGACGTCAGCCCGATACCTGAGGCCCTGTGGATCCGTGCGCCGCGAAGAATTCCTCGGCCGTGAGACCGAAGATCAAGTTGTCGTGGTAGCGGCCGGCGAAGAAGTCGTGCCGTCGCAACCGGCCTTCCAGAGTGGCGCCGAAGGCGAGCATGCCCGCTTGCGAGACCTCGTTGAAGTCGTGCACATAGGCTTGCGCCTTCTGGTAGCGGCGTTCGCCGAACATGTAGCCGAGGAGCAGTATTCCGGCCTCCCAGGCGTATCCCTTGCGCTGGTGCTCTGGAGCGACCGCCAGGCCCAGATAGAAGCGTCCCGCCACGGGATCGGCTTGGGTCGTGTTGATGCAGCCCACCATCCCGCCGTGCTGCCGATCGGTGATCGCCAGGAGGAAGTTGTCTGACTCGACGGCGCGCAGGCCGGCCCGGAGCGACGGCGGCGTTGCGGCCGACCGGGCGCGAACGCGATCCCGATGGCCGCCGGGGATGCCGAAATGCCGGTTAGGGGCGCATTATGGGATCATGAGCGATGCTGAGCGGGCGCAAGAGCGTGGGGCGGATCGGTGGCGCAGCCTTCCTCCGCGCATCCGGCTGGAGGACACGATGGCCGGGCAGGAGGTTCCGCCCAAGCCGCAGGTGATCGCGGATCCGAGCAGCGTGCAGGTCGACGAGGCCACCCGCTACCCGGCCTGACCAGGGCTTCCACACGTCCCGGCGTCCGGCGTTCCGGTGGGATCTTCAACTGGGGATGACGTCAGGTTTGCGACGCGATCGGTACCGTCAGATAGGTGTTTGGCCAGCGTAAGACGTGTGTCCAGGTGCTCAGGGGCCGGACGAACGACGCGGCGCGCCTGTGCGAGGCGGCCGAACGCTGGCACCGGGAGGTCGCCCCCGGAGCCCGGGGATGGCTGGGCAGCACCGGCGGGGTGACCGAGGACGGCGTCTACTTCAACCTGATGCGCTTCGACTCCCCGCGGGCGGCCCACCGCAACGACCGGCGGCGCATGCAGGGACAGTGGTGGGACCAGGTCGCCGACCTGTTCGAGGGTGAGGTCACCCTCGAGGAGTCCACCGACGTGGAGACGTTCGGACGCGGCGGCTCGGACGACGCGGGATTCGTCCAGATCCTGCGGACCCATATCCGCGACCGGGAGGCGGTGCGCCCGCACGTGCCCGAGGAGTTCCAGCGGACGCTGACGCGGCTGCGGCCCGACATGATCGGCGGCATGTTCTGCGTCCACCCCGACGGCACCTGCACCGGCGTGGCCTACTTCACCTCCCTCGAAGCCGCCCGCGAGGGCGAGCGAACGGAGATGCCGCCCGACTACAAAGCCTGGCGTGACGAACAGATGACGCATTTCGACCAGGAAGCCGTCTTCTACGACCTGCGCGATTTCTGGCTCCAATCCCCGTGACACCTCAGACGTCCAGGCCCACGTCGAGCGAGTGGGAGAGCAAAATGACGGAGGCGACTCCGACCCCGGCGACCATCGCCGGCACGCGGCAGGTGTGCGGCGACGGCCTAGACCAGTAGGCGGATCAGCGCCGCGGTCACCAGCGATAGTGCGACGCTCGCCGAGGCCCACGATTCGGTCCCCTTCTGCAAGGAACGCACCAGAAGGACGGCCGAGAGCGGCGCGGCGATCGCCGTGAGGGCGAGGCTCGCGTACCAGAGAAAGCCGTCGTGCGAAAGCATTCTCGCCCCGAACGCAGCGAAGGCGATGAATGATGTCACCTCCCAGGCGGCTTCGGATACGCGCGCAGGTGAATTCGTGTCCGATTCTGCGTCCATTTGACGTCCTCGCTCGATGGATGTGCCGATGTCCGGCGCGGGCTTCCCCCGGTCGCCGCCGTGCGGGCCGAGGCCGCCGGTCCCGGGATGCCCGGGCCGAGCGTTGTCGCGACCTCGACCGTGGCTCCGCGGATCTTCCGCCCTGATCAGGCCTTATCAGAGAAATTAATGGAGGCGGGAGCCCTGTGCCTCGTCCGTTGGAACGGGCCTGAACCAGACCGGGGTGGCGCGAAAGGTCCACCCACGGGTGGAGGTGCTCGGCCTTTTGCGGCCGATTTCTGTGGCCGGTCATTGACGGCGCCGAGATGATCAGGATTAGAGTGAGGAAGTGCTCTCGTTCAGCGAGTTGACACACCGTCGGCCACGGGCGAATGACGTTGTGCTGCCCCTGGTCCTTCTCACGGTCCAGCTCGTCGCGGGTCCGGGCCTGGCGGCGTTGCTCGAAGAGCCCGCCGGCGCGCGGGAACGGGTGCTCGGGCTGGTCGCCGGTGCGGTCGTGGCGTTGGCGTTGTGCCTGCGCCGGGAGCGTCCGGCCGCGGTGCTGGGCGTCGCGGTGGTGGCCGGGGCCGCGGTCGATCTGACGCTCCCGTCCTCCGCCGGAGCCCCCGTGCTCTGGGCGGCCGACCTCATGGCGCTGTACTCGCTGGCCGTGCACCGCCGGGCGCGGACCGCCGTCACCGGAGGCGCGCTGGCCGCCTCGGCCGCAGGTCTCGTCGCCGCGGTGAAGGCGGGCTCGCCGCTGGAGCTGCCGGCCGTCATCCTGATCACGGCCGTCTGCTACGCGGCCGTCATCGCCTTCGGCCGGCTGCGACGGCAGCGGGTGGGCTCGCGGCGACGGCTCGTCGAGCGGCTGGACGCGGCCGAGCGGGAACGCGTGTTGCTCGCCGCCGCCGAACGGGAGAGGCTGGCCCGCGACCTGCACGATGTCGCCGGCCACCATCTCAGCGCCGTCACCGTGCACACGACGGCCGCCCTGCGCCTCGCGGACCGGCGGCCCGAGATGGTCGCCGAGTCCCTCGACGTCGCCGTCGGCATGGGACGGGAGGTGTTGGCAGCGCTCAACCGCCTGGTGGACGTGGTGGCCCGGCCGTCCGAGGGCGGGCCGTCCGAGAGCGGGCAGACCCTGAGCGGGCCGGCCGGGAACCCGCCGGACGCCGATCTGCCGGGACGCCTCGCGCCCTTGTGCGCGGGGCTCGTCCGCCTCGGCATCCCGGTGTCAGTGACCGTGTCGGGCGAATCTCGCGCGCTGCCGGGGGAGACGGTCGCCGCCGCTTACGGCATCGTCCAGGAGTCCCTCACGAACGCGATGCGTCACGCGAGGGGAGCACCGGTCACCGTTCACGTCGAGTACCGCACCGGTGTGCTCGACGTGCTCGTACGCAACGAAAAGGGCGAAGGCCGGAACGATGATGCGGAACCGGGCGGGGGCCGCGGGGTCGAGGGCATGCGGAGCCGCGTGGCGGAGGTCGGTGGCACGTTGCGGGCCGGGCCCGCTGCGGCCGGTGGCTGGTCGGTCCATGCGACCCTCCCGACGCCGACCCCATCGCGCCGCCGCGAGTTCGGATGGCCTGAACTGGTGGACCTGACGGCGGTGGCCGTGTGCGCCGGACTGCCGCTGCTCGCGGTCACGTCGCCCGCCCCGCTCGTCCCGACCACTCCGCTCGGCTTGGCCGCCCTTTCCGGGCTGTTGTCGGCACATGCGCTCGCGCTGTGGTGGCGGCGGAGGGCGCCCGTGGCGACCCTGGCCGCCGTGGCCGGTGCCGACGTCCTCTGGGCCGGACTGACCCTGGCCGACATGATCCCCGTGAGCTGGCTGCTCTCGCTGGCGCTGGCGTGGACGGCCGAGGCGATCGCGGTGTACTCCCTGGCCGCCTACGGGCCGTCGGCGCGCGCAGGGCTGCCGGGTACGGCAGTGACCGGCGCGGTGGGCGGTCTGCTCGCGGTGACGGCGCTCTCCACCGATCCGGCGGAGCAGCCGTTCACGGCGGTGGACGCCGTCGCCGGCTTCGCATTCTTCGGGATTCCCGTCGCGCTCGCGATGCTGGCCTTCTGGGGGTGGGGCGCCGCCGTCAAGTCCGGGCGAGGCCGGAGCCGAGCATGGGAGCGATCGATGGCCGAGTCGATGGCGGTGCGCACCGACCACATCGTGCGAGCCGAACGGTCCCAGGTCGCCGCCGGGCTGCGGGACGCGGTCTTCGAGCACACCGTCCGGTTCGTGCGGGCCGCCGAGGCGGCGCTGCGCGGCGGCCCGGCGGGCGAGCGGCGGGCGGCGCTGATCCTGGTGGCGGCCGAGGCGCGGGCCGCGCTGGCGGGCATGCGGGAGCTGCTCGAGACGATGGAGAGGTCCATGGACGCGGCGACGGGAGCCCGGCCGTGACGATCCGCGTGCTCGTGGCCGACGATCAGCCCGTGGTCCGGATGGGATTCGCCGCGATCATCGACGAGGAGCCCGACCTGACGGTCGTCGGCCAGGCGGGCGACGGCGCCGAGGTCCTGCGGACGGTCGCGGACCGCCGTCCGGACGTCGTCCTCATGGACATCCGGATGCCCGGCATGGACGGCCTGGAGGCCACCCGTCGGCTGGCCGAGGCGGCGCCCTCGGCCCGGGTGCTGGTGCTCACGACGTTCCGGCGCGACGAATACGTGTTCGGCGCCCTCCGCGCCGGTGCTTCCGGCTTCCTGCTCAAGGACTGCGAACCGCAAGAACTCCTGGACGCGATCCGTATCGTGGCGGGCGGCGAGGGCATGCTCGCCCCGGCGGTGACCCGGCAGCTCATCGACGCGTTCGTCGCGGGGGAGGTCGGCGCGCGCCCCCGTCCGGACGAGCGGCTCGGGCTCCTCACCGACCGGGAGATCGACGTTCTGCAGAGCGTCGCCCAGGGCCTCAACAACGCCGAGATCGCCGCCTCGCTCGGCATCGGGACCGCGACGGTGAAGACCCACGTCAACGCGATCTTCGGCAAGCTCGGCCTCCGGGACCGGGTACAAGCCACGATCTTCGCCTACGACATGGGCCTCGCCACCCCCCGCCCCCAGACCTGACGGCAAGAGCTTGCAAACCCACTAAACCGGCTTTACCTCGTGCTCGCCGTCCTGTCGCCAATCTGATACCTGCCGTGAATCTGGGGACTGGTCGGCGTTCTCCCAGCGCGGGCATGGGGCGGCATATGATCGAGTACGTCCTCGCAACGGTCTTACTTGGCTAGAATCTGCCTGTTAGGCGAGGCTTCCGCTAATTGTGAGCATCGTGTCGCGCTCCGTTTCCCGCGAGGAAGCCGCCCGGTCACCGTTTCGCCCTAAGGAGTCTGTGCATGCCCGTGGAATCTGATGGGCTCGTCCCCGCGGCGAGTCCCGTGATCGGGGAGGCGGAGATCGAGGCCGCGGTGCGTGTGCTGCGCAGCGGGCGGGTCGTCCAGGGGCCGGAGGTCGCGGCGTTCGAGGAGGAGTTCTCCGAGATCGTGGCGGGACGGCACTGCGTGGCGGTCAACTCGGGGACGTCGGCCCTGCACCTCGGCCTGCTCGCGCTGGACATCGGGCCCGGTGACGAGGTCATCGTGCCGTCGTTCACGTTCGCGGCCACCGCCAACGCGGTGCGTCTCGTGGGTGCCGAGCCGGTCTTCGTCGACATCGAGCCGGGCTCGTTCTGCATGGACCCGGACGCCGTCGCCGCCGCGATCGGGCCGCGGACCGCCGCGATCATGCCGGTGCACCTGTACGGGCACCCGGCGGCCATGGAGCGCATCGGGCCGCTCGCGGAGCGGCACGGGCTCGCCATTGTCGAGGACGCCGCCCAGGCCCACGCCGCGTCCGTGAACGGGACACCGGCCGGTGCGCTGGGCACCGTCGGGTGCTTCAGCTTCTACCCGACGAAGAACATGCACGCCCTGGAAGGCGGCATGATCACCACCGCGGACGCGGACACGGCGCGGATGCTGCGGCTGCTGCGCAACCAGGGCATGGAGCAGCGGTACGCCAACGAGGTCGTCGGCGCGAACATGCGGCTCACCGATGTCGCCGCGGCGGTCGGGCGCGAGCAGCTCAAGAAGCTGGCCGGGTGGACGGAGCGGCGCCGCGCGAACGCCGCGTTCCTCGACGCGAAGATCACCGCCGCGGTCACGCCGCCGGTCGCGGAGGGCGCGAAGCACGTCTACCACCAGTACACGGTCCGGGTGGCGGACCGGGACGCCGTCCAGCGGCACCTGGACGAGCGGAAGATCGGCAGCGCCGTATACTACCCGACGCCCGTCCACCGGCTGAAGCCGTTCCTGAAGGACGGCGCCCCCGATCCGCGCTGGGACCTGCCCGAGACCGAGCGCGCGGCGCGCGAGGTGCTGTCGCTGCCGGTGCATCCCACGCTCGGCGAGGACGACCTCGCCCGGGTCGCCGACGCCGTCAACGAGACCGGGAACGCGTCGTGACCGCGCTGCGGGCGGGCCTGATCGGGCTCGGGGTGATGGGACGCAACCACGCGCGCGTCCTGGCCGGTCTGGAGGGTGTCGACCTCGTCGGCGTCGTCGACCCGGCGGGGCGGCCGGACGGCGCCCCGCACGGCGTCCCGATGCTGGCGTCCCTCTCGGACCTGCTCGACCTCGGCATCGACTACGCGGTGGTGGCGTGCCCGACCGCGCTGCACGAGGAGATGGGGGTCGAGCTGGCGGAGGCCGGTGTCGGCGCGCTGATCGAGAAGCCGCTCGCCGAGTCGGTGGAGGCGGCGGAGCGGCTGGTGAAGTCGTTCGAGTCGCGCGGGCTGGTCGCCGGGGTCGGGCACATCGAGCGCTACAACCCGGCGCTGCAGAGCATGCGGGCGCGGCTGGAGGCGGGCGAGCTCGGCGACGTGTTCCAGGTCGTCACGCGGCGGCAGGGGCCGTTCCCGCACCGCATCGCCGACGTCGGCGTCGTCAAGGACCTCGCCACCCACGACATCGACCTGACCGGGTGGGTGACCGGCCAGGACTACGTGTCCATCTGCGCGCACACGGTCGCGCGCAGCGGCCGCCCGCACGAGGACATGGTCGCGGCCGTCGGGCGGCTGAGCGACGGCAGCATGGTCAACCACCTGGTGAACTGGCTCAGCCCGCTCAAGGAGCGCACGACGGTCGTCACCGGTGAGCGCGGCTGCTTCGTCGCCGACACCCTCACCGCCGACCTGACGTTCTACGCGAACGGGGAGCTGAGCACCGAATGGGAGGCGCTGCGGGCGTTCCGCGGCGTCTCCGAGGGCGACATGATCCGGTACGCGATCCCGAAGCGGGAGCCGCTGCTGGTGGAGCACGAACGGTTCCGCGACGCCTTCAAGGCGGGCGGCGAAGGCGGGGACATCGTGACGTTGCGGCAGGGGCTGCGGACGGTCGAGGTCTCGGCCGCCGTCCTGGAGTCGGCGAGGCTCGGCGAGACGGTCTCGCTCCAACCTTCAGGGGTGCTAGGTGCCATCTGACTCCAGGTCGTCGGGGGGTGCGGGGGGTCGTCCCCCCACGGAGGACGCGCAGGGCGTCGACGTCACGGTCGTCGTCGCCGTGTACAACACGATGCCGTACCTCACCGACTGCCTGAACTCGCTCGTGGGGCAGAGCATCGGCGCCGGCCGCATGGAGGTCATCGCGGTCGACGACGGCTCCACCGACGGCAGCGAAGCCGAACTCGACCGGTTCGCGGAAGAGCACCCGGACGTCATGACGGTGCTGCGCCAGCCGAACTCCGGCGGCCCCGGCGCGCCCAGCAACCGGGCCCTGGACGTCGCCAAAGGCCGCTACGTGTACTTCGTCGGCGCCGACGACCACCTCGGCCGCGAGGCGCTGGAGCGGATGGTCGACGCGGCCGACGCATGGGGCTCGGACGTCCTCGTCGGCAAGATGATGGGCGTCAACGGGCGCGAGGTCAGGCAGGACCTCTTCGCCGAGAACCGCGCCGACGTCGACCTGTTCGACTCGCCGCTCCCGTGGCTGCTGTCCAACTGCAAGCTGTTCCGCCGCGACCTGGTGGAGCGGCACAAGCTCCGCTTCCCCGAGGACATGCCGATCGGCAGCGACCAGCCGTTCACCATCGAGGCGTGCGTGCGCGCCGAGCGGATCTCCGTGCTCGCCGACTACACCTGCTACTACGCGATGCTCCGCGACGACGGCGGCAACATCACGCAGGGCTCCGTCGAGGTCTACACGCGGCTGGCGTGCGCCGAGCGGCTCTTCGAGTTCGTCGCCGGGCTGCTGGAGCCGGGTCCGGGACGGGACGCGATCGTCCACCGGCACGCCAAATGGGAGCTGACGAAGCCGATCCGCGAGGGCCTCCTCGAACTGGACGGCGACAAGCGCCGCGACGTGTGCACGCGCGTCGGCGCCCTCGTCGAGAAGTACGTGTCCGACGACGTCATGGCCCTGCTCCCCGTCAAGCGGCGCGTGCGGCTCCGGCTGGCGCAGCGCGGCGACGTCGACCGCCTCTGCGAGGCCATCAGGGCCGACGCGGCGGAGAAGGCCTACGCCGTCACGATGAAGAACGGGCGCGCCTACCTCGCCTACGAGGGCTTCGAGGACGCCGAGGCCGGCCTCCCCGACGAGGACTACGAGATCACCAAAGGGCTGCGCAGGCGGCTCGGCGAGCAGGTGCGGGCGGTCGGCGCGCGGCACGCGGACGGCATCCTGGAGATCACCGTCCGGACGCCGATCACCGGGCCCGACGCCCGTGACCCGGAGGCCGTCGGTCTCGCGTTCGCCGTCCGTGGCCGCGACGGGCGCGTCCGGCTGGACGAGGCGTCCGGCGCGGAACTCGACCGTACGCACGGCGATGACGGTGCCCTGACCCTGACCGTGCGGATGCCGAAGCCGGTGGTGTTCGCCTCCGGCTCGGCCAAGCGCACGTTAAGGCTGATGGTCCGTGCGTCCGGGGAGACGCATGACGTCGCCGTGCCCGCCGGGCTGTCCGGCCCGTGCGGATCGCTCGTGTGGCGTCGGATCAGGCCCTACCGGCTGTCGGTGCGCGGCGACGCGCGCGGCATCACGGCGATCGAGACCCGCCCGTCCTTTCCGGTCCGCGCCGTCGTCAGGCGGCTCAGGCGCGCCCTGCACCCTGGAAACGCCGCGTCATCTGGAGGTAAGTAGCACATGCGGATCTGCGTGGTCGCGCTCGGCAAGATCGGTCTCCCGCTCGCGGTGCAGTTCGCCCGCAAGGGCCACCGGGTGACCGGCGCCGACGTGAACGAACGCGTCGTCGCCGACGTGAACGCCGGCCGCGAGCCGTTCCCCGGGGAGGCGGACCTCGGCGTCCACCTCGCCGAGGCGGTCCGGGCCGGGCTGCTGACGGCGACGACCGACACGGCGGCGGCGGTCGCCGAGTCCGACGCGGTCGTCGTGGTCGTCCCCCTGTTCGTGGACGAGGCCGGCACGCCCGACTTCGGCTGGATGGACGCGGCGACCCGGTCGATCGCGGCGGGCCTGCGCCCGGGGACGCTGGTCAGCTACGAGACGACGCTGCCGGTCGGCACCACCCGCGGCCGCTGGGCGCCGATGCTGGCGGAGGGGTCGGGCCTGGCCGCCGGGAGCGACTTCCACCTGGTGTTCAGCCCGGAGCGCGTCCTGACCGGCCGCGTGTTCGCCGACCTGCGCCGCTACCCGAAGCTCGTCGGCGGCATCGACGAGGCGTCCGCGCGGCACGGCGTGGAGTTCTACGAGCAGGTCCTCGACTTCGACGAGCGGCCCGACCTCGACCGCCCGAACGGCGTGTGGGACCTCGGCTCCGCCGAGGCCGCCGAGCTGGCCAAGCTCGCCGAGACCACGTACCGGGACGTCAACATCGGCCTCGCCAACCAGTTCGCCCGCTACGCCGACACCGTCGGGGTGGACGTCACCAAGGTGATCGAGGCGTGCAACACGCAGCCGTTCAGCCACATCCACCAGCCGGGCATCGCGGTCGGCGGCCACTGCATCCCCGTGTATCCGCGGATGTACCTGTGGAACGACCCGGACGCGACCGTCGTCCGCGCCGCCCGCGACGCCAACCTGGCGATGCCCGAATACGCCGTCGGCCTCCTCGCGGACGCCTACGGCGACCTCACCGGCGCGGAGGTCCTCGTGCTGGGCGCCGCCTACCGGGGAGGCGTGAAGGAGACGGCGTTCTCCGGCGTCTTCCCGACCGTGGAGGCGCTGCGCGAGCGCGGCGCCGTCCCGTACGTGTCCGACCCGATGTACACGGCCGGGGAACTGGAGGCCCTCGGTCTGCCACCGCACCAGGGTGAGCCGGTGACCGCCGCGATCGTCCAGGCCGACCACGCCGAGTACCGCGACCTGGGCGCGGATGACCTGCCCGGCGTCAAGGCCCTGGTCGACGGCCGCCGCGTCACCGACCCGTCCCGCTGGGCGGGCGTCCACCGCGTCGTCATCGGCGCGCCCGACCAGAGCTCCCGAACGAGCCGGTAGTTCCGGACGCCGGTGTCCGGGCTGACCGAAACGGAGAAGGAATTGCAGAAAGAGGACGAGGCCGGACGCACGGGCTCGCGCGGCCGGGTCGTCATGCTCGTCGACAACGGCGTCGAGCGTGACTCGCGGGTGCAGAAGCAGGCGATGTACGCCGCGGCGGCGGGATGGGAGGTGCACCTCATCGGCTTCCACCGGGGCAAGAAGAAGAAGCGCTGGACGCTCGGCGAGGCCAACGTGATGCTCGTGCCGCTGGGCGAGGTCCTGAACAAGCCGAGGTACCGTCCGGTGCGCTCCATGATCCGCCGCCCGCTCGCCTACGGGCACCCGGACATCGCGACGTACCGGCGCCGGCTCGCCCAGTCCCGCCGCGCCGAGCTCGCCGCGAGCCGGCTGGAGCCGGGGGCCTCCAGGCCGGTGCGCAGGACCTGGCTCCTCGGACGGCGCGTCGCGGCCAAGGTCCAGCAGCGCTGGATCGGGCTGCGGGCCCGCCAGACCGATTCGCTCACCGCCGCCCGCAACAGCCAGGACTCGCCGCTGGAGAAGTTCATGGTCGCGGTCTGGCTCAAGCTTCTGGGCGACCGGGCCTGGCGCGTTCTGGACCGCGGCATGTGGGACTGGGAGGCGGCCTACGGGAAGGTCATCGACGAGCTCGAGCCGGACATCATCCACGGCAACGACTTCCGGATGCTCGCCATCGGCGCGCGCGCCACGCTGCGGGCGCGGGCACGGGGCCGGCAGGTGAAGTTCGTATGGGACGCCCACGAGTACCTTCCGGGCGTCCGCTGGAACAACCCGCCGCGCTGGCACCCCGCCATGATCGCGATGGAGCGCGAGTACGCCCCCGTGGCGGACGCGATCGTGACCGTCTCGGAGCCCCTGGCGGAATGGCTCGTCGAGGAGCACGGGCTCAAGCGCAGGCCCGCCGTGGTGCTCAACGCCCCGGTCACCGACGTCGAGGTGAGCGCGGACCAGCCGGTGCCCGACATGCGGGAGATGTGCGGCATCGACGCCGACACCCCGCTCGCGGTCTACAGCGGCGGCGCCACCAAGCAGCGCGGCCTGGACATCATCATCGAGACGCTGCCGCGGCTGCCGGGGCTGCATGTCGCCCTGATCGTCCCCTCGTCGCGGGCCGACTACGTGAAGGCGCTGATGAACCGCGCCACCGAGCTCGGCGTCCGGGACCGGGTGACCCTGCTGCCGTTCGTCCCGTTCGACCAGGTCGTCCCGTTCCTGTCGGCGGCGGACTTCGGCATCCACCCGCTGCACCACCTGCCGAACCACGAGATCGCGCTGGCCACGAAGTTCTTCGAGTACGCGCACGCCCGGCTGCCGATCGTCGTCAGCGACGTCAAGGCGATGAGCGACGTCGTCAAGGAGACCGGGCACGGCGAGGTGTTCACGGCCGAGGACGAGGACGACTTCGTGCGGGCCGTCACCGCGGTCATGCAGAACCTGAAGAAGTACCGCGACGTGTACGACGAGCGGCCCGACCTGCTCCACCAGTGGACGTGGCCCGCGCAGGCCGAGATCCTGGACGCCGTCTACACGGAGCTGCTGCCGTCCTCCCGGACGCCGGCCGTTCGCGAGTGAGTGACCGGCCGATGAAGAGCACAGCCCACGGCAGGGACGTCGCCGTCGTCACACCCTGGTACCCGACTCCGGAGCACAAGGCCCGGGGCGCGTTCGTGGAGGGGATGGTCAAGGCGACGGCGCCGGGCTGCGGCGATGTCACCGTCTACCACACCTATGCCTGGATCGTGGACCCGGAGGCGGAGGACGCGGCCGTGGTGGCCGACGCGCATCGGAGCCTGCTGCCGAGCGCGCTGCGTCCCGAGCCGACGGTCGCGGGCGCGCGGCTGGTGCGCGTCCCGGCACTGACCGGGCGGCGGGTGGCCGGGCAGCGGTCGTTCGCGGACCTCGCCCGCGGCCATGCCCTGTGGCTCCGCGAGGCGCTGGGCGGCGAGCCGATCCCCGCGCCGATCGTCCACGCGCACGTGGGGCTCCGCGGCGGCTGGACGGCGGTGGAGAACGCCAGGCCGGACGCGCGCGTGTTCGTCACCGAGCACGCGTCCTTCCTCGGGCAGGTGCTCGACGAGCCCGACTCGCGGGAGATGTACCGGGAGGTGCTGGCGCGCTGCACCGGCTTCCTCGTGGTCTCGGAGACGCTTCGGGAGCAGCTGTCGGAGGCCTTCCCCGACCTCGCCCACAAGATCGGCATGATCTCGAACCCGATCTTCTTCGACGCGCCCAGGAACCGGCCCGTCACCGAGCTGCGCCGCTGGCTGTACGTGGGGGGCCTCATCGAGCACAAGGGCGTCGGCCTGCTGCTGGAGGCGTTCGCCAAGTGCCACGCCGAGGACCGGGACCTGACCTTGACGATGGTGGGGGACGGGCGGCTCGCGAAGGAGCTGACGGCCCGCGCCGCCGAACTCGGGGTCGAGGACGCCGTCACCCTGACCGGCGCCCTCCAGCCGGACGAGGCCCTGCGGCGGATGCGGGAGCACGACGTGCTCGTCCACCCGTCCCGCGGGGAGACCTTCGGGGTCGCGATCGTCGAGGCGGTCGCCGCCGGGCTGCCCGTGCTGGTCACCCGCTGCGGCGGGCCGCAGGTCACCCTCGCCGGGGTGGAGGACGCCGCCGGCGAGATGATCGATGTGGACGACGACCCCGACACGATCGTGGCCGGGTACCGGCGGCTGCGCGAGCGGTTCCCCGACGGTCTCGACCTGCCGGAGGCCCGCCGGGTCCTGGACGAGCGCTACGGCCACCGCACTGTGGCCGAGGAGCACTACCGGCACTGGTTCCCGGACGACCCCGCCGACGACCGGAGGACGGACGCGCCGTGAACGTACTCTTCCTCGCCCTGGGCGGCACCCGGCGTCCGGCGATCACCGCCGAGGCCGAGCATGTGATCGCGCACGGCGACAAGGTGACCGTGCTCGTGGGCACGGCCGCGAAATGGCGCAAGGGGCCGCTTCCGGAAGGAGTCGACCTGGTCGAGCTATCGCGGCTCGAACACGGTTCCCGGCCCGCCATCGTGCGGCTGCTGCTGACCCGCGTCCCGCTGTTCCTCCTGCGCGTGTGCCTGCCCGGCCCGTTGCGCGGGCTGAGCAAGCGGCTGCGGTCGGCGTACGTGCGCCGCGTCGAGCGTCCCGTCGATCGCCGGCTGGCCCGCCTCTACCGGCGCGACCCGGCCCGTGCGCGGGAGCGCGTCATCGACCGCGACCTGCTGCGCGGCCGGTCGATCGACCTCGTCATCGTCGGTGACCCGGAGTCGATGGTCGTCGCGGCCGGACTGCGCGACGTGATCGCGCGCTCCGGGGCGCGGCTCGCCTACACCGGCACCCAAGAACGGCCGCTGGCCGGTCACGTCGAAGGATGAGATAGATGGCCAACCGTCGCCCACGGCTGCTGTACCTCGCCTTCTACTTTCCTCCGTCGCGGGCCAGCGGCGTGTACCGTCCGCGGGCGACGGCCAATCTGCTGGTCGAGAAGGGCTGGGACGTCACGGTCTTCGCCGCGCCGATGCCCTTCCTCCGGGACGCCATCGGCTCGTTCGACGAGAGGCTGCTGGATTCGGTGGATCCGCGGATCGAGGTCGTGCGGCCCGACCTGGACCTGTTCGTCTGGCAGCACAACGTGCGCGACTACAGCAGGTTCCGCGGGACGTTCCCGCATTTCGCCCGCTCGCTGTACGGCTGGAAGCAGAAGCACGTCTTCCCGGAGAACTACGCGTCGTGGGCCTGGGCGAGCGTCCGGCGGGCGCTGCGCATGCACACGCGGAAGAAATTCGACGTCGTGCTGGCGACGGGAAATCCGTTCGCCTCGTTCGCGGCGGCCTGGCTTTTCAACCGGCTGACCCGGACTCCCTACATTCTCGACAACCGCGACGCCTGGACCCTCGACCTTTTCAGCGAGGAGCCCGCGTTCGAGGACGGCCACCCGGCCTATTCCTGGGAACGGCGGGTGCTGAAGCGGGCGTCCAATGTCGTCTTCGTGAACGAGGCGCTGCGGTCCTGGCACGCCGAGCGTTATCCGCGGGTGGCGGACCGGATGATGGTCGTCCCGAACGGCTGGGACGCCGACACGCTCGACGCCACGGTCGAGCCGCCCACGAAGATCCGCAACGGGCGGGACGAGCGCCGCCCCCGCTTCTCCTACGTCGGCACGCTGACCGGAAAGCAGCCCATCGAGGCGATGATCGACGGCTTCGCCCGCGCCCGCGAACATCCGGATCTGGCCGGTGCCGGGCTCGACCTGCACGGGTACCTCGGGTTCTTCAAGGGGTCCGACGGGACCCTCCGCAAACGGCTCGCGCCCACGTCCGACGAGGAGGACGGCGGCGGGCGGAAGGAGCAGAAGGAGCAGCAGGGCGAGCGGGATCTGGCGCCCGGGGTGCGCTACCGCGGTCCGGCGTCCAAGATCGAACTGCACGAGGTGTACCGGAACACCGACGTCCTGGTGTTCCTCGCGGGCGGGGCGCGCTACGTCACCTCCGGGAAGGTGTTCGAGTACATGGCGGCGGGCCGTCCGATCGTGTCGGTCCACGCGCCCGGGTCGGCGGCCGAGGAGGTTCTGCGGGACTACCCGCTGTGGTTCAACCCGGGCGGGCTCGAACCGGACGCCATCGCCCGGTCGATGGTCGAGGCCGCGAAGGCGGCGGCGGGTCTCGACCAGCGGCAGATCGCCGAAGCGCGCGACTACGCGCGGCGCTTCGAACGCACCGTGTCGCTGGAGCCGTTGGTGCGGCGCCTGACAGAACTGGCCGCCCGCGGGGGTGCGGCCGCCGGATGACCGAGCTGGGAGGCGAAGACGTGAACCAGGGGCCGTCCCCCCGGGTGCTGATCCTGGCCATGGACCCCAGAACCCACAAGCGCGACTACAGGAGGGTCGCCGGGCTCGCCGCCCACTTCCTCGACGAGGAGGGGGCGCAGGTCGAGGTGGTGACCGCCGAGTCGAGCGGCTGGACGGCGCTGGACGAGCGGGCGCGGCTGCACCCGATCGACAGGTTCGAGGCCAGGCATCCGCTGCCCTGGCTGGAGCACACGATCGTGAGCAGGGTGCCGCGTGCCGTCGTGTGGCCGTTCATCCGGCTCGGCCGTCCCGGTGCCGTCCTGGACCGGGTGCAGCGGCGCGTCTCCGGCGCCGTCCACCGGCGGCTCTTCGTCGTGCCCTTCTACCGGCACGTCCGGCCGCTGCTTTTGTCCCGGATCGCGCGGCGGCGCGTCCTGCCCGGCATCGACATGGCCCGGGTCAGCCGGGTCATCGTGATCGAGGACACGTCGGTGCCGTTCGCCCGGCGGCTCGCCCGCCGGTACCCGGACCTCACCGTGACGACGCGGCAGACCCGGACCCTCGAACCCGAGGTCTGAGGAGGGCCCGGGACCCGCGCCGGCTACCGGTGCGCGCGCTCGGCCAGGACGGCCGCGACGGTCTCGGCCGCGCGCCCGTCCCCGTAGGGGGTGCCGCGCGGGACGTCCGGTGCCTTGCGGGTGGCGGTCTCCGACCAGCGGGCGGCGCCGAGCGTACCGGGGTCGGCGACCAGCTCGTTCCACCCGCCGTTGAGGGTCTCCGGCCACTCCGTCTCGGTCCGCAGCGTCGTGCACGGGCGTTCGAGCAGGAACGCCTCCTTCTGGAGGCCCCCCGAGTCGGTGATGACGCCCTGCGAGCCGAGCACCGCCGCGACCATGGCGGCGTAGGGCAGCGGACGGCCGACACGCACCGCGCCGCGCCCCAGCTTGATCCCGTGCGTCTCGGCGCGGGCGAGCAGGCGGGGATGGGCGAGCAGCGCGACCTGGACGGGCAGGTCGGCGAGCGCGTCGGCGAGCGAGCCGAGCCGGGCCGCGTCGTCGGTGTTCTCCGCCCGGTGCAGGGTGGCGACCAGGTAGGGCCGCTCGGGGTCGATCCCGTCCGGAAGGCCCTCGGGGAGCCCGCCGCTCGTCTGGGCGAGGACCGTGTCGCGGATGCGGAGGCACACGTCCACCATCACGTCGCCCGTGCGGACGCTCCGCTCCGCGAGCCCTTCGGCGGCCAGGTGGCGCATCGCCTCGTCCGTCGGGGCGAGCAGCAGGTCGGCGGCGTGGTCGGTGAGGACGCGGTTGTGCTCCTCCGGCATGCGGCGGTTGAACGAGCGCAGCCCTGCCTCCAGGTGCGCGACCGGAAGGTGCAGCTTCACGGCGGACACCGCGCCCGCGAGCGTCGAGTTCGTGTCCCCGTACACGAGGACCCAGTCGGGACGCTCGCGCTCCAGGATCGGGTCGAGGGCCGCCATGACCGCGCCGGTCTGGACGCCGTGGCTGCCGGACCCGACGCCGAGGTGCACGTCCGGGTCGGGAATGCCGAGGCCGGAGAAGAACACGTCCGACAGGTCGGCGTCGTAGTGCTGGCCCGTGTGCACGATGACGTGCCGGCTTCCCGCCGCGGCGAGCGCGGACGCGATCGGAGCGAGCTTGACCAGCTGCGGACGCGCGCCGACGACGCTGAGAACCTTGAGGCTCATGCTTCCTTTTCCATGAGAATGGTGGTGCCGGAGTCGTCCCCGGCGGCTGTCTCGACATAGCGGGCACCGGTCCGCGGGCACTCCCACGTCCCGGGCTCGTCCGGGAGCTCGGTGAGGCGGGCGCCCGCGCGGCCGACCCAGCCGATGCGGCGGGCCGGGACGCCGGCGACCAGGGCGAAGTCGGGGACGTCGCGGGTCACGACCGCGCCCGCGGCGACCATCGCCCAGCGGCCGATCCGTACCGGTGCGACGCACACGCTGCGGGCGCCCAGGGACGCTCCCTCGGCGACGTGCACGCCGACAGCCTCCCAGTCGCCGCCGCGCTTCAGCCTGCCGTCCGGGTCGACGGAGCGGGGCTCACGGTCGTTGGTGAGGACGACCGCCGGTCCGACGAACACGCCGTCCTCCAGCACGGCGGGCTCGTAGACGAGCGCGTGGTTCTGCAGCTTGACGTTGTCGCCGATCCGCACGCCCGACCCCACGTACGCGCCGCGTCCGACGATGCAGCCGGTGCCGAGCCGGGCGTCCTCGCGCACCTGGGCGAGGTCCCACACGGTGGTCCCGTCGCCGATCTCGGCGGACGGGTCCACCTGCGCGCTCGGGAGGATGCGGTGCGTCATTCGGTGCCTTTCTGGCGGGTGTGCTGCGGTGCGGCCATTATCGCGGCTTGCGGATCAGCCTCCGCCGGAGGCTCGCCGCCCGCTGCCGCACCGGGTCGGTGACGGAGGCCGTCAGCCACTTCTCGTCCAGCCGGACGTGCACGCGCCGCGGCGGCGCCCACGAGGCGGTGACCGGCCCCAGGACTCCCGCTCCTTCGCGGAGCCGCGTCCGGACGGGGTCGCCGATGCCGCCGATCTCGAAGAACGCCTTCCAGCGTCCGCCGCGAGCGCGGGCCAGGGACAGGTCGGCTTGCAGGTGGGACGGCCCGTCGGGCTCGAGGACGGCGCGTATCGCCGCGTTCTCGTCACCGGCGTGCCGGAGGACGACGCTCATCGCCGGTGCCGGTCCCGGCCCCAGGACGGGCGGTGCCTCGATCCGCACCCGCAGCCGGTTCCCGGAGCTCAGGCTCGCCTCGGCGTCGGGGAGGTCTCCGGGGACCGGGCCGCCGCCGAGCTCCAGGCCGAGGTCCCCCCGGCCGCGGACGGGCAGGACGCGGACGAGCCGCGCACCCTCCGCCGGATGAGTGTCGAGCACGGTCGGAACGTGCATGCCGCCCGGCTTCTGGACGGGGATGGTCTGCACATGCCCTGCGATGCTCGCCTCCACGGCGACCGTCCACCGGCCGTCCGGCCAGCCTTCGGACACGGGGTGGAGATCGGCGGTGTAGGTGGTGGCCATTCCCTGGTCGGTGCCCTCAGCGGGGGCGGTCTCACATGGGATGCGCCGGGGGCCGTCGTCTCCGTCCAGGATCAGGTGCAGGTCGGGGGTGCCCTCGTCAGTATCGCGCACCACGACGGTGCCGCCGATCCGGAGGACGTCGTCCGTCCAGGACGGGCAAGAGAGCCGGTGCTGGATCGTCGGCGGCTGCGCGAGCTCGTAGCAGTCGTCCGGGATGCCGGCGGACGCGTCGCGGAAGAACGGGTACTTCTGGAAGCACCGTCCGTCCTCCAGGTGGAGGCGGGGACGCCCGGCCTCGTTGTGGAAGCGCAGGACGGTGTCGAGCTCGTCGCAGAGGTCGTTGAGCACGCAGTGGGCGATCACGCGGCGGACGGGGACGAGCCCGCGCCGCAGCCCCGGGGAGAGCCACTTCTCCAGCAGGTCGCGGCACGCGGCGTAGGTGACCTTGCGCTCGTCCTCGGGGGCGCCCAGGTACTTGCGCTGCAGCCGCCCGAACACCTCTTGGTCGAGGTAGCGCCGGTGGAGCTGGTCGCGGATCTCGCCCGGCTCGGCGAAGTCCGCGGCCTGCTCCATCGCGGTCGTGACGATCGTGTAGAGGTCGGCCGCGCGGGTGCCGCCGAGCTGGGTGATGCTGCTCCCGTCCGCGCGCGCGGCCCAGTAGTAGCAGTCGTAGTCCGCGAGGATGGACACGCCCCGGGCGCGCAGGTAGGCGCCGGCGGTGAACAGCTGGTCCTCGTGCGTCGGGATGCCCTCGGTGAAGCGGAGCCCGGCGTCCTCGATCAGCGAGCGGCGGAAGAGCTGCAGGGCCGCCATCGACATGCGCCAGAAGAGGTCGGAGCCGGGTTCGAGGACGTGGGTGCGCTCGACCGTCTCACCGAACACCTGGGGCATCTTGCGGCCGCCGGTGCCGACCTGCTTGCCGAGGACGATGTCGGTGCCGTTCCGCTCCGCCATCGCGGTCATCCGCGCCAGCGCCTCGGGCCCGAGCGCGTCGTCGGCGTCCAGGAAGAAGACGAACTCCCCGGTCGCCTGCTCCAGGCCCCGGTTGCGGGGCGCGCCCGCGCCGCCCGAGTTCGGCTGGTGGATGACCGTCAGCTGCTCGTGGGCACGGGCCAGCTCGTCCAGCAGCTCGGCGCTGCCGTCGGTCGAGCCGTCGTCGACGGCGATCACCTCGACCCGCTCGGGGGGCAGGGTCTGGGCGAACGCCGACTCAAGGGCCCGGACCACGGTGTCCCGGCAGTTGTAGACCGGCGTGATCACGCTGACCAGCGGTTGCTTCATGGTGCCTCGGCAGGGTGTGGACGAATACCGAGCGACACTTTATGCGTGGTCGGGGACCCGTGATGCCGGAAATGCGTACATCGTGGACCGGGGGCCCGCCTCGGCCAACGTGTCGACCGCGGCGGCGAACCGTGTCATCGCGTCCGGCTCCGCGGGGCCCAGCAGGTAGTCGCGGAGCCTGGTGCGCTCCTCGGCTAGCGGGTCCCGGCCGGGTGTCGTCGTGACCGCCAGGATATCCGCCAGCTCGGCGCAGCCCGGGCCGAGCAGGTACGCGGCGGACGCGGACGGGAAGTCGGCGCGGAAGTCCGCGTCGTTGGCGGCGTGCGGGTTGGTGACCACGTACGGCTTCAGGCTCGGCATGTAGTCGGAGATCACGCTGGAGATGTCGGTGATGAGCATGTCCGACTGGTTGAAGCAGTCGTGCAGCGACGCATCGGCGCCGGTGACGACCCGGTGCCCGCCCTTCCCGGTCCGGTTGGCCTGCTCGATCATCGCGATGATCCGGTTGTGGGCCGCGGCGGCGGCCGCCATCCGGGTGCCGGTGTACGGGTGCGGGCGGTAGATGACGCGCAGGCCCTTGGCCTCGTCCAGCAGCGCGGCGACGATCTTCTCGCCCATGGTGAGGAGCGAGCAGTAGCCGTGCTCGCTGTCCCAGCCCTCCCAGGTCGGCGCGTACAGGACGGTCGGCACCTCGTTGCCGGTGGGGCCCTCGGTGACGCCCGCGAGCTGCGGCCGGCCGACCTCGACGATGGCCTCGTCGCGGACGCCCGCGTCGGAGTTGCGGTAGCGGTCGCGTCCGGCGGGGCCCGCGACCCACACCTGGTCGAAGACCTTGCTGACCGGGTTGGAGCTGGAGTCCTTGTCGCTGTCGCCGTGGCCGATGAACACGTGCTTGATGTCCGGTTCGCGCAGCAGGTGGAGATTCTTGCCGGTGTTGCCGGTGTAGAGCGCGACGCGGACCGTCGACCAGTCGAAGTTCATGACGTCCTCGGCCCGCGAGATGCACACGACCGGGAGCCGCGTCGGAGCCAGCGCGCCGACGACCTCCGGCGTCCGGACGAGGACCATCGCCTTGCGGTTCAGCCGCTCCAGCGTCTCCAGCCACATGTTGGCCTGGTAGGCGTTCACGGCCAGGCCGGTGAAGTACAGGACGACCTCGGGCTCGTAGGCGCTCACGCGGCGCTGCACGTCGCGTCCGGTGCGCGCGCCGTTGAGCAGGCGGCGTACCCGCCGCAGGTACGGGACCTGCGCGGCGCAGGACGCCAGCGTGCCCGCCGCCGCGCCCGCCAGCCCGGCGATCAGCAGTTCGGGGACGTCCGCCAGCAGGCCGATCGTGCCGAGCAGGAGGGGCAGGACGTCGGCGTAGCCCTCGACCAGGGTCACCAGGCGCACGTGCCAGGCGGGCTCGGGCGGCGGGAACGCGGGCTCGCCGTCGCCGAGGTTGCGGCTGGCGTACGGGATCGTGTTGACGCGGCGGACGGTCGCCGCGCCGATCAGCGCCCCGGCGCGCAGCCAGTCGAGGGCGAAGAAGCCGAGGGCGGCGGTCCAGATCGTCCCGTCGCCGGCGCCGCCGGCCCGGACGAGCAGCAGCACGAACGCCGCCTGCCGGATCAGTGTGCGCGCCCCGGCGCTCAGCTCGCCCCAGCGCAGCGGGCGGTCGGCGTCCGGGAACAGCTTGTGGACGGCCGGCTCGGCGACGTAGCACGCGATCGCGGCGCCCAGGAACCAGCCGGGCGACCCCGCCGCCGCCGCGATGATCATCAGCGCGAGCGTGGCGGGCAAGGACAACACCGTGGAAAACCGCAGAAGCTTCGAGTACCGGGCGAGACGTCGCACGGCACACCTCCGTCTGGTCAGCGCGGCCCTGGGGCGGCGAACGAGGGGTCGGGGCACCCGCCCGATGCCGAGGGGGCGGCGGGTGCGGGGGTAAGGGACGAAAGCGCGAGTCTGGGGCGGGCCGGGTCAGCCGGTTCGGCCGCTGGTGAGCGGGTCCTCGCGGCGGACGTCGATGACCTGGCCGGTGAGGCCGGACAGCAGCACGTTCAGGGACGTCCTGGCCACCTGGTCGGCGCTGAGCAGGGTGTGCGGGGGCTCGTCGCCGAAGGCGCGGGTCCGCATCGGGGTGCTCGTCCGCTCCGGGTTGATGCAGTTGATGCGGACGCCGTCGGCGGACCACTCGTCCGCGAGGGCCTGCGTGAGGTTGACCGTGGCCGCCTTCGCCGACGAGTACAGGCTGTACTCGGCGCGCCCGCGCGTGTACGAGCTGGACGTGTAGAGCAGCAGCTGCCCGCCGGTCTTCGCGAGGTACGGGAACGCGGCGCGGGCGATGTGGATCGGCGCGAGGTAGTTGACGCGCAGTGCCTCCTCGATCGCCTCGGGGTCGATCGTGTCGAGCCGCCCGATCCGGAGCACGCCCGCCGTGTTGACGACGAAGTCGACGCGTCCGGTCGCCGAGTACGCCTGCGCGAGCGCGGCGGCGACGTCGTCCGGGCGCTCGGCGTGGGTGCGGGTGGCGCCGCGGCTGTAGCCGAACACGCGGGCGCCGTACCCCTGGGCCAGCTCGGCGACGGCGGCGCCGATGCCCTGGCTCGCTCCGAACACGACGACGGTCTTGCCGGTGAGCGCCTCGGCGTACTGCTCCTCGGACAGGTCGGGGGCGTCGGACGAGGCGAGCTGGAACAGCTTGTCCGCGACGAACATGTCGACCGGCTCGGTGACCTTCATGTTGTGCTCGTCGCCGGGGACGACGTAGATCGGCGTGCCGGGCAGGTAGCGCAGCACGACCGAGCAGTCGTCGGTCGCCTCGAAGCCGTCGTCCTGCCACGCCTTCTCGTAGGCGGCGCGGATGGTGCCGAGGCGGAACCCCTGCGGGGTCTGGCCGCGGCGGAGGTTCGCGCGGCGGGGGACGTCGACGATGACGTCCTCGTCCACCTGGATGATCGTGTCGGCGGACGGGATGGCGACGTCCACGGCCAGGTGCTCGCGGAGCGCGGTCACGCAGTCGCGGATGATGCGCTGCGACAGCAGCGGGCGGACCGCGTCGTGGAACAGCACGTTGGTGGTCTCGGCCGGGTGGTCGGCGAGGGCGTCCAGCGCGAGCTGCGTCGTCGCGTTGCGGGACGTCCCGCCGGGCAGGACGGCGGTGACCTTCGTGCAGCCCGCCTTTTTCACGCACTCCGCGGCGTCCTGGAGGAACCCCGGGTTCATCAGGACGAGGATCTCGTCGATGTCGGGCGCCTCCTCGAAGACGCTCAACGTGTGCTCCAGGATCGTCCTTCCGGCGATCTTGAGGAGCTGCTTCGGGGTGCTAAGGCCCATCCGCTGCCCACTGCCACCCGCCAGGATGACGGCAACGGTTCGATGTTCGCCCTGCGGCGCCATGACCAATGCGACCGTCCTTGTTTTCAGTTAGGCGGCCGTGTCGGCCGCCGGGATGAAGCGTTCAGTCACCGGTGGGGATCCATTGGGAGCGACGGGGCTGCGGCGCTGTGCAGGGCGTATGGATGCACGCGGGGAGAACTGACGGTTAACTGTACCTGGTCTGTGGGGGAATGTGACGAATTCAGCGATCTTGCGGTTTGCCGTGATCCCGGTGTGACCAGTCAGAACTGTTGGCTACCGGTCGGTCACTGCTTGCTGAACAAAGGCCGTATATCGGGCTCGACGGCCCAGCGCGTCACCCGGCGCACCGGGCTCGTGCCGAGCAGCGTGGCCCCGACGCAGCACACCACCGCGACCAGCAGGACCCCGGGCACGGTGTTGAGCCAGTCGGCCTCGTTCCACCCGGTGAACGTGAACAGCCGGGTGAAGAACCCGTGCAGCAGGTACGTGTAGAGGGTGGCCATGCCCGTGTACCAGGTCTGGCGGGACGGGACGACGGCGAGGAAGGCGGCGGCGAGCACCAGGCCCGTGAGGAGCAGCCCCATCCGCATCGCCGTTCCGGTCACCTCGCCGACGCCCATGTCGGCGTTGGAGTGCGTCCAGCGCACCCACCGCGCGTCCATGTGCGGGTAGGCGACGTACATGCCGACGAACGCGGCGGCCAGCGTCACCGCGCCCAGCACGCGGACGGCGGTCCGCCTGAGGATCTCCAGCATCTCCGGCCGCAACACGAGCCCCAGCACGAAGAACGGCATCAGGCCGAGGATCCGGTAGAGGTCCAGCGTCCCGCCGAGGTCGCTCATGAACGCCAGCAGGGCGACGACCACGGACACCGCCACCGGGAACCGCATCCGCCGCCACAGCGGTGTGGATATCCGCCAGATGAACAGCGCCAGCAGGAACCAGGTGATGTAGTACGGGTTCAGCAGCCCGATCTCGAACGGCCGGTCCCCGAACCCCCAGGCGAACAGGCTGTACGCGGTCTGGAAGATCAGATAGGGCGCGAGGGTGGAGCGGACGTGCTTGACCGCGTTCCCGTCGGTGAGCGTGAACCGCTTCGACACGTAGCCGCAGATCACGACGAACACCGGCATGTGGAACAGGTAGAGGAAGTAGTACGTCGCGGAGGCCAGCGGGACCTCGTCCACCCCCGCCATCCCGTGCCCGGTCGCGACGAGCAGGATCGCGATGAACTTGGCGTTGTCGAGATGCGGATCCCGAGCCCGGGGGACCGCGCCACCGTTGCCCGCCCCCTGCGCCTGGGACGCCTTGGACGCATGCTCGGGCGCGCGGCGCTGCGCCGCGTCGCCCGCGATGGCGGCATCGGGTGTCTGTGTCATCGGTGGCTCTGATCCTGGGGAGAGGCTCGTGAGCATATCCGACCAAATAGTGCAGAATCCGCAAACCCGCCGGTCACGGCCGTCCCTCCCGCACCGGACGGGGCCGACACGATCCGTAGGCCTCTCGCCGCTACCGGCCGCGAACCCGGCCGACGATCTACGCTGGGGAACCATCGCCGAGCGGAGCGCGTCGTTTTGGCGGGGGCCGGCGGACGGTGGAACGAGGGGGACCCATGGGGTACAGCAGGCATGCCAAGCGGGTCGTGGTGCTCGTCGTGGGCGGTGTCGTCCTGCTCACCGGTGTGGCGCTGCTGGTGCTGCCGGGGCCGGGCCTGCTGCTCGTGCTCGCCGGTCTTCTCATCCTCGCCCGCGAGTTCCCGGCCGTGGAGCGGTTCGTCGAACCCGTCCAGAACCGGGCCATCCAGGCGGCGGAGGAGAGCGTCACGTCGTGGTGGCGCCTCACGGGCGCGATCCTGACCGGGCTGGCCCTGTTCGCCGCCGGAATCGCCTGGGGGACGGTGCCGGAGCTGCCGCTCTCCGGGTGGAGCACGGGGTCGGGCCTCATCCTGTCCGGGTTCATCCTGTTCGGGTTGCTGTACTGGAGCTACCGGCGCGTCCGCGCGGCGCGGGCCGCGGGAGCCCAGCCGCAGCGTTGACCGCTTACGGCCAGCCGCGGTCGTGACATCATCGCCCGTGGGCGTTTCTGTCATATCGCGCTGAAAGGCTGGCATCTGTGGCGGATCGGGGAACGTTGGACGCGCTGCGCGAGGCGGTGCGCGTGTCGCCCGACAACCTGCCGTTGCGGCGCCACCTGGCCGAACAGCTCCTGGACGCGGGCCTCCTCCTGGACGCCGAGAACGAATTCCGCGAAGCCCTCGCCCTGGCGCCCGGCGACGCCGACCTCGCGACGGGCCTCGCCGAAGCGTTCCTCCGCCAGGGCAAACACGGCGCCGCCCTCGCCGCCCTGGAGCGTGTCGGGCCGGGAGAGGGCCCGGCGAAGGCGGGGCTGATCGTCGCGAAAGCGCTGGTGGCGGAGGGAGACGTGCCCGCGGCCAGGCCGCGCTACTGGGAGGCGGTCGCCCGCGACGCCTCGCTCGCCGACACCGACTTCGAGGTGAGGCTCGGCCACTCCCCGGTTTCCGAACCGGCCGCCGAGCCCGCGCTGGCGCACGCGCTGGCGGAGGTCTCGCCGCCCGTGGACGGCCCTTCCGAAGACCTGGGGAAGCGGAAGGCGGGCGTCACGTTCGCGGACGTGGCCGGGATGGAGCAGGTCAAGCAGTCGCTGCGGATGAAGCTGCTGCTGCCCGTCCAGCAGCCGGAGATGTTCGCCGCGTACGGGAAGCGCGCGGGCGGCGGCGTCCTGCTGTACGGGCCGCCCGGCTGCGGGAAGACCCACCTCGCGCGGGCCGCCGCCGGGGAGCTGGGCGCGGCGTTCATGAGCGTCGGCCTGTCCGACATCCTCGACATGTACATCGGGTCGAGCGAGCGGAACCTGCACGCGACGTTCGAGGCCGCCCGCAGGAACCGTCCGTGCGTGCTGTTCTTCGACGAGGTCGACGCGCTCGCCGCCCGCCGCGCGGACATGAACCGCGCCCACAACCGGCAGATCGTCAACCAGTTCCTCGCCGAGATGGACGGCGTGGACGGCGACGCCAACGAGGGCGTGCTGATCCTCGCCGCCCACCAACGCGCCCTGGTACGTCGACAGCGCGTTCCGCCGTCCCGGCCGGTTCGACCAGCTCGTCTTCGTCCCGCCGCCCGACCTGCCCGCCCGCGCCGCGATCCTGGCGCTCCTCTGCCGCGAGGTGCCGCTGGACGAGCTCGACTTCCGCGCCGTGTCCGAGGCCACGGACGGTTTCGCGGGCGCCGACCTGAAGGGCGTGGTCGACCGGGCCGTCGAGGCCAAACTGCAGGAGGCGATCCGCGTCGGGCGCCCGCTGCCGCTGTCCACCGCCGACCTGCTGGACGCGGCGCGTTCGGCCCGCCCGACCGCGGTCACCGAGTGGATGGGCACGGCGCGCAACTACGTCATGCACGCCAACGAGAGCGGCGTGTGGGACGACCTGCTCCCGTGGCTCGGCGGCGGCAAGCGGCGATGACGTCCGCGCCCGGCGTCCGGGACATGGTCGCGCGGGCCCAGCTCCTGCTGCAGCTGCGCCGTCCCGGCGAGGCCGAGCGGGAGGCCCGCGCCGTGCTGGCCCGCGAGCCCGAGCACGCGGGCGCGCACATGATCGTCGCGCTCGCGCTGTCCGGCCAGCGGAACGCGGCCGAGGCGCTGGACGAGGCGGACCGCGCCGTCGCGCTGAGCCCCCGCGCCTGGATGGGGCACTGGGTGCGGGGCGTCGTGCTGGCCAACGCGGGCCGCCACCACAGGGCGCTGCGCGCCTTCAAGGACGCCCTGGCCTGCGACGCGGAGCAGCCGGTCATCTACGAGAGGCTGGCCCGCGCGCACTACGCCGTCCGCGAGTACGCGCTCGCCGCCCAGGCCGCGGAGCACGGGCTGCGGCTGGCGCCCGACGACGGCGAGCTCGCCAAGATCATGAGCCTGGCGCTCGTCGAGACCGGCGACCCGGCCGGGGCCCGCGAGCACGCGGCGCGGGCGGTGCGGCTCGCCCCGGAGAGCGCGAGCGCGCACCGCACGCACGGGGCCGTCGCGCTGGCGACCGGCGACCACCGCACCGCCGCCGACGCGTTCCGCGAGGCGCTGCGCCTGGCGCCCGAGGTGGCGGACGCCAGAAGGCTCCTGCTGAGGGCCCTCAAACGCCGCAACCCGTTGCGCGGCCTGGACACGGTGCTGGCGCGGGTCCGGCACCGCCCGCGCCGTGCCGTCCTGCTGACCATCGGCGCGGCGGTGTTCCCGCCGTGGTTCGTGTTCATGATCCTGCTGACCTGGGCGTTCTGGGTGAACTGGGTGATCCGGGCCGGGGTCACGCTGTCGCTCGCCCGCGATCCGCGGCACCGGCGGCTCCTGGACGGCGCCGAGGTCACGGCCGCCCGCGTCACCGCCGGGCTCTTCGCAGCGGGCGCGGCGCTGCTCGTCCTGTCCGCCGCGCTCTGGACGCCCACGCTCATCCTCCCCGGGCTCGCGTTCCTCTCCCTGGTCATGCCCGTGCAGGAGGCGGCGCTCCTCGACGGCCGCCGCCGCATGGGGTTCGCCGTGCTCGCCGGGACGCTCGGCGCGTTCGTCGCGGCCCTGACCCTGCTCGCGGTCGCGGCCCCGCATCTCGGCTGGGTCCGGGTCGCCGCGTTGCTGACGTGTTACGGCGCGATGGCGTCCACCTGGCTCGCAATGATCATTGCGCGGCGGCCCGGCTGACCGGCGAAATTCGTGCCGGGGAATTGATCCCTGGAGCGGGTATCACCGTGCAATGGGTATGGGCATTCTTCTTCGTGTACTCGTGGCCGGCGGGCTGGCGGCGGACGCCGTCGTCCACTGGCGGTTCGCGCCCGACATGGCGCCGGGACCCAACACGCCGAGCGGCACCATCCCCGGCGACGATCTTTTCTACGCCCAGGCGATCGCGGCGGCCGTCGCGGCGCTGCTCGTCCTTTTCTGGGCGCGCCGGTGGACGTACGCGCTCGCGTTCGTCGTCGCGGCGAGCGCGGCCGGTGCCGTTCTGCTCTATTACTTCGTCGATTTCGGGCGGCTCGGCCCGATTCCGCGGATGTACGACCCGTCCTGGTACGCCGACAAGACGATCAGCCTCGCGGGGGAGGCCGTCGCCGCGCTGGCCGCGCTGGCCGGGTTCTTCACCGTGCGCCGGGGCGCCGAGCGCGGCGAGCACCGGTCGGACGCGCCCGTCCCGCACTGAGCCGCCCGGCCCGGCCGCCGGGAATGGCGGCGTGGCGGAGGGGTAGCCACGCTGTATGAACACCGCAGAAGTGACGATCGAGCTCGCGGACGCGGCCCTGCCCGGCGATCTGGCCCTGCCCGACGACGCGCCGGGCGGCGTGGTCCTCTTCGCGCACGGCAGCGGGAGTTCCCGGCACAGCCCCCGCAACCGCGCCGTCGCCGCGGGCCTCAACGCGGCGGGGATCGGCACGCTGCTGATCGACCTGCTCACCGCGGCGGAGGACGAGCGCGACGCCGTCACCGCCGAGCTGCGCTTCGACATCGGCCTGCTGACCCGGCGCCTCGCCGGCGCGATCGACTGGCTCGCCGCCGCGCCGCCGACCACCGGCTACCCGATCGGCCTGTTCGGCGCGAGCACCGGCGCGGCGGCGGCGCTGGCCGCGGCGGCGGAGCGTCCCGGCCGGGTCGGCGCGGTCGTCTCGCGCGGCGGCCGCCCCGACCTCGCGGGCGATGCGCTGGGCCGGGTCGCCGCGCCGGTCCTGCTGATCGTCGGCGCCCGCGACCCGGAGGTCCTGCGGCTGAACGACGACGCCGCCGGACGCATGCACGGCGCCGTCCACCGGCTGGAAGTGGTGCCGCACGCGTCGCACCTGTTCGAGGAGCCGGGCACGCTGGAGCAGGTCACGGACATGGCCGCCCGCTGGTTCGACCGCTACCTGACCCGGCACGCCCCGATCTCCTGACGGCGGTCAGCCGAGCGGGGCTCGTCCGTTGAATGGCGGTGGGTGGGGGCTGGAGGACGGTCAGTCGAGGACGGCGATGGCCTCGATCTCGATCATGAGGTCGGGCTCGGCGAGCGCCGCGACGCCTACCAGTGTGGCCGGCTTGATCGGGTCGACCCCCATCCGCTCCGCGGCCCGCGCGACGCCCTCACCCAGCAGCGGCATCTTGTCCGGGCTCCAGTCGACGACGTAAACGGTCAGCTTGGCGATGTCGTCGAACGTGGCGCCGGCCGCCGCCAGCGCCGTGCCCACGTTGAGCAGCGCCTGCTCGGCCTGGGCCGCGAAGTCGCCTTCACCGACCTTCCCGCCCTCGGCGTCCCGCGCGACCTGGCCGGCGAGGTACACCGTCCGCGATCCGGTGGCGATCGAGAGCTGCCGGTAGGCCTCGGGTTTCGGCAGTCCGTCCGGGTTGAGCAGGGTCACGGCCATGGCTCGTCCTCCTTGCTGGGATATCGATGGCTGGGCATGGGTGCTGGGCGCGGCGGCATGGTTGCTAGGCGCGGCGGACGGCGAGACCGGGATAGTCCAGGACGAATCCCGACTCGTCGTAGACCAGGCGCGCGGTGAAGTCGAAGGCCGGGGCCGCGTAGGCGTAGCACCGGCGTCCGGCGGCGGTGTCGGGCAGCCGCGTGTAGGTCTGCTCCAGGCGGCCGATGGACAGGTCGGCGGCCCGGACGTAGACGGCCGGTGCGTCCGCGGCCTCGTCGACGGCCAGGCCCAGCCGGTGCACGGGCAGCGCGTTCGTCACCGCCGACGATTCGAGATCGACATCGACGCAGCCGTCGACGCCGGGAACGTGCCGCCCGTCGACCAGCCAGCGCCCGTCCGCGGCCTTCTCCAGCGTCACCTCGGCCGGTTCGCCGGGGCGCCCGTCCAGGGGGTGGCGGACGCGGGCGCGGCGCGTGCGCCAGTCGTCGTCCACCTCGATCACGTACTCGACGGCCCAGGTCGTCCCGTTCTCGACGGCCGTGGTGGTTCCGTGCAGCGTCCAGCCGACGCCCTGGCCGCGGCTCGTGCGCAGCACCTCGAATCCGGTGCGGGCGTCACGGTGCTCCCAGGCCGCGCTTGCGGGCGGTTCAGCGAAAGGCATGCTCGCCATCCTGGCATCCCGGCCCCGCCCGGCCGGTACCCCACCCGGCGTAGCGCGCGGGACGCCACTTGCGCCGGTCGTCGTACCCGCAGTGTCGTCCCCTAGCGGACGGAATCCGCAGAGCAAACGGCCATCGTCATTCCTGCGGTTCCAATAGAGAACGAAGGACGTGACGACATGGCGGTACGTGAGACAGAAACCGAGCAGACGCTCCGGGAAGCGGCACGCCGGCAGGACGGCTGGTTCAAGCTCGGACGCCGCTGGCGCAAGTCGGTGCTCGTCGCGCACATCGTGTTCGCCGGGGCGTGGATCGGGATCGACGTGATGGTCGCGGTGCTGGTGCTGACCGGGAAGTTCGGCTCCAGCGACGAGGTCCGCGGGCTGGCGTACGAGACGCTGGCGACCTTCGTCGTGTGGCCGATGCTCGTCACCGGGCTGCTCACCCTGATCACGGGGCTCGTCCTCGGCCTGGGCACGCGATGGGGGCTCGTGCGCTACTGGTGGGTCGCCATCAAGCTGGTGCTGAACCTCGTCCTGTGCACGCTGATCCTGGTGGCGCTGCGTCCGGGCATGGACGAGATCGGCGCCTACGGCCGCGACCTGCCCGGCGGGGCTCCCGAACCGGCGGGCGTCACCAACCTGTTCTTCCCGCCCGCGGTGTCGCTGACGACGCTGACGCTGGCGACCGTCCTGGCGGTGGCGAAGCCCTGGGGCCGCATCCGCCGCTCGGGCCGCCCCCGCGCGAGCCGATGAGGCCGCTACGCCCGATCCCGGTCGGGCGCGGAATTGCGGGCGCGGAGCGCCTTGACCTTGTGCCGGTTGCCGCAGTGCTCCATCGAGCACCACCGGCGACGGCCGGGCCGCGAGGTGTCGACGTAGACGAGCTCGCAGTTGTCGGCGGCGCAGGTGCGGATGCGGTGCGCGAAGGGTCCGGACAGCAGTTCGACGGCGTCCCGCGCGACGGTGGCCAGCAGGTTCGTCCCGGTGGGCGGCCCGGCCCACCGCCGCTCCCCGGACGGCGTGACGGCGGGCGCCAGCGCCGGACGGGCCGCCGCCAGGTTGACGGTTTCCAGCTCCCCGGCGGGGTACGGCTCCCCGCGCAGGTGGACGATCACCACCCGGAACAGCGCGTCGCGCAGCGCCCGCGCGTCCGCGACCTCGGCGCCGGTGATCTCCAGCTCGGGCGTCGGGGTCAGCCGCGACCGCTCCGCCCAGGCGGCGAGGTCGGCGGGCTCGTGCAGCACCTCGTAGCGCCGGTAGGGGCCGGGGCCGCCGGTGGTCAGCAGCTCCAGGCACAGCGCGCCCGGATCGAAGCGGAACTCGAAACCGCGATGGGAGCGCAGCGTCAGCCCCTTGCTTGCGGCGGTGCCCATGTAACCAATATAACTGGTTACATGGCACTGGGATGGAAGCTGGTCATCGACAGCAGCGACGCGTCCACGCTCGCGGACTTCTGGGCCGCGGCCCTGGGCTACGAGGTGGAGGATCCGAGCGCCCTCATCGAGCAACTGCTGGCGACCGGTCAGCTCGGAGAGGAGGCGGTCGTCGAGCACGGCGGCCGCAAGACCTTCCGCGGCTACGCCGCGGTCCGCCACCCCGACGACCCGTTCGACCCGGCCAGCGGCGTCGGCCACGGCAGGCGGCTGCTGTTCCAGGACGTCCCCGAGCCCAAGTCGGTCAAGAACCGGCTGCACATCGACGTCCACAGCGAGCCCGGCGGCCTGGACGACCTGGTGACCCGGCTGGAGGCCCTGGGAGCGACCCGCGTCGTCGAACAGAACAAGGGCCCCGCCGGACACTGGTGGGTCATGAAGGACCCCGAAGGCAACGAGTTCTGCGCCGCCTGACCTCCCAGAGCGACCGGCCGTTCCGATGCGGGCGGCGGATCAGTCTCCGTTCCGGCCGGGCAGTCGCCGGGTCAGCCCAGGACCCGCCTGCGCGGTCGGAGGTTCAGGGCGGCGACGGCGAGGAGACCGGCGCCGACTGTGGCGAACAATGCGGCGACCACGTCCACCAGGTAGTGCTCGCCCAGCGTGACGCGGCTCGCCGCCACCGCCGCCAGGGTCGTCATGCCGCCGATGAGCACGGTGACGCGCCATGCGGCCGTCAGTTCCAGGCTGATCACGAAGGCGGTGACGGCCAGCGCGGCGAGCACGGTCACGTGTCCGCTGGGGTAGGTCCAGTCCTGGGACGTGACCGGCGGCCCCGCACGCCGGAAGGCCGCCTGCAGAGCCACGGTGGCAAGGCACGCCACGAGCAGCAGGCCGTGACGCGGCAGCAGCCGGGAGCCGCGCCGCCACACCAGCCTGGACGCGGCGGCCAGGAGCAGGACGAGCCCGGCGAGCGTTCCGGCACCGCTGATCACCGTGGCGATCATGGCGGGCGTCGTCTCCGGCCGGGAGTACAGATGGTCGACGATCCAGGAGTCCAGGGGCGGGACGCGGTCGCCCAGCGCGATCCCGGTGATCACCATGGCGGCCAGGCAGAGGCCACCCGTTGCAGCCGCCTTGAGCCGCCATGTCTTCGCTAGCGAAAGCCGTTCTGTCATGGAAGGAGCGTATGGACGGGCGCCATCACCGGACATCGGGGATTACCCGGAGAAACCCCTGGGATCGGCCTTTGGGATCGGCCTTTGGACGGACCGATCAGGAATCAAGAAGCGCCGCCGACCGGCTCGCGCCTAACGTGGCCGGCATGGAAACGAAGTTGAAGGTCAGCGCCATCATGCTCGGCGTCGCGGACGTGGCCCGCGCCAAGAAGTTCTATGGGGAAGGGCTGGGCTGCGAGATCGTCCAGGACTACGGCGACTACGTCAAATGCGACCTGGGCGAGGGCTCCTCGCTCGTCCTCTACAAGTGGGAGGCGGCGGCAGAAGACGCCGGTGTTCCCGCGGAGGGATCGGGCTTCCGCGGCACCTCGTTCCACTTCATCACCGATTCCCGCGACGCGGTGGACGAGATAATGCGCGCCGCGGTCGCGGCCGGTGGCACCGTGGTCAAAAAGGCGACCGGAGCCGAATGGGGCGGATACTCCGGCTACTTCAGCGACCCCGACGGCCACCTGTGGAAGGCCGCCACCGCCTCCTGACGATCCGCGCGACCTTGGTCGCCGGTGCGGGCGAACCGTGGATGGGTTCTTGGCGTCGTTCTCTACGATCACGCGCCAACCGCGACCACGAGGAGTGCCCCCATGACTGATGCCGGACAGCTGGACGATGCGAACGTCCTGTACGAGCGGGGGGTCCGGGCGCAGCGTGAGGGGAATATGGAGGAGGCCGAGCGGTGGTACCGGCAGGCCATCGGGGAGGAGCACGCGGGGGCCTATCTCAACCTCGGGGTGATCCTGGGCGAGCGGGGTGAGGTGGACGAGGCCGAACGGTGCTACCTGCGCGCCTGGGAGCTGGATTCCGACGACAAGGCGGCGTCCAACCTTGGAGCGATCTACGACGACGACGGGAAAGGCGACCTAGTCGCGGCGGCGGAATGGTACGGGCGGGCGGCGGATCTGGGGAACGCCATCGCCGCCTACAACCTCGGGTTCGTCTGGCAGGACCGTGGTGAACCCGAAAAGCGGATGGAGGCGTGGCGGCGCGCCGCGGATCTCAAGCATCCCAATGCCGCCAACGCGATCGCGGGCCTCCATCTGGAGCGGGGGGAGGTGAATGAGGGTGTCACGTGGTTGCGCAGAGCGGTCCTGGAGGTCGGGAACGACAAGTCCGCGCGCAGGCTGAGTGACATCTACGCGAGGGCCGGGCGGCACCGGATGGCCCGGTTCTGGGGCGAGTTCCCCGACGGACCCACCTTCTACAGCCCGGAGTTCCAGGCGTTCGCGAGTGAGATCGCCGCCGCCGCGATCCACCAGCAGGACGCCTTCAACGACGCCTTCGAGCAGAACTACGTCGAATGGAACCCGGAGGAGGCGACCGTGACGCTGGACGGTCGCGTGCTGCAGCGTCTCACCATCCTGGGCAGCTTCTCCAACCTTTCCCAGAGCTGGCTGTGGACGTGGGACAACCCCAGTTGGGAGCAGGACCTGCCTGCTTTGGCGAAGCTCCGCACCATTCGGGATTTCGGCGAACGGCACCAGATTCCTGAACTGGTCAAGGGGCACCTCGACTTCTCCCGGTTCAACCATCCGGCCGAGGGCGCGTTCACGATGGCGCTTTCCGCCGCGCCGCTGATCGGCGCCAAGGGGGTCAGCTTCGTCACCGTCAACGACGGGAAGGGGCGCCTCGTCCTGGCGACCGACGATCCGAGTCTGCCCGCGGCGCGGTTCGATCGGTCGGCCGTTCCCCGGCTGCTCATGCGGGCCGCGGAGGTCTGGCCGGACGAGCAGCGCCGGGTGGTCCGCGGTTTCATGGAGCGGCACGGGTTCGAGGTCGACGAATCGCCCGCGGTCATCGTCGTCGAGTCGGGCGACGGGCATCGCGTCACCGTTCGGTGTCCGCTGGAAAGGGCCAAAGAGCATCCGGAGGTCAACGCCGTTCTCAGCCGGGACGGCGCCAGAATTGTGGAGAACACGCCTGCTCGGGTGCAGGGTCAGCGGTCGGACGGCGATGGCCCGTATCGGCTGGTCGTGCTCTTCGACCTTGACGACCGCATTGTCAGGATCAGCGGCGGCGCGGTGGCCGCGCCTGGCGAGTAACGCGTTCCCGCCGGGGATCGGGACTTTGCTTTCCGGTTCGTGATCAGTGGGTTTCGCGGAGCGCGGCGCAGGAAATGCGGGAGGGGGTGTGGGTCGTCCTGGTGCTCGGGATCGTTCTGGTGGTCTCGCCCGCTAGTGCTCATCCGAGACCGCATCCGGTCACGGGGCAGAACGGCGATTACGCGGCGGGGCATGGCCGGGGATCCGCGTTGCCGGTCGAGGAACGTCCGCCGGTGTCGGCTTCGCCGCGTGAATCCGAGGGGCCCCGGGAGTGGAGGGGTGCGGAGTGCAGCCCGGCTGACTTCGGGAGCCGGTCGGGCGGCGAGCTGGTGCAGCAGATCAGAACGTCCACGGTGGGTTGTATCAACACACTGTTCGGCTTGATCGGCAAAGACGCCTATGACGCGTTCCGCGAGCCTCAGATGGTCACGGTCGCCGGTGCGTTGCGCGATAACGCGGTGCGCTATGCGGGGGATAACAGCGGGAGTACCGCTCAACTGGTGGTGTATCTGCATGCCGGTTACTACGTCCAGTGGTACAACCCGTCGACCGTGGGGCCCGACCATTACGACCGCGCCAACTGCGCCTACTACGACCCGTGCGATCTGAAGGAGCGGCTCGCGCGGAGCGTCCTGACCATCGATCACCCGTGCAGTGCCGGAATCAGGATCCGCGCGCAGGAGATGACGGCCGGGCAGCTATCCGATACATGCGCGAGCCTGCTCGGACAGGACGCCTATTTCCACCGCCTGGTGATGGACGGCGATCAGCCCGTCGCCGACGACCACAACTCCACGATCGAGGTCTCCGTCTTCGACTCCCGCACCGACTACCGGACGTACGCGGGCGTGATGTTCGGCATCAACGTCAACACCGGCGGGATGTACCTGGAGGGCGACCCGGCCGCGCCGGGGAACCGGGCTCGGGCCATCACCTTCGAGGAGGAGCGGGCACGGCCCATTCGAGATCCGGAACCTCAACCACGAGTACACGCATTACCTCGACGGCCGGTTCAACCTGTACGGCGGTTTCAGCGCCAACGTCAGCACGCCCACCATCTGGTGGATCGAAGGGCTCGCCGAATACGTCTCCTACTCGTACCGAAAGGTCACCAATGCCGCGGCGATCGCGGAGGCGGCCAAGCACACGTACGCGCTGAGCAAGCTGTGGGACACCAACTACGGCCACGACGCGTCCCGCGTTTACCAGTGGAGCTACCTCGCGGTCCGGTACATGTTCGAGAAGCATCCCGCCGATGTCGTGACGCTGCTCTGCCATTACCGGACGGGGAACTGGAACGCCGCCCGGACGTTCCTCACCACCACCATCGGCGACCGCTACGACGCCGATTGGCAGGTGTGGCTCGCCGCGTGCGCGTCCGGCGCCTGCGCGGCACCCGCCCGCGGCCTCAGGTGATCACCTTGGCGCCGGTTCGCGACACGACCTCCTCGACCGTGACCCCGGGGGCCGTCTCGACCAGGGCCAGGCCGGACGGGGTGACGTCCAGGACGGCCAGGTCCGTGATGATCCGGTCGACGCACGCGCGGCCCGTCAGCGGCAGGTCGCACTTCTCGACGACCTTCGGGCTGCCGTCCTTGGCGTTGTGCGTGGTCAGGACGATCACGCGCCGCGCGCCGTGGACCAGGTCCATCGCCCCGCCCATGCCCCGCACCAGCGCGCCCGGGATCATCCAGTTCGCGAGGTCGCCACCGGCCGACACCTGCATCGCGCCGAGGATCGCGGTGTCGATGTGGCCGCCGCGGATCATCCCGAACGACAGCGACGAGTCGAAGTACGACGCGCCCGGCAGGACCGTGACGGTCTCCTTGCCCGCGTTGATCAGGTCCGGGTCGACCTCGTCCTCGGTCGGGTAGGGGCCGACGCCGAGGACGCCGTTCTCCGAATGCAGGACGACGTGCACGCCGGGCGGCACATGGCCGGGGACGAGGGTCGGCAGGCCGATCCCGAGGTTCACGTACGAGCCGTCGGTCAGCTCGGCGGCGGCGCGGGCCGCCATGTCGTCGCGGGACCAGGCCATCAGGCGCGCACCGTCCTCTTCTCGATTCCCTTGTCGGCGGCCTGCTCGGGCGTCAGCTCCACGACCCGCTGGACGAACACGCCCGGCAGGTGCACCTCGTCGGGCTCCAGGGCGTCCACCAGCTCCTCGACCTCCGCGATCGTGACGCGGCCCGCCATCGCGGCGAGCGGGTTGAAGTTCCGGGACGCCTTGCCGAACACGAGGTTGCCGTGCCGGTCGCCGCGCCTCGCCCGCACCAGCGCGAAGTCGGTGCGGATGCCGCGTTCCAGCACGTACGGCGTGCCGTCGAACTCGCGGACCTCCTTGGGCGGTGACGCCACCGCGACGGACTTGTCCGGCCCGTACCGCCACGGCAGGCCGCCCTCGGCGACGGGCGTCCCGACCCCGGCGGGGGTGTAGAAGGCGGGGATGCCGCAGCCGCCCGCGCGGAGCCGCTCCGCGAGCGTGCCCTGCGGGATCAGCTCGACCTCGACCTCGCCGGCCAGGTACTTGCGGGCGAACGTCTTGTTGTCGCCGATGTAGGAGCCGGTCACCCGGACGATCCGCCCCGCCTCCAGCAGGATGCCGAGCCCGCCGCCGTCGACGCCGCAGTTGTTCGACACCACGCTCAGCTCGCCGGGCCCGGCCGCGTGCAGCGCCTCGATGAGGACGTTCGGGACGCCGCTCAGCCCGAACCCGCCCACGGCCAGCGACGCCCCGTCCGGAACGTCCGCGACGGCCGCCGCCGCGTTCGCCACCACCTTGTCCATGCCGGTATCGTCCTGTTCGCCTAGTGAACTTTGCTTCATAAATGTCGATGCAGTGTCGGCGGTCGTCCGGGCGATGTCAAGAGGAGGGGTGATGCGCGAGACCGATCCGGTCGGGCCCCTGAAGCGGGGGCTGGAGATCCTGGAAGTCGTCGGGCGCGCGAGCGGGCCGCTGCGTCCCGCCGACCTGGTCGCGGAGACCGGGCTGGCCCGCTCCACCGTCGACCGCGTGCTGAGCACCCTCACCGAGACCGGCTACCTGCGCTGGAAGGGCCGGGACGTCGTCGCGACGCCCCGGACGATGGACGTCGGCAACCTCTACCTGTCCGGTCTCGATCCCGAAGGCGTCCTGGCCGGACGGGTCGCGCGGCTCGCCGCGGACCTGGACGAGTCGGTCGTGCTCGCCGTGCCCGACCGGGACGGGCTCCGCGTCGTCGGCCAGTCGCGGCCCGGCGGGTCCCTGGCGATCGCGTTCAAGGTCGGCGACCCGCTGCAACGCCCGTTCAACCCATCGGCGTGGGAACTGGACGACGACTTCCTGGAGCCGGGGCTCGTCGCCGTCACGATTCCCGTCGGCACCGCCGCCGGGCCCCTCGCCTTGATCGTCGTCAGCCATGCCAGCCGCCACTCGGCCGCGTCGCTGCGGGCGCACGCGCGGACGCCCGTCATGGCGTGCGTCACCGATATGGAGCAGGTCACGGCACAGAAACCGCACCCGGACGAGGCGAGGACGCCCGGCTCGAACGGCCACCTGAAGGCCCGGCTCGGCGCCGGATTCCTCCAGTCCCTCGACCGCGGCCTGGACGTCCTGCACGCCATCGGCACCCGGACCGAAGGACGGACGATCTCCGAGGCCGCGGCCCTGACCGGCCAGGCCCGCGCCACCGCCCGCCGCGCGCTCCTGTCGCTGACCGCCCTCGGCTACGCCCGCGAAAGCGGCGGGACGTTCGCGCTGCTGCCGCGCGTCCTCGACCTCGGATACCGGCAGGTGAGCGGGCTGACGTTCGAGGAGCTGGCCCGCCCGCATCTGCGTGATCTCGTCGTGCGCGTCCACGACTCGGCGTCCGTCGTGGTGCTGGACGGCACCGACATCCGCTACGTCGCCCGCGCCCAGGCGTCCCGGATCATGCGGGTCGAGATCACCGTCGGCACCCGCTTCCCCGCCTACGCCACCGCGATGGGACGCGTCCTGCTGGCCGGGCTGCCGGAGGCCGAGGCGTCCGAGCTGATCGGGCGCTCCGACCGCCGCGCCTTCACCGGCCGCACGCTGACCGGGGCCCGCGAGCTGAGCCGGGAGATAGCCACGGCCCGCGACGACGGGTACGCCGTCGTCGATCAGGAGCTGGAGCTCGGGCTGAGGTCCATCGCGGTCCCGATCCGCGCGGCCGGGCGGGGCGTGGTCGCCGCGCTCAACATCGCCGCGCCCGCCGCCCGCGAACCCGTCGAGCGGATGCGCGAACGACTCCTCCCCGAGCTGCGCGCCACCGCCCGCGCGCTCGAAGCCGACGTGGCGGCCTTCACTCGCCACCAGCCCCTTCCGCTCTAGAGGCGTTGACCGCGAGGGCGGTCTCGATGCGCTGCGCGGCGGCCGACAGCGCACCGACCCAGCCGGGCAGGCGGTCGCGGTCGAACCGGGCGGTCGGCAGCGCGATGGACAGCCCGGCCAGCGGGACGCCCGCCGGATCCTTGACCGCCACGCCGAGGGCGGTCAGCCCGGTCTCGGTGAGCTGGTCGTTGATGGCGAACCCGCGGTCGCGCACGAGGGCCAGCTCGCGCCGCAGCCTGGCGAGATCGAACCCGGGCGCGTCGCCGTAGCGGGCGGCCACGTCCGCCGGGTCGAGGGCGGCGAGGACGGCCTTGCCGCCGGACGTCAGGTGCGCGGGCAGCGACACGCCCGTGCGGTCGCCGACCCGCAGGATCTGGTCGGACTCGGCGGTGGCGATGAAGCGCACCTCCGTCCCGGCGAGCACCACGAGGTTGGCGGACTCGCCGGTGCGCTCCACCAGCGACCGCAGCGGCCCGCCCGACACCTCGCGCAGCAGCGCCACGGGCGCGCCGGACGGCTCCGCCGGGCGCAGCACCTTCCCCGGGCCGTAGCGCCGGTCCGGGCCCTGCTCGGCGAAGTCCCGGTAGACGAGCATCGTCAGCAGCCGGTGCGCGGTCGACGCCGCCACCCCGAGCCGCTCCGCCGCGTCGGTGACCCGCATCGGGCCCTCCTGCTGGAGCAGCGCGGCGAGGCGCAGCGCGTGGTCCACGGAGTTGAGCGCGTACGGCGGCTTATTCCTCATAGAAGAAAGATGTTATCCGCTATGTGGAAATGTCGGCATCCTGGGGGCAGGCGCCCACGCACGTCCCCCGCCCGCACGAGGCACCGTTCCCCACGAAGGGCTCATCATGACGCTCAGCATCGTCGCGACCGACGCCGCCGACCAGCCCGCCCGGACGCCGGAGCTGGAGGCGCTGTACCGCGGCTTCGAGGCCGAGCTGCTCGTCCCGCTGTGGACCGAGATCGGCGACCTGATGCCGGCCTCCCCGCGGTCCAAGGCTTTGCCGCACCTGTGGCGGTGGAGCGCGCTGCTGCCGATGGCCGAGCAGGCGGGCGCGCTGGTCCCGGTCGGGCGCGGCGGCGAGCGCAGGGCGATCGCGCTGGCCAACCCCGGGCTCGGCGGCAGGCCGTTCGCGACGCCGACGCTGTGGGCCGCGATCCAGTACCTCAACCCGGGCGAGGACGCCCCCGTGCACCGGCACACGCAGAACGCGTTCCGGTTCGTCGTCGAGGGGGAGGGCGTGTGGACGGTCGTCGACGGCGACCCCGTCGCCATGCGCCGCGGCGACTTCCTCCCGCAGGCGGGCTGGCACTGGCACGGCCACCACAACATCAGCGACCGCCCGATGGCCTGGATCGACGGGCTCGACATCCCGTTCCAGTACCTCGCCGAGTCGACGTTCTTCGAGCCGGGCCCGGACGAGGTCGAGACGCGCGACGCCCCCGACCGGTCGCGGTCGGAGCGGCTGTGGGGCCACCCGGGCCTGCGCCCCCTCACCCACCTGGAGCCGACCCCGGCGACCCCGCTGCTCGCCTACCGGTGGGAGCACACCGACCGGGCCCTGTCCGAGCAGCTCGCGCTGGAGGCGGACGGGCACCGGGCCACGGTGGAGCCGGGGCACGCCGCCGTCCGGTACACCAACCCCACCACCGGCGGGGACGTCATGCCGACGCTGCGCACCGAGTTCCACCGGCTCGCGCCGGGCACGCAGACGGCGGCGGCCCGCGAGGTCGGCTCGTCCGTCTACCAGGTGTTCGACGGCACCGGGCAGGTCACGGTCGGGGACCGCGGCTGGACGGTGGAGCGCGGCGACCTGTTCGTCGTCCCGTCGTGGCAGCCGATGGCGCTAGCGACCGAGCACGGCCTGGACCTCTTCCGGTTCAGCGACACCCCGATCTTCGAGCGCCTGCACCAGCACCGCGCCCACACCGAACACAGCGAGGAGAACGCGTGAAGCTCGCCACCATCCGCACGGACGACGGAACCCGCGCCGCCCGCATCACCCCCGACGGCGCCGTCCTGCTCGACGCCCCCGACGTCGGCGGGCTGCTCGGGCGCGACGGCTGGGCGGGTGCGGCGGCATCCGCGCAGGGGGAGGCCCGTCCCGTGGACGACGCCGGCCTCGCGCCCGTCGTGCCCCGTCCGGGCAAGGTCCTCTGCGTCGGGCTCAACTACCGCAACCACATCCTGGAGATGGGACGCGACCTGCCCGAGCACCCGACCCTGTTCGCCAAGTTCGCCGAGGCGCTCATCGGCCCGCGCGACGACATCCAGCTCGCGCCCGAGTCGGCCGCCGTCGACTGGGAGGCGGAGCTGGCGCTGGTCATCGGCCGGACCGTGCGGCGCGCGTCCGAGGAGGAGGCCGAGGCCGCGATCGCCGGGTTCACCGTCATGAACGACGTCACCATGCGCGACTGGCAGTTCCGCACCAAGGAATGGCTCCAGGGCAAGACGTTCGAGGGCACGACGCCGCTCGGGCCCGTCCTGGTCACGCCGGACGAGCTGCCCGGCGGCGTCCGTCCCGCGCTGGCGATGAACTGCCGCGTGGACGGCGACGTGACGCAGAAGACCGACACCTCCGACCTGGTGTTCGACCCGGTCGCGCTCGTCCGGTACGCGTCCACGATCCTGACGCTGCGGCCGGGCGACGTCATCGCGACCGGCACGCCCGGCGGCGTCGGCCACGCCCGCAAGCCGCCCCGCTACCTGACGGAAGGCTCCACCGTGATCACGGAGATCGAGGGCATCGGCCGCCTGGAGAACACGGCGAGGACGCCATGAGCGGCGACGGTCCCCGGTCCTGGACGGACGGCGGCACCGAGCTGTTCCTCGCCGCCGTCGATCGCCTCACCGACGACGAGCTCGCCGCGCCTACCGCCCTCGACGGCTGGACGCGCCGCCACGTCATCGCCCACGTCCACGGCAACGCCGAGGCGCTGCGCAGGCTGCTGACCTGGGCGGCCACGGGCGTCGAGAACCGGATGTACGCCGACGCCGGCCAGCGCGCCAGGGAGATCGAGGAGCTGTCCGCGCTGCCCGCGAGCGAGCTGCGCGCGCTCGTCCACGGCTCCGCGAAGGCCCTCGCCGCCGACATGGACGCCCTCCCGCAGGACGCCTGGAAGGCCCTGGTGATCACCGCGCAGGGACGGACCGTCCCCGCCGGGGAGATCCCGTGGATGCGCGCCCGCGAGGTGTGCGTCCACGCCCTCGACCTGGACAACGGCGTGACCTTCGCCGACCTGCCGGACGGCTTCAACGCCGCGCTCGCCGCCGAAGCCGTCACCAGGCACGCCGCCAAGGGCCACGCCGCCGGGCTGGCGGCGTGGCTGACCGGACGCTCCGCCCGCCCGCCCGCACTCGGCCCCTGGCTCTGAACGCCGGCCCCTGGCTCTGAAAGGAAGCCTGAATGAACTCAGCATCCGCTCCCGTCGATGTCGTCGTGGCCGGAGGCGGCATCGGAGGGCTGTCCACCGCGTACGCGCTGGCGCGCTCCGGCCGCTCGGTCCGCGTCCTCGAACGGGAACCGGAGTTCACGGAGGTCGGCGCCGGTCTCCAGATGGCGCCGAACGCGACGCGGATCCTGGCCGGGTGGGGCCTGCTCGACGAGGTCCTCCACGCCGGGGTCGCGCCGTGCCGGCTGCTGTTCAAGGACGTCCTGGACGGCGCCGAGCTCACCCACCTGGACCTGGACGACGCGTTCGTCCGCCGCTACGGCGCGCCGTACGTCGTCATCCACCGCAGCGACCTGCTCGCGATCCTGACCCGCGCGTGCGAGCGGGCCGGCGTGGCGCTGGTGCCGGACTGCGACGTCCGGGACGTCACGACCGAGCCGGACGGCGTGACCGTCCACAGCGCCAAGGGCGACCACCACGGCCTGCTCGCCGTCGCCGCGGACGGCCTGCACTCCACCCTCCGCGCCAGGTTCAGCGACGACGAGCCGATCTGCTCCGGCTACGTCGCCTACCGGGGCGCGTTCCCCGTCGCGGACCTCGGTGACCGCATCGACCAGAACGCCCTCCAGGACGTCGTCTGCCACGTCGGGCCCGGCTGCCACCTGGTGCAGTACCCGTTGCGCCGCGGCGAGATGTTCAACACCGTCGCCGTCTTCAAGTCCCCCGGCTACCTGCGCGGCGAGGAGGACTGGGGCGGCCCGGAGGAGCTCGACGAGGTCTTCTCCGGCGCGTGCGAGGAGGTGCGCGCGGGCCTCGGCTCCCTGTGGCGCGACCGCCGCTGGGCCATGTACGACCGGCTCCCGATCCCGAACTGGGTGGACGGGCGCCTCGTCCTGACCGGCGACGCCGCGCATCCCATGCTGCAGTACCTGGCGCAGGGCGCCTGCCAGGCCATCGAGGACGCCGCCTGCCTCGCCACCGAGCTGGGCGGCGCGGCCCCGTCCGGCTGGGACGGCGCGGTCAAGCGGTACGAGGCCGAGCGCACCGGGCGGACCGCCCGCGTCCAGGCCAATGCCCGCCTCTGGGGCGACATCTGGCATGTGGACGGCGTCGCACGGCTGCTTCGCAACGAGCTGTTCCAGCAGCGCGCCCCCCGCGACTACCGCCACGTCGACTGGCTCTACGCCTGACGCCCCCGACCGCCCCTTGACCTCAAGTTCGCTTGACGTCGGAGACTGGGCTCCATGAGCGGAACGGAGATCGACGCACGAGCACGCGAGACCGAGATCGACGCGATCAAGCAGGTCGTCGCCGTGGTCGAACACGCGCAGAACAACGAGCTCCCCGACGAGTTCCTCGGCCTGTTCCGGTCCGACGCGATCTGGACGACGGGCGCAGGCAAGCGCCTCTACGGCCTCGAAGAGATCGCGGCGTTCACACGGCAGGTGCTCCCCGGCGGGATGAAGGGCACGACGGTGACGTTCGAGCTGGAGCACGTGCTGTTCATCCGCCCCGACGTCGCCGCCGTCAAGGTGCGCCAGCTCTACCAGACTCCGGACGGGCGGGACGTGGGCACCCCGCTGTGGGTCATGGCGAAGGAGGACGGGCGATGGCGCCTGACCGCCTGCCAGAACATGGGCGTCCCCGACGACGAGGCCGGGCCGGGGAACCGCCCCATCTTCGGCTCCGGCGAGTGAGGCGGGCGCGAACCGGCGGGTAGGGCGAGCGGGTGAGGCGGGCGGAAACAGATGTGGGGCCCCCGGCGGACCGGGAGCCCCACATGAGCGGAGAGAGTTCAGCTCACTTCAGGGTGAGGCGGCGCTTCAGCCCGCCTTCAGGGTCGCGCCCTGGGCCTGGAGTGCCTCGTCCAGCGGCTGGAAGAAGGACTCGAATCCACCGGCGTTGCAGTTCTGGCTGCTGATGCCGGAAGTGATGGCGATGGCGATGTTGCCGCCCTGGAGCGAGCCGCCGCTGTCACCGGGCTGGGCGCACGCGGAGGTCGCGATGAGCTCGCGGACCGCGCCCTGCTGGTAGTTGACCGTACGGTCGTAGCCGCGGATCGACCCGGAAGTCGTGCCCGTGGTGGAGCCCTTCTTCTGGATCGGGGTGCCGACCGCCGGACGCCCGACCTGGGTGAGGTTGGCGTTCGTCAGCTGCACCTGTCCGGCGCTGCGGAGCGTCCCGTAGTCGTTGCCCGGGAAGCTGCTGAGCTGCCGGGTGCCGACCGTCTGGCCACCCGAGGTCCAGGTGGCGCCGATGGCGGTGCAGTGCCCGGCGGTCATGACGTACTCGGTGCCACTGGCGGTGCCGATCGCCGACACCGAGCAGCGCGAGCCGCTGGTGTGGATCGCGTCGCCGGGGCCGAGCGCCAGCTGCGGCGACCCGTCCACGCGCTGGATCCGGACGGCCTTGCTGATGGCCTTGGCGCGCTTCAGGAACGCCTTGGTGGCGGCGTCGTTGTCGGCCTTCGGGACGGTGACGATGACGGAGTTCGTCATGACGTCGAGGCCCCAGGTCAGGCCGGTGGCGGCGGGCGTGCCCGCGTATTGGTCGAGGGTGTTCTTGGCGGCCGTCAGCGGCTGGATGCCGTACTTGACGATGCGGGGCTTGGCGCCCGCGGCCTTGACCTGCTCGGCGGCGGCGGCGTTGGTCACGTTGACGACCAGGTTTCCGGCGCTGTCGAGGTAGGAGCCCGCGTGCTGGGAGCCGAGCCGGCCCTGCACCTTGTTGGCCAGTTCCGTCTCCGGGATGTGTGCGAGCTTGACGTAGTCCGCGGGGGCGGGGGCGGTCTGGGCCGTCGCGGGGACGGCTCCGAGCGCGGGGAGCGTGATCAGCGCCGCGGCACTCAAAAGTGGGGGTACCACGCGTTTGAGGTGCGATCCACGGTTCACTCTGGTCCACCTTTCGCCGCCGTTCGCCTGTAGGCGTAAGCGGCATCTCGGGGGTTGGCGGGGGGCAGCCGCCTCGATCACGCGAACAGGCTGGGATGGCCTTCGTGACAAAGGCGGCGCGTGGCAGCAACGTACTTCGATGAGGTGTCAACAACCAGATTTCAAGCCGTAACTGAAATTTCAGTCGGTCCTGAAATGCCTCCGACCTGGGAATGGCGCCAAACCGCCACGCGGGCGACATTCAGCCGTCGCCCGGCCGTGCCCCGGCCGCCGGCCGGCCGCCGCCCGGCTGCCGATCGGCAACCGGGCGGCCATCGGCCTCCGCCGGCTCAGCCGCGGATGCGGGCGGCCAGGCGCGGGAACAGGCGCAGCGCGTTGTCCCGGATGACGGCTCGGTGCGCGCGTCCGTTCAGGCCCGGGTCGCGGTCGAATTCAGCGGTGTTGATGCCGACCTCCCGGGCCGAATTGGCGGGCCAGTCGGTGCCGAACAGCACGCGGTCCGCGCCGACCGCGCCGAGCAGGGACGGTGTGGCGTACGGCGACGTCGGCAGCGCCGTGTCGTAGTGGAAGCGGCGCAGCGCGGGACGGATCTTGGCCGGGTCGGGCCCGTCGTCCTCGCGGCCCCAGCGCTCGGCGCGTCCGGCCATGTACGGCAGCATCCCGCCGCCGTGGGACAGGATGATCGACACGTGCGGGTAGCGCTCCAGCGTCCCGGCGGCGATGAGGCTGAGCGCGGTGCGGGTGGTGTCGAGCAGGAAGTCGCCGAGCCAGTCGCCGACGTTCGGCACCTCGACGATGCCCTTCGGCGCGACCGGGTGGGTGAACACGACCGCGCGGCGCCGGTTCAACTCGGCGAACAGCGGGTCGAACATCGGGTCGCCGAGGTAGCGGCCGTCGGCGGAGGTGTTGAGGAGGACGCCGTCCGCGCCCAGCTCGTCCAGCGCGTGCGCGGTCTGCCGAAGGGCGAGGTCCGGGCGCAGCATCGCGACGTTGGCGAAGAAGCCGAACCGGGTGGGGTTGTCGCGCACCAGCTCGGCCAGCGACTCGTTGCACACCTGGACGCCCGAGACGGCGATCTTGCGGTCCTGGAACACCTCGGCGGGGGCGGGCGCGGACGCCATCCCTACCGCGATGCCGTTGGCGTCCATGGTCCGGAGGGTCTCCTTGAGCGACCACTGGGCCCAGTTGGGGCCGCCCGTCGGCGGGATCATCCCCAGGTCGACCAGCCATTGCCGCATCTTCGGAGGGACGGCGTGATGGTGGACGTCGATCCTGCCGCGCGCGGGCCGCCCC
>NZ_SMJX01000595.1 GCF_004348535.1 Actinomadura sp. KC216
GAACGCGGCCGGGGCGGTGAGCGGGGCGGGCAGCTCGAACGCGGCGGCCAGCGCGCCCGCGCGGGGGGCCAGCTCGTCGCAGGCCCGCCGCCGCGCCGCCCACACCTCGTCCAGGAACCCCGGCGGCACGGCGCCCTCGTTGAGCAGGTCGGCGGCGCGGCGCTCCAGCAGGTTCAGGGCGTGCAGGCCCAGCACGGGCGCGAGCTCCCCCGGCCCGGACGCGGCCGCCGCGGCGATGACCTCCAGGACGATCCGGTCGGCGCAGGCGGCGGCGGTCCGCGCCGCCAGGGCCAGGTTGCCGTTCCACGCGGTGAACGGGTCGGCGCCGCCGTCGCGGGCGGAGGCGATCCGGGCGGCGAGCCGGTCGCGCATCCGCCGCTCGGCGTCGCGGGCCAGGAACAGCCACACCCGCGGGGAGTGCAGGTCGCCGCCGTCGGGCGGGCCCGCGCCCGGGTCGGGCGGGGTGTAGCGGTCCAGGTCGGCCATCGCGCGGGCGGTGTCGTAGAGGATCAGCTCGTTGTCGCCGCCGGCGTTCATGTAGGCGTGCGCCAGGCCCCGGTAGGCGTTGAGGCGCTCGACGGCGGCGAACCCGGGCGCGCCGCTGTGCACCCGGCACGCCGACACCGTCTCCTGCGCCTGGACGGTCGCGGCGGCCTTCAGCAGCGCCAGGTCCCGGTCGACCGCCGACCACGGCGCCCACGCCGTCTCCGGGCCGCCCGCCGTGCCGCCGCCGGGCGCGTCGGCGGCGGTGCGGGCGGTCGTGACGTGCCGCGCGACGGCGGTGAGCGCGTACCCGGCGGCCAGCGCGCCGAGCACCGCCTCCTGCTGGTTGCGGTAGTCGGTCAGCGCGCGGCGCGGCGCCAGCCGCCCGAGGGTGGTCCGGCCGGCCGAGTGCGCCAGCAGCGTGCCCGCCGACGCGCGGGTGATCGCCGCGGACGCGGAGATCACCGCCCGCCACACCGCGGGGGCGATGCCCATCGAGCGGGTCAGCCGCGCCGCCGCCGACCCGGCGGGGTCGTGGAAGGTGCCGTCGGGGTGGATGGACGCGCCGTCGCGCAGCCACGCGCCGTAGGGCACGTGCAGGTCGTCCAGGAGGACGGCGGCGTAGTCGACCTGGAGCCCGGTCGTCTCCGGCGCTTCCACGACACGAGCCCCGGGCGCGACCGCGCCGTCGGGTCCGCGCAGCGGGACGACGAACACGAACACGCCGCGTTCGGCGCCGTCGTGCACGAGGGTGGCGTAGACGGCGGCGGTCTTGGGGACGTGCGGGTGCGCGGTGCTGGTGGGGAACTTGGCGGCCCGCACGTCCGGGGTGCTGAGCACGAACCCGCCCGACGCGGGGTCGTGGCGGGCGATGGTGCGCGGCGACAGGTGGCTGTTGCTGCGGCCCACCTCGGTCATCAGCAGCGTCCCGAAGGAGTCCATGGAGGCGAGCGCGTCGTGCGCGTCCCGCACCCCCCGCTCGGCGGGGTCTGCCTCCTGGTTGAGCTGCGCGGTGCCGAACCGCAGGATCGGGCCGAGCGCGAGGGTGTAGTGCAGCAGCATGACGTGGAACAGCGCCGGGTCGGCGATCGCGGCGCGCTCCAGCAGCGCGCACAGCGCCGGCGGGTCGTCCAGCAGCTCGGCCGCGGGCGGGGCGGCCAGGCCCGCCCGCCGGAGCCGCTCGTAGGTGAGCGCCTGGTGGTCGCGGGCGGTGAGCCCGCCGGGGTAGGTGAAGAACTCCTCCGGGACGGCCTCGGTGATCCGGGTGCGGGTCTTGGCGTCCAGGGACGGGCCGCGCACGAAGGCGAGCAGGCCCTCGTCGGGGACGGCGGCGGTGAAGGTTTCCACGGCGGTAGATCCTTTCCTCGGGCCGAGCGCAGGGGGATCGCGGGGGTGTGCGTGGAGGTGAGCGCGGAGGCGTTCGCGGGGCTGTGCGC
>NZ_SMJX01000596.1 GCF_004348535.1 Actinomadura sp. KC216
CCCGCACCCCGGGCCCCTCCGGCAGCTCCTCCATGGACGGGAGGTCGAGCGCCGCGCGCAGGGTGTCCTGGAGGGCGCGGGCGGCGGTGGCGTCGCGGTCGATGCGGATCTCGGCGGTGTCCGCGCGCTGCTCGGCCCGCTCCGCCCGGATCTCGGCGGCCTCGGCGCGGCTCTCGGCGCGGTCGGCGCGCGTGGCCAGCTCGGTGGCGCGCGCGACGACGGAGTCGCGCTCGACGGTCAGCCCCGCGATCTCGCCCTTCGCGGCGGCCAACTCGGCGCGCAGCTGCCGCTCGGTCTCGGTGGCGGCCTCCAGCTTGTCGCGCGCGTCCGCCAGATCGGCGCGCATGTTCGCCAGTTCCGTCCGGGCGGTGGCGAGCGCGGTCTGCTCGGTGGTCAGCCGGACGGACAGGTCGTCGCGTTCCCGTTCGGCGTCCGTGCGGGCCTGGTGCTCGGTGCTCCACGCCGCCTCGGCGCGCTTGCGGAGCCCGTCGGCGTGCGCGGCCTCGTTGGCGGAGGTGGCGCGGGCCTGCTGCGCCGCACCGGCCTCCTTCCACGCGTTGGCCTCGCTCTCCTGCGCCGCCAAGACGCTGGTCTGCGCCGCCGCCGTGACCTTCTCCAGCTCTTCCTTCGCGTCGGCGGCCTCCTTCAGCGCCGCCTCGGCGCGCGCTTCGGCCTGACGCGTCCGGTCGTCGGCCGCGGCGGCCTCCGCCCGCGCGCCGCTCGCCTCGGCCAGCGCCGCCTCCGCGCTGCCGAGTGCGCTGCGCACCTCGCCGTCCAGGCGTTCACCCAGGGTGGACGCCGCCGCGTTGAGGTGCCGGACCAGCTCGGCGAGACGCTCGACCTCGGTGCCGAACGCCCGGACGGGCCCCGGATCGACCCTGGTCCCGGCGGCGGCCGCGGCCTCGCCCCCGGTGACCGGCCCGCCGAGCGGCATGCCCGCCAGTATGTCTGCCGGCCCGCCGGCCAGCTCGTCAGCCGACCCGCCGGCCGGACCGTCACCCGCCGACCGGAGGGGCGCGGTCAGCACGCCGTCGTCCGGGACACCCTGATCTTCGTGCACGGGGGCATCCTAGTGAAATGCCCTGTTTTGCACCTCCCCCCTTGCGAACCGCGTCTATCGAGCGGGTCATGCACGCACATGTCGCAATGTGAGGACGATGCTACTCAGGGTAGGAGTGCCCTACGGCGACGTCCGGCCTGACCAGCGCAGATGTACGTGCGGGAGCGGGGATGCCATTCCAGGGCAGGATGCACGTTCGGCTCGTGCAGGGAAGGGCGCGGGATCCCGCCGGGCTGCGCGACGCCGTCGTCCGCTGGAATCGGGAGCTGGCACCCGGATCCCGCGGATGGCTGGGCACGACCGCAGGACTCACCGACGACGGCGAGTTCATCTGGCTGGAGCGCTTCAAGTCGCCCCGCGCGGCGCACCGCAACGAGAAGCGGCGGGCGCAGCGCGAGTGGTGGGAGTCCACGTCCGCGCTGCTGGACGGCGCGCCCACCGTCCACGACTGCACCGACATCGAGCCGTTCGGGGCGGGCGGTTCGGACTCGGCCGAGTTCGTCCAGCTGATCCAGACGCGCGTCCGCGACCGGGAGGCGCTGCGCCCGTTCTGGACGGTGGAGGAAGGACGGGCCATGGCCGAGGCGCGTCCGGACACCATCGGCGGGCTGTTCATCGTCCACCCGGACGGCGGCTGCACCATCGCGGTCTACTTCACCACCGAGGAGGACGCGCGAGAGGGCGAGCGCAGGCCAATGCCGCCCGACCTCAAGGCGTGGCGGGACAACGAGATGTCCCACTACATAGACGAACCCACCTTCTACGACCTACGCAACCCCTGGCTCTTCTCCCCGCACTGACAAGAACCGCCGCAGCGGTTCAGCGGTTCAGGGGGTCAGGGGG
>NZ_SMJX01000597.1 GCF_004348535.1 Actinomadura sp. KC216
GCCCAGCCGGGCCGACCCGCCGCCCGGGCCGCACCGGGCCGGGCGCCCGCCCGGCGCGAGCCCGCCGCCCGGGACCGATGAGCCGCCCCGCTCAGGACGACCGCCCCATGCAGACCGGTCGCCGCTCCGACCGGAACAGCCGCCCCGAGCAGCCCGCTCGCCGCTCAGTTCACGCCCGGATGCACCGTATCCGCCCCCCGACCCGAGTCCGCACCCTGAGAAGGGATTGGAGACGATGGCCGTGAGGGAACCCCTGACCTACCTAGGCGAGGCCGGACAGCAGATCGGCAGCTCGCTCGACCATTTGCAGGCCGCACGGACGCTCGCCGAGGTGCTCGTGCCGCGCCTCGCCGACTTCGCCGCGGTCGAACTGCTCGAAGGCGTCGTCGCCGACTCGGCGCCACCGGCCGACGAGATCGACGAGACCACCCAGATGCGCCGCGTCGCGGTCGTCCACAACGACGAGCCGGGACGCTGGGAAGGGGCCGCCCCCGAGGGCGAACCGCTGCTCCTGTCGCCCCGCACGCCGTTCGTCCAGGCCATGCGGACCGGACGGCCCGTCCACATCCCCCGCGTCGGCCCCGGGCAGGCGGCCGACATCGCCGCCGCGTTCGGCGACCAGGACGGGCTGCGGGCGCTGCTCACCGGCCGGGCGCTGCTGATCGTCCCGCTGATCGCCCGCGGCCGCGTCCTCGGCACGTTCAAGCTGCTGCGCAAGCCCGACCGCGAGCCGTTCGGCGAGCTCTGCCTCGCCATGATCGACGAGCTGGGCCGCCGCGCCGCGCTGTGCATCGACAACGGGCGGCTGTACCGGCGCGAGGTCCAGGTCGCCGAGGAGCTGCAGCGCAGCATGCTGCCCGACGACCCGCCCGACGTCGCGGGCGCGCGCGTCCGGTACCGCTACCGCCCCGCCGAGCAGGCCGCGAAGGTCGGCGGCGACTGGTTCGACGCCATCCCGCTGCCCGGCTGCCGGCTCGGCATCGTCGTCGGCGACGTGATGGGCCACGGCCTCACCTCCGCGGCGATCATGGGGCAGCTCCGCACCGCCGTCCGCACCCTCGCGGCCGAGGACATGCGGCCCGCGCGGCTGCTGCGCCAGCTCGACGGCCTCGCCCGCCGGCTCGGCGAGGACTACCTCGCCACCTGCCTGTACGCGGTGTACGACCCGGTCGAGCGGCGGTGCACGTTCGCCAACGCCGGGCACGTCCCGCCGGTGCTGGTGTCGCCGTTCGGCGACAGCCGCGTGCTGCCCGTCCCGCCGGGGGTGCCGATCGGGGTCGGCGGCGAGCCGTTCGAGGCGATGGAGGTCCAGGTGGAAGACGGGTCGCAGCTCGTCCTGTGCACCGACGGCCTGCTGGAGCGCCGCGGCCACGACATCGACCACGGGCTGGAGGAGCTGCGCGGCCGGCTCGCCGACGCCACCCCCGACCTCGACCTCACCTGCGACACCCTCCTCGACACCCTCGGCGCCGCCACGCCCGCCGACGACGTCGCCATCGTGGCGGTCGGGTTCGACGGCATCCCCAAGGAGGACGTCGCCGCGTGGGAGCTCGACCCGGACCCGGGCACCGTCCCGTGGGTGCGCGGCGAGGTCGCCGGAAAGCTCGCCGAATGGGCCCTCGAACCGCTCACCGACACCGTCCAGCTGCTGGTCAGCGAGCTGGTCACCAACGCGCTCCTGCACGGCGCCGGCGCCATCGGGCTCCGCCTGATCAAGGGCAGGACGCTGCTCTGCGAGGTGTACGACGACGGCGCCGACCTGCCCCGGCTCCGGCACGCCGAGGCCACCGACGAGACGGGCCGCGGGCTCCAGCTCGTCGCCCACCTGTCCACCCGCTGGGGGACGCACCGCGCCGAACCGGGAAAAGTCGTGTGGTTCGAGCACGAC
>NZ_SMJX01000598.1 GCF_004348535.1 Actinomadura sp. KC216
GCCCCGCGACCCACCCTCTGCCTAGCGCGCCCCGAGCAGCGGGAGCGCACTGTGCGCTCCCGCTACCGGAGCAGTTCTCAGGTCTGCGACGATCGCTGTGGGAGGCGGGCGATGGTGGCGGATGGGTCCCGCGTTGGTCAGTCGGGTGACGTGATCTCTATGCGTGGAGGCGCCCCGCCGGTCTTTTGACGAAGCTGAGCTTCACCGAGACCAGGCACGGCGGCATCACCCTGCCGGTCCACTGAACAGGTCGGTGCCAGTCCTAACCCTGCCAGCGTCCGATGCCGTCCCAGGCCTTCTCCAGATGGCGAGCCATCCACGGCCGACGAGCCGTGAAGCCTCCGTGTATCTCCCGCATCAGGGACTCGCCTCCTTCGGCGCTCGCCTGCGCACCGATGGCTCGGACCAGGCCCTTGATCGACGGTGACAGGGGGTCGCTGCCGTCAGCACACAGCTCGTCCAACAATGCGACCGCAGCAACGGGAAAAGGAAGGTCGGCGGCCAGTCGCTGGCGGACGGCAGCCAGGTCTGTGTCCAGTTTGGCCTGCGCACGCGATTGCCTGGCGTCCAGTACCCGATCGATCTCTGCTGCGCTCTCCTCAGACAACCGACCGTCAGTGCGCTCAGCGTCCCGCCGGGCCATCCCCTGCAGAATCCTCTCGGCCTCCCTGCGCTGGGCGGCTGAGCAGTCCCGGCTCTCGGCCAGCTCCACGAGAGCCGTTACCGCAGGATCACCGATTTCTTCCAGACCCTCGACGACATGAATGGGAAGGCTGAATTCCTCCTCGTCAACCAGTCGGAACGAATCCATCAGCGCCGACAGCACGCCGTCGGGCAACTCCCCCGGCACACGAAGCAGGTTCCGGAATGCGAATCTCAGGTGGTACAGCTGGTGGTAAGAGCCGTGGCGGTCGAGTAGTTCGATCAAGGTGAGCAGGGCCCTATGGTCAGCCAGGGCCACAGTGGCGGTACACAGTTCACGCAGTACCTTGTCAGATCTCGATTGTCGCGGACCTTCCGCCAGCAGGACCACCTCGTGGCGGAGGGACTGGAGAACGTCGTCGAGTGCGGACAGATCACCCAGCCGCCCAATCGCCTGGGCCGCCGCCGCCCGAACCCGCGGCTTTTCATGTGTCAGCGCCGCACATAGTGCAGGGACATCACGCCGTCGAGCAAGCTTGCCGATGTTCGGCCTGAAAACTCCCATATCAAAGGGACCCTACGGGATGTCCACCGGACGGACACAGGCAGCGAGCAGACCTTCGTGACAGGAAACCAGCTTCTGGGCGGTGCCACCGGTCGGCCTCATCCTCACTGCAGAGGGCGTCCCTCCGGAGTCAAGCCGCCACCGGGCGGACCGTCTCCCCACCGACGAGCGCCAGAGCCATGAACAGCAAGCTGAGCGACAAAGCATCCCAGATAGAAGACAACCCATGGTCGTCCACACACCGGGCACCTGGCGCCCGGTCCCGGCGCCTTATTCGACACGGTCGAATACGACAGGACACCCTCATCTACTGCCAGTACCGGGCCCACCCAGGTCTCACCCACTGTGCGCGGGATCGACCAGCAGATCACCAATGCCGAACGCGCCGTGGCCGGGAAGAAGCCGGTCAGAGGCAAACGCTTCTTCGCCCTGGAAAGCGCGGCGAGGAGCGTCAACCGCGATCTGAAAGCCAAAGCCCGCACGCCGCCCGCACTCAAAGGGCTACCTCGTCAGCGGCGCATCGGAGTTGTGGAGGTGTCGGCGAGGGCCGCCCGGCAATTCAGAAGGCGAGAGAACTGCTCGATGCAGCGCCCGTCTGTCCGAAGTGGGGTTCAGGTCAGCGTCTGAAGG
>NZ_SMJX01000599.1 GCF_004348535.1 Actinomadura sp. KC216
ACGTAAGCTGCGCCTAGGGGCCGTAGAGGCTCCGAAGTCAAGGGTGGGACGGAGTCCCATCGCGAAGCGACGCGAAGCGCCCTTGACTTTGGAGGGGCGGCCCCGTACGCAGCGCCACCTCACCCCGAACCTAGAACATTAGAACCACAACAACAGAACCCAAAACCCAGAAAATGGAACGGCAGCCCGCCAGCCCATGGCCAACGGGCCCACCCCGGGGTGACTCAAGGTGGGCCCGTGGCGGCTATGGAGTAGGTCGGATGTTCTGGTTGATGTGGAAAATGTTCTCCGGGTCGTAGTGATTCTTAATGGCGACCAGGCGGGCGTAGTTGCCACGATAGGACGCCCGGACACGCTCCTGCCCCTCGCTCATCATGAAGTTGATATAGGCGCCTCCGGCGGACGTGGGGTGCAGTGCCTCCCAATAGTCCTGGGCCCATTTCGTGATGAGGACGGAATTGGCCGGGTCAGGGTCGACGCCGACGATGACCCCGGCCCAGCCGCCGTCGCGGTAGGCGAAGGCGGTGGCGTCGGCGGGGACGCGGGCGGCGGCCCCGTCGATGGGATAGAGGTGCATGGTGGAGTGGCCGGTCGGCAATTGTTCGCCGTACTTGCAGTGGATATCGATGGCGGTGTCGGATATCTCGTTGAAGAAGTCCGCCTTCCAGTACCACTGCAGACCGGCCGGGTAGAGGCCGTCGAACGCGCTCTGCAGGACGTTGAACGGCATCTCGTGCAGGCCCTCCAGCAGCGGCGCCCCGAACGTCTTGACCGGTTCGAGCACCTCGTCGGCCTTGTCGTGCGGTCCGGTGTAGCACCAGACGATCCCGCAGACCTTGCGGCCCCAGAGCGGCTCGGGGAACGGCGGCGCCGGAGGGACGGTCATGATCCCGAGCCAGCCGCTCAGCTCCTCCGGCAGCGAGGGCAGCAGTTCCCGGTACCAGCGCATCACGTCGGCGGTGTCGGCGAGGTCGTACAGCACCGGGCCGCCGATGATGGTGCCGCGCTCACCGATGTCGTGGCAGCGGAAAGTGAACGAGGTGACGACGCCGTAGTTGCCGCCGCCGCCGCGCAGCGCCCAGAACAGGTCGCTGTGGGACGTCTCGCTCGCCTTCACGAACGTCCCGTCGGCCAGAACGACGTCGGCGGAGATCAGGTTGTCGACGGTAAGGCCGAACCGGCGGGACAGGTAACCGATCCCGCCGCCCAGCGTCAGCCCCCCGACGCCGGTGGACGCGAGGAAGCCGGACGGCGTGGCCATACCGAATCCGACGGTCGCGTGGTCGACGTCCTGCCAGGTGCATCCGGCGTCGACGCGGACGGTACGCGCGGCGGGGTCCACCGTGGTGCCGCGCAGCAGTGACAGGTCGATGACCAGCGCGCCGTCCCACACCCCGAGTCCGCCGGCGTTGTGCCCGCCGCCCCTGATGGCGAGCTCGACGCCGTTCGCGCGGCCGAACCGGACGCAGGAGATGACGTCGACGACGTCCCGGCAGCGGGCGATGGCGGCCGGACGCCTGTCGATCATCGCGTTGTAGACGGCGCGGGCGGTGTCGTACCCGGGATCCCCGGGTCTGATCAGGTCGCCGTGCAGGACGCCGGCGAGTTCGTCGTACGAGGTTTGTTCTGTTGCCGTGCTCATGGGGCTCCCCCTTGGATACGTGCTCGATAGGAGCGACGTTAGGAAGCGGGGCGTTCGCGAAGCGTTCGCCCGAATACGGCAGTTTCAGTCAGAAGGCGGAACGCCGGGCCCAAGGCCCCGAACGCCAGGCCCAAACCCCCGAACCCCAGGCC
>NZ_SMJX01000600.1 GCF_004348535.1 Actinomadura sp. KC216
GATGTAGACGATCCGTTCGCCCTTCTTGCCGGAGATGCGGGCCCAGTCGTCGGGGTTGGTGGTGTTGGGGAGGTCTTCGTTCTCGCTGAATTCGTCGACGCAGGCGGCGAGGAGGTGGTTGACGCGCAGTCCTTTTTGGCCGGTGTCGAGGAATTGTTTGATGGCCATTTTCTTGGCGCGGTCGACGATGTTCTGGATCATGGCGCCTGAGTTGAAGTCCTTGAAGTAGAGGACTTCCTTGTCGCCGTTGGCGTAGGTGACTTCGAGGAAGCGGTTCTCCTCGGTTTCGGCGTACATGCGTTCGACGGTGCGCTGGATCATGGCTTCGACGGTGGCTTCGTTGGAGCCGGCGTGTTCCTTGACGTCGTCGGGGTGGAGCGGGAGTCCGTCGAGGATGTACTTGGAGAAGATGTCCTTGGCTGCTTCGGCGTCGGGCCGTTCGATCTTGATCTTGACGTCGAGGCGGCCGGGGCGCAGGATCGCGGGGTCGATCATGTCCTCGCGGTTGGACGCGCCGATGACGATGACGTTCTCGAGTCCTTCGACGCCGTCGATCTCGCTGAGGAGCTGGGGGACGATGGTGTTCTCGACGTCGGAGGAGACTCCGGAGCCGCGGGTGCGGAAGATGGAGTCCATCTCGTCGAAGAAGACGATGACGGGGGTTCCGGCGGATGCCTTTTCGCGGGCGCGCTGGAAGACGAGCCGGATGTGCCGTTCGGTTTCGCCGACGTATTTGTTGAGGAGTTCGGGGCCCTTGATGTTGAGGAAGAAGCTCTTGCCTTCCTGGCCGGTCTTTTCGGCGACCTGTTTGGCGAGGGAGTTGGCGACGGCCTTGGCGATGAGGGTCTTGCCGCATCCGGGGGGGCCGTAGAGCAGGACGCCCTTGGGGGGCCTGAGCTGGTGTTCGCGGAAGAGGTCGGCGTGCAGGTAGGGGAGCTCGATGGCGTCGCGGATCATTTCGATCTGGGAGCCGAGTCCGCCGATCTCGTTGTAGGAGATGTCGGGGACCTCTTCGAGGACGAGCTCTTCGACCTCCGCCTTGTGGATCTTCTCGTAGGCGTATCCGGAGCGGGGTTCGAGCATGAGGGAGTCGCCGGCGCGGAGGGGGACTCCGCGGAGTGGTTCGGCGAGTTTGACCACGCGTTCTTCGTCGGCGTGGGCGATGACGAGGGCGCGTTCGCCGTCGTCGAAGAGTTCTTTGAGCATGACGACTTCGCCTTGCTCTTCGAACTTGAGCGCTTCGACGACGTTGAGGGCCTCGTTGAGCATGACCTCTTGGCCGCGCTGGAGTTCGTCGACGTCGACGGCGGGGCTGACGTTGACGCGGAGTTTGCGTCCGCCGGTGAAGATGTCGATCGTTCCATCGTCGCGGGCTTCGAGGAAGACGCCGAATCCGGATGGTGGTTGTGCGAGCCTGTCGACCTCCTCCTTGAGCGCCACGATCTGCTCGCGAGCCTCCTTGAGGGTCGCTACGAGACGCTCGTTCTGACCGGTTACGGCGGCCAGGTTGGCCTGTGCCTCATGGAGGCGTTCTTCCAGCACACGTACTTGGCGCGGGGATTCCGCGAGTTTGCGGCGCAGCACGGAGATCTCTTCCTCCAGGAAGGAGATCTGCGTTTGGAGGTCCCTGACCTCTTTTTCGTGCTGCGCCTTTCGCGCCCCTGCATCGTCACGAGCGGCCACGCCCCGTCACCTCCTCACGAAGAGCCGACGACCTACTGAGACCCTACCTATCTGGAGGGCTTCCGTAACCTGCCCATTCGGTGTTCGTGTCGTGCGGGGG
>NZ_SMJX01000601.1 GCF_004348535.1 Actinomadura sp. KC216
GGTGAGGGCGATGGGGCCGTAGCCGCAGCCTAGGTCGAGCAGGTCGCCGTCCTGGGGTGGTGGGGGGACGGTCTCCAGCAGCACGCGGGTGCCGGGGTCGACGCGGTCGGGGGAGAACACGCCGCTGTCGGTGTCCAGGCGCAGGTGCAGGTCGGGCAGGACGAGGTCGACGGTGCGGCGGCGGCTCTCGGTGCCCGGCCGTTCGGCGAAGTAGTGTTCCCCCACGTCGGCGAACCGTATCAGCGGTCAGGGCAGGCGCGAGAACCAGGCGAGGGAGGCGCCGCCGGCGGCGAGCGCGAACAGCAGCGCGATGCCGGTGTAGCGGGCGGCGACGTCGCGGTGCTCGGTCCGGAAGCCGAGGCTGGTGCCGATGTTGGCGTAGACGTCGCGGAGCTCGCCGGAGTCTTCGGCCTCGTAGGCCTTGCCTTTGGTGCTGTCGGCGAGGGCGCGCAGGGTCTCTTTGTTGACCGAGACGCTGGTGGTCTCGCCTTCGATGTCGACGGTGCCGTAGGGGGTGCCGAAGGCGATGGTGGAGACGGGGACGTTGGCGGCGCGGCTGGCGTCGATGGCCTCCTGGACGGAGCGTCCGGTGGTGTTGTCCCCGTCGGACAGCAGGACGATGTGGGCGGGCGGCGGGTCCTGGCTGGCCTCGGCGTCGAAGGACCGGACGGCCTGGAGGCTGGTGAAGACGGCCTCGCCGATGGCGGTGCGTTTGGCGAGGACGAGCTGGTCGATGGAGGCGACGGCGGCGTCGCGGTCGGCGGTGGGCGCGGCGATGAGGTTGGCGCTGCCGGCGAAGGCGACGACGCCGACGTTGAAGCGCGGGGGGAGGTCGTCGATGAACTTCTTGGCGGCGGATTTGGCGGCGTCGAAGCGGCTGGGCGGGACGTCCCTGGCCATCATGGACAGGGAGACGTCGATGGCGACGAGGATGGTGGCGCGGTCGCGGGGGACCTTGACGGAGTCGGCGGGCCGCGCGAACCCGATCATCATGAGGGCGATCATGATGAGGAAGAGGGTGGCGGCGACGTGGCGGCGCCAGCCGGGGCGGCGCGGGGCGATCTGGGAGAGCAGGGCGAGGTTGGTGAAGCGGACGGCGTGCTGTCCGCGGCGCAGTTGCAGCAGGACGTAGACGGCTGCCAGGGCGGGCAGGACGCCGAGGAGCCAGAGGCGTTCGGGTGACAGGAAGGTCATGGGCGCACTCCCGCGGTGGTGACTAGCCGGCCTGCGGCGCGGCGCTGGCGGAGGGCGAAGCGGGCGATGTCGGCGATCCAGTCGCGGTCGGTGCGCAGGACGAGGTGGTGGGCGCCGCAGCGGCGGAGGGCGGCGCGGGTGTGGTCGCGTTGCGCGGCGGCGGCCGCGGCGTAGCGTTCGCGGACGCGGCGGTTGAGGACGATCTCGTGGACGGTGCCGGTTTCGGGGTCGGTCATCTCGACGAGTCCGACGTCGGGGAGGTCGAGTTCGCGGGGGTCGATGATCTCGATGGCGAGGACCTGGTGGCGGGCGGTGAGGCGGCGCAGGGGCCGTTCCCAGTCGGGCCGGTCGTGCCCGGTGTCGTGGTGCGCGCCGTCGTGGGTGCCGTCGGGGGCGAGGAAGTCGGAGATGACGACGCGGAGGCCGCGGCGGGTCTGGCCGCGGTCGAGGGCGGCGATGGCGGAGGCGAGGTCGCGCTGGGGTGCGGTGCCGGCGCGGCCGCGGCCGTGGCCGGGAGCGGGGCCGGTGCGGGGGGCGCCGTCGTGGACGGATTGGGCGTCCAGGGCGGCTTGGAGGAGGGCGTAGAG
>NZ_SMJX01000602.1 GCF_004348535.1 Actinomadura sp. KC216
GGTCGGCGGCGTCGGGGGTGGGCAGCTCGCGCAGCAGCGCGTCGCGTTCGGCGCGGCGGCGGTCGATGCGGCCGATCCCGGCGCGGGCGGCCTCGGCGGCGGCCTTGCGGGCGTGGTCGGCGTCGGTCCCGGCGGGCAGCCGGAACGACACGCTCCCCCGGGCGGCGGCGCGGGCGAGGTCGCCGAGGGCGCCGTGCGGGCCGGTCAGCAGCGCGTCCCACACCGGGAGGGCCACGCCGTGCTCCAGGCCGACCTGGTCGCGGACGGCGTCGGCGAGGTGGTTGGCCCACGGGCGGCCCTGGTCGTCGGCGCCGGTGAGCCCGGCGAGGCGGAGCAGGGCCCGCTCGACGGAGACGGTCGTGTGGGAGCGGGCCATCCGGATGATCGGGTCGGCGGCCCGGGCGGCGAGCCGCCGGGCGGTGCGCACCACCTCCGGGTCGAGGTCCAGCTTTCCCTGCGGCGCCATCGCCGACTCCCCTCGCACGGCCTGCCCCTGCCGGGCCTGTTCCGTCAATCGTCCTTCAATTCGAGATCCCTGCGGAAGATTTTCCGGCATGAACACCGTATTTCACAAGAACCACCACCGGTGCTCTCCGGTCTCACTTCGCCGCACAGGTCCACCTTCCCTGGCCGGGCGGTCACCTCACCGCCGGGTGAGGCCCGCGCCGAATCCCGGGCGCGGCGACCGACCGTAAATCTACAATCACCCCAGGTAATGGCAGATCCAGCCCCCGGGAGAGCCATGATCGTCTATATTGCGGCCGCGGCCTGCGCCATCGGCGTGGTGATCGCGGCGAGCCGGCTGGTGCGGCGGACGCGCGGCGTCGACGACGCCGACCCCGACGGCCCCACCACCGCCCACACCGGCGCGATGCTGTCCGCGCTGTTCCTGCTCGCGTTCGCGATCGCCGTCGTCGTCCCGTGGACGTCGGCGGACTCCGCGCGCTCCAACACCTACACCGAGAGCCAGGCGATCGCCGAGGCGTACTGGGCGGCGTCGCGGCTGCGGCCGGACGACGCGCGGCACGTCCAGCAGCGGCTGCGCGACTACGTCGACCTCGTCCGCGGCCCCGAGTGGGGCCAGATGAGGCACGGGCGCCTCACCCACCGCGGCTGGACGGATCTGGAGCGCCTGCGCCGCGACGTCATCGCCGTCAAGGCCGGCGACGACGACGAGCTGAAGGACGCCCGCAACACCGTCCTGCAGCACCTGGGCGAGGTCTCCTCGGCCCGCCGCCAGCGCGCCATGGACGCCAAGACCTCCCCGCCCGCCGGGCTGCTCGTCATCACCGTCCTGACCGGCATCGCCGTCACCCTGCTGCCGTTCCTGTCCGGCGCCAGGCCGCGCGGGATGACGCTGGTCCCGCTGTGCCTGATGGCCTCGCTCCTCGCCGCCGGGACGTACCTGACCATCGACATCTCGCACGTGTTCACCGGGGCCCTGGCCGTCGGCCCGGAGGCGTTCACGAGCCTGCACGACGACCTGCAGCGCATCGCGAAGGGCGGATGACCATGCGCCGCCGCTCCCTCGTCCTGCCGGTCCTGTCCGCCGCCGCCGCGGCCGGGCTCGCCTTCCCGTGCTGCGCGCTCGCCGCCCAGCCGCCGCCGATCCCGATCCCGAAGCCGCGCGTCAGCCTGTGCGTCAACGTCGAGATCGACCTGCCGCACCCGCCGCCCCGGCCGCGCCCCGCAGGGCCCTCCCGGTGGCCGACCTGCACGCCGCCGCCGATGCCCACGCCCCCGATGCCGCCGATGCCGCCCGTTCCCCCCATCC
>NZ_SMJX01000060.1 GCF_004348535.1 Actinomadura sp. KC216
TCCCCGCACACCCCCGAGTCCGCCGACGCCGAGCCGTCGCCGCAGAAGAGCGCCGCGCTCCCGGCGGCCGGGCAGGCGGACGATGACGAGCCCCGCGAGACCGGCGAGCTCGACGACCCCGACGAACCCCGCGCCCCCGATCAACACCGCGAGACCGGCGAGCCCGAGGGGCTGGACGAGGGGGACGAGCCGCGCACGGGAGCCATGTTCCGGTCGCTGCGGAATCGGAACTATCGGCTTTTCGCGGCGGGGCAGGTCGTTTCCAACACCGGGACGTGGATGCAGCGCATCGCGCAGGACTGGCTCGTCCTTGAGCTGGCTCACGGCAGCGGCACCGCGCTCGGCATCACCACCGGCCTGCAGTTCCTGCCGATGCTGCTGTTCGGTCTCTGGGGCGGAGTCATCGCGGACCGGTATCCCAAGCGGCGGGTCCTGATCCTCACGCAGGTCTCCATGGGCGTGCTCGCGCTCATCCTGGGCCTGCTCGCGGTGACCGGCGCCGCGCAGGTGTGGCACGTGTACGTGCTCGCCTTCGGGCTCGGGCTCGCGACCGTCGTCGACAACCCCACCCGGCAGTCGTTCGTGGTCGAGATGGTGGGGCGGCGCGATCTGCCGAACGCGATCGCGCTGAACAGCGCCTCGTTCAACGGTGCCCGGCTGCTCGGCCCCGCCGTCGCCGGCGTGCTGATCGCGCTGATCGGCACGGGGCCGGTGTTCCTGGTGAACGCGGCGTCGTTCGGCGCCGTCCTGTTCGGCCTCTACGCGATGCGGGCGGACGAGCTGCACCCCGCCGACCCCGTCAAGCGCGCCAAGGGGCAGCTCCGCGAGGGCCTGCGCTACGTCCGCGGTCGCCGCGACCTGATGCTGGTCCTGATCCTCATCGGGTTCCTCGCCATGTTCGGCATGAACTTCGCCACCACGGTCGCGCTCGTCGCCAAGGAGGTCTTCAACACCGACGCGTCCGCGTTCGGGCTCGCGTCCAGCATGCTGGCGCTCGGCGCGCTCAGCGGCGCGCTGCTGGCCGCGCGGCGGGTCGCCAAGCCGCGGCTGCGGTTCCTGGTCGCGGTGGGCCTGGTGTTCGGCGTGCTGGAGGTCGCCACCGGCCTGATGCCGACGTACTGGACGTTCCTGGCGCTGCTCGTCCCGACCGGCGTCGCGATGATGACGATCATGACGGCGGCGAACGCGACCATGCAGCTCAGCGTCGCGCCGGAGATGCGCGGGCGCGTGATGGGCCTCTACATGTTCGTGTTCCTCGGGACGAACCCGCTGGGCGCGCCCGCGATCGGCTGGCTCTCGGAGAACTTCGGCGCCCGGACGGGCCTCGTCGGCGGCGGGCTGATCTCCGTCGTCGCCGCGTTCGCCGTCGGGGTGGTGGCGGCGCGGGGCGCGCGGGGCGAGGACGGGGCGATCCGGCCCGCGCTCGACCGGATCCGGCGGCGCCCCGCCCCGGCCGCCGCATCCGGTTCCGGTGGTTGCGCGTGACGGCGTGACAAGGGGTGCCATCTGCTGAAATGCTGGCGTGGTGGCCCTACGGACGCTCCCATGAGGCTTTTCGTGGCGCTCGTGCCGCCACCGGACATTCTGGACGAGCTGGAGGAAGCCGTCCTGCCGCACCGTGACGCGGTGCCCGAGCTGAGATGGGTGCGGCGCGAACTGCTCCACGTCACGCTGACGTTCCTCGGCGAGGTGGACGACCGCACCCTCGACCGGCTGCTCCCCAGGCTGGAGCGCGCGGTCGGCCGGCACGAGCGGATGTCGCTGTCGCTGGCGGGCGCGGGGGCCTTCCCCGGCAGCGGCACGCACGCCCGCGTCCTGTGGACGGGCCTGTACGGCGACCGCCGCGGGGTGGCGCGCCTCGCCGCGTCCACCACGGCCGCAGGCCGCCGCGTCGGGACGCTGCCGGACAAGCACCGCGGTTTCCGCCCCCATCTCACGTTGGCGCGGTCCAGAAGCCCGGTGGACGTGCGCCCGCTCATGGAGTCGCTGTCGGCGTTCGCCGGGGCGGCGTGGACGGCCGGTTCCGTCCAGCTGATGCGCAGCCACCTGCCCGGCAAGGACTACAGCCAGCTGACGTACGAGTCGCTGAAGACGTGGTCGCTGCGTCAGAGCTCGGGCGGCGGGGGCGCGGGACGGTCGGCGTCGGGCGGCCCCCAGGGCAGGCCGTAGCGCTCGCAGGCGCGGCGCAGGTCGTCCAGGTCGGGCGGGAACGTCACCTGCCGCAGCACCCGCCCGGACGGGCTCCACACCACCAGCCGCGGCATCCGCTCGGTCGCCTCGTCGATGCCGACGCCGCCGACGCGGTCGCGGCCGAGGTCCCACTCGACCTTGCCGCGCCGGGTGACGACCGCGAGCCCCGCGGACGACACCCGCAGCTGCGGACGGTTCCGGTCGTACAGCCAGTAGCCGACGAGGCCGATGACCAGCCCCGCGGGCACCGACCAGGACGCCGTCGCGTTGAACCCGCCGAGCTCGGGCCCGAGCCACACCGCGCCCAGCAGCGCCACGGCCTCGCAGAGCAGGACGCTCATCCCGTACGTCCCGATGCGGGAGCGGCGGGTCGCGTCCAGAAGCGTTCCCGGCGCGGTCGTGGGGTCGGGCGGCGCGGAGACGGCGAACGTGAGGTCGTGCTCGTCCAGCGGGCCCGGCTGCTGGGTCTGGGCCGCGGCCGTCTCCCCGCCGGTGTTCTGCGAGGACACGGACGCGGTGGCCGGTTCGGAGTCGGTCAGTGTGGTGACCGCGGAGTGGAACGCGGCGCTGAGGTAGGCGTCGTACTCGGCGTCGTTGACCGGCAGCCCGGCGCGGCGGGCCGCGTCCCGCAGGTCGGTGCGGGAGATCCGCAGCGCCGACAGCGGCGCGGCGAAGAACTCGTCGCCGTCGGTGTCGTAGAGCCGGACCCAGGCGTGCCCGGCGATGGTCAGCAGCTCGATGCCGCCGATGCGGTCCTCGGGCATCTTCAGCACGATGTCGCCGGCGGCGTCCGCCCAGCCGAGCCCGCCGTCCGCGACGACCAGCCGCCCGCCGGGGACCTGCGCGAAGATCTCGGGCAGCCCCTCCAGGCCGTACTGCGGGCGGCGCGGCGCCCGCGCGCCCGGCGTGATCACCCGGTAGCCGTGGTCGTCGAGGGCGTGCGCGAGCTGGAAGCCGTCCAGGCCGTGCGCGGGCAGCCGGGCGACGAGTTCGAGGCGGTGCCCGAACGCGAGCGCGGCGAGGTCGGCGCGGCGCGGCTCGCCGCTCACCGGGTCGAGCCGCAGGCCGGGGCCGACGACGACCGCGGCGACGTCCCGGGCCCGCAGGTCCAGCACCTCGCGGCGGCGGCCGGGACGGGCCCGCACCCGCAGCCGCTCCGCGTTGATCGTCCAGCGGACCTGCGCGGCCCGCAGCAGCCGGCGGCGCGCCATGAGGACGCCCGCGATCGCGGCGAGCGCCCAGCAGCCGGCCGCGAGCCGGGCGCCGAACTCGCCGGTGCCGTCCACCGCGATCCGGACGATCATGACGGTGCCGAGCAGGGCGGTGAGCCCGCCGAGCAGCACGACGCGGCGGCGGCTCGGCAGCGGCTCGGGCGTGTCAAGCCGCTGCTCCTTGCCGCCCGGCGCCTTGCCCCCCTTGCCCGCCTTGCCCTCGCCGGGGCCCTGGCCGGAGCCTTCGTCGGGTTCGGTCGAGGACGGTTCGTGCGCGGCGGCGAGAAGGGCCGCCTCCTGGTCGAGCAGCCGCTTCTCCGCCGCGTGGTCGCGGGGCAGCGGGCCGCCGCCTGGGACGTCCTCGTCCAGCGTCGGGATGCGCAGGGCGTCGTCGAGCGCGGGGTCGAGGAGGTCGGTGGCCTCGCCGTCCAGCACGTGCATGGGGATGCCGAGGCGCCTCGCCGTCACGAAGACCGTGAGCGGCTCCAGGCCCATCGAGGTCATCCCGCCCACCGCGGTACGGCCGAACCGGTGGAACACGGTCAGGATCCCGTCGCCGGTCGTGATGGCCAGCGCGTCGATCCGGGACCGCTCGTAGGAGACCAAGCTCAGCCCGCCCGGCCCGATCTTCTCCAGCCCGGCCGCCGACAGCCGCCAGTACGGCCGCGGGCGGCGCCGCCGCGCCTCCGGGGCCGCGCCGAGCAGCCACGGGATCGCGGCGACGACGCCGATCAGCGCGGCCCACAGCCACACCGGACGGATCGGCAGCAGCGCCAGCACCACCGCGAGCAGGGCGAACGGCCCGGCGGCGACGGGACGCCACCGGCCGCCGGGCCCCGCCAGGCCCACGAGCTCATGCTCCACAGTCCGCATCCTCACACGGGTCCTTGCGGGCCCGTCGCCTCCTTCCAGGATCCCGTCGCCGTCCGAAACCGACTTCCATCGTGCCGGTCAGGTGCGGCTTTCCGCCCCGCCTGCCAACCCCTTCTCATCGGCCTCCCGACGAGCCTCCGCGCCCGCGCAGCAGCCCGTAGCCGACGGCCGCCGCGATGGCGAGCGCGAGGAGCAGCCCCACCCTGGTGTTCCGGGTGTCACCGGCGACGCCCTCGGCGTCGCCGCCCGACCCCGCGTTCTTCGGGGCCTTCCCGCCGGACGGTGACGGCAGCGCCTCGTCCGGCAGCGGCAGCCGGTAGACCGGCTGGTTCTCGCCCTCGGACCCCAGGAGAAGGGACCTGCCGTCCGCCGTGTAGGTCAGTGATTCGCCCTGCGACTGCATCGGGATGCCCAGCGATCTGATCGACTTGCCCGGACGGCCGTCCGGGCCTACGGAATAGAGACGCGCACCGAAGTAGGACCGGATGACACAGGTGCGCCCATCGGGGGAGAAGGCGCCGTCGGTGGCCATGGCGGGCGCGTCCGCGACCTTGCGCATCACGTTGTATCCGCTGCCGCGGAGCTTCGCCGGGCCCTCGTACACCTTGCCGCCGAACAGCTTGCTCGCGATGTAGACCCGGTTCGTCCGCGGGTTGATCATGAAGGTCTCGGCGTTGCGCGGCCCGTCCGCGTACTTGATCCTGAAGCTGGTGGCCCGCAGCGTCTGGCTCCTGATCTCGGACGGCTCCCTGATCCGGTACACCGTCACGTACGGCCACGCGCCGCCGAGATTGTCGCCGATGTCCGCCACGAAGATCGCCGGACGGCCGCGCTCGTCCCTGCCGAGCGCCATGCCCTCCCAGTCGCGGGCGCCCGCCCCGGCGAGCGTCAGCACGGCCCGGACGCGCCCGCCCGCGTCCAGCGCGTAGACCTTCGGGACGCCGCCCGAGTCGTTGTGCGTGTAGACGATGCCGGGGTGCCGCGCGCTGGCCGCGAGCCCGCTGGACTCGTTGATCCGCGGGTCCTCGATCGTGAAGGCGATCTGCTCGCCCCAGGCGGCCCCCGACGCGGACGCGGCGGGCGCGAGAACGCAGGCCGACGTCCCGGCGAGGGTGACGGCGGCACCGGCGCGGGCGACGCGGCTCAGTGACATGCCTGGATCATCCCCGTTCCGCGCCCCGACGATCATACGGCCCGCGTCAGTTCAGCAGCGCACCGAGGACCACGGCCAGGACGAGCGCGGTCAGCACGGTGGGAAGCAGCCAGCGGGGCGCGCGGTTCACGCTCCGAGCCTATTCGGCGCCATGAGCGACTCGAACCGTCCGCCCATGATCTGCATCTCATCTGGCATGTGCGGATTGTTCGGGATGGTGCGCTCGCCGTTCGCCGACGACCCGGGGCCCGCCTCGGACGTGTTCGTCACGCTGGGCGCGCTCGCGGAGGAGCGCGGCACGGACTCGGCGGGGCTGGCGCTGCTCGGCGGCTGGCCGGGCCTCGGGGGCTGTCCCGGCGGCGGGTCCGAGACCGCCGCCGGTAGCGTGGTGGGCTGCCGTGTCGTCAAGGGGCGCGGCCGCTTCTCGGGGATCTGGCGGCCCGAGTTCCTCCCCGAGCTCGACCGCGCGCCGGTCGCCCTCGGGCACACCCGCTGGGCGACGCAGGGCTCGCCGGCCGAGGCCGGCAACGCCAGCCCGATGGTCGTCCCCGGGACGGCCGCGGCGGGCGGCCTGTCCGCCGGCATCGTCGCCACCCACAACGGCGACGTCGACGCCGCCGCCCTGCGGTCGCGGTTCGCGCTGCCGCCCGCGTCCGGGACGACCGACAGCGAACCGATCTTCCAGCTCCTCGCGGGCAGCGACGATCCGTCCGGCGTGACGGGCGTCCTGGAGGCCCTGGTCGGACGGGCCGCGCTGGTCTGGGTCCACCGCGACCGCCCGACCGAGGTGCATCTGGCCCGCGCCGCGCTCAGCCCGCTGACCGTTGCCGTGGACACCGAGCAGAACATCTACTGGGCGTCCAACCCGCGCTGGTTCCGGGAGGCCGAGCTGCACACGCGCGTGGAGTTCGCGACCGTGGTCATGCTCCGCGAGGGCACCTACCTGAAGATCGGCATGGAGCGCCGTCCCGGCCGCCGCGACCTGCCCGAGGTGCTCGCGACGGCGACCTTCCTCCCGACGGCGCGCGGCACCGACATGGACCCCCGCGTCTGGACGGGCTTCACCCGCGCTGACGAGGAATGCGACCGCGCCGGCCTGCGCCACCGCGTGGCGGAACCGCTCGGCGGCACCGGCGGCCTGCTGTCCGTCGCCTGAACCGACTCTCAGGGGCGCGGCGCCTCCGAGAGCCGGACGGCCGGCGGAAGACGGCTAGAGGCGCTCGACGACGTAGTCGACGCAGGCGGTCAGCGCCTCGACGTCGGACGGGTCGATCGCCGGGAACATCCCGATGCGGAGCTGGTTGCGGCCGAGCTTGCGGTACGGCTCGGTGTCCACGATGCCGTTGGCGCGCAGGATCTTGGCGACGGCCGCCGCGTCCACGTCGTCGTTGAAGTCGATCGTCCCGACCACCTGCGAGCGCTGCGCCGGGTCCACGACGAACGGCGTCGTGTACGACGTCTTCTCCGCCCACGTGTAGAGCCGCTGGGACGAGTCGGACGTGCGGGACGTCGTCCACGCCAGCCCGCCCTGGCCGTTCATCCACTCGATCTGCTCGGCGAGAAGCAGCAGCGTCGCGACGGCAGGGGTGTTGTAGGTCTGGTCCTTGGCGGAGTTGTCGCGGGCCGTCTTCAGGTTGAAGAACTCGGGGACGTACCGGTCGGACGCGGCGATCTCGTCGATCCGCTCCAGCGCTGCCGGGGACGCGAGCGCCACCCAGAGGCCGCCGTCCGCGGCGAAGCATTTCTGCGGCGCGAAGTAGTAGACGTCGGTCTGCGTCACGTCCACGGGCAGGCCGCCCGCGCCGGACGTGGCGTCGACGAGGACGAGCCCGTCGCGCGCGATCGTGCCCGCCGGGCGCCGGATCTCCATCGCGACGCCGGTCGAGGTCTCGTTGTGGGTGAGGGCGTAGGCGTCCACGTCCTCCTCGGCCGACGCTTCCGGGTGCGTCCCGGGCGGGGCGGAGATGACGGTCGGGTCGCCCAGCCAGGGCGCGCTCGTGGTGACCTTGGCGAACTTGCTGGAGAACTCGCCGAACGTCAGGTGCTGCGACCGCTGCCGGACGAGCCCGAACGCGGCCGCGTCCCAGAACGCGGTGGTGCCGCCGTTGCCGAGCAGGACCTCGTACCCCTCGGGCAGCGAGAACAGCTCGCCGAGGCCCTCCCGGACGCGCCCGACGAGGGACTTCACCGGCTTCTGCCGGTGCGAGGTGCCCATGTAGGTCGAGCCCGAGTCGGCGAGCGCCGCGAGCTGCTCCGGGCGGACCTTCGACGGACCGCATCCGAAGCGGCCGTCCGCGGGCCTCAGATCGGCGGGAATGTCAATGGCTGGGTTCGCGCTTTCGGTCACTCACCAGAGGCTACTTCACCCGGCGGACGGCCCAGGCAACCAGGGTCACCAGCGCGATCGCGCAAAGCGTGGCGATCACCGCGGGCGGGTAGATCCAGTCGTCGCCTCTGCCATGGGCCTCTACGGCCGTGGTGACGGAGTCGTAAACGAGGAACGCCAGGATGAGCGCGGCGAGGACGGCGGCGATCCGTCCCGAGACCGCGTTGGTGCGGCGGCGCCGCTCCTCGCGCTCCGCCTCATACCGCCGCAATTCCTCCGCCGCGTCCGGCGAAGCGGTGTCCGAAGCGGTACCCGCCGAAGGTTCTGGACGCGACGCGGGCGCGGCCGCCGGGCCGATGTCGCCTTCCAGCGGCTCGTCGCGGTCTTCACCCATGGGCCAATGATGGCAAAGTCGCCGAGTTTCCTGCACGGACGCGTGACGATCGGGAATTTTCGATCCTTTTCACGCTCCGCCGCGTCCAAAGCCGATAAGGGGCGGTGGGGAGAACCGAACCGGGGAGCGCCACAGGGACGGAAGTGAGGCATGACCCATGGCGGGCGACGGCGACCGGCTCCCGACCGAGGATCGGCTGCGCGGGGTGCTCGACCTGTTCGAACGGCTACGGGAACGGCCGCGATGGCGCGCGCGGCTGAGACCGCTGCTCCTCCTCCTCGGCCCCGGCCGCGCCACCTCCCAGGTCGCGGAGATGCTGAAGTCCCGGTGCGAGGACGAGCGCGCCCCGGTCTCGCACATCGCCGCCGAGACGCCCGCCACCGACGTCGCGGGCGTCCTGCGGGAGGCCAAGCGGGAGCTGTCGCAGCCGAGCAGCCACGCCAGGGGTGAGCCCGCGCTGCGGTTCCCGCTGCTGGAGATGGCGCTGTGGCTGCGGGACCTGCGGGAGATCCGGCTGGCGGGGGACCGCGCGGCGCCGCGCGGCGCCGCGCCCGCCGAGCGGGAGAACCACCAGCTCGTGCGGCGGCTGACGCATCCGCCGGTCGGGGACAACGAGAACGCGCGCCGCCGCGAGCTGAACAAGGTCATCCGCAGGCGCGGCCGGGACGTCCTGCGCGACCTGGAGGCGCCGCGCGGCCGCCCCGCGACGTACCTGACGTTCCTGGAGCAGATCGCCCCGATCGGGATCGCCCTCGTCGCGCTGATCAGCGCCGGGACGGCCGCGGCCCTCGACCTCGCGGCGGCCGTGTTCGCCGCGATCGTCGGGGTGGCGTTCGTGACCGTCCAGATCGTGGCACGGACGCGCGGCTGGTACGGGGTCCGCCAGTTCGGCTGGTTCCTCAAGCAGCCCTATGTCGACCGCGACTCCACCGGGTTCCTCGGCTTCGCGCTGGGCGTGTTCGATCCGCGTCCCGTCGAGCCGGACGGCCACGGCGAGCAGCTCGACCTCCTGCTGGTCGCCGCGTTCCTGGAAGACCTGCGCCGCTGCTACCGGCGCGACTACCGGCGGGCCGCGTGGGCGCGGGTCCGCTACCCGGTGCTCATCTTCGAGCGGCTGTCGGCCGGGCATCCCGGGGTGGCGTTCGTGGAGCTGGTCGAGCGGGTCCGCGCCGACGGGCAGGCGGGCCGGCTGCCCTGCTTCGACCCGCTCGTCGTCGTCGCGGGCGTCGACCCGGACGCGCCCGCCGAAGCGGACCCGCCCGCGCCCGGGGGCCGCAAGCTCGTCGACCGGATCGCGCAGGCCGTCCGCGTCGACATGTCGGCGGGCGACCCGCAGAGCGTCGTCGCCGCGCGCGGCCTCTGGGACCGGTACGCCCGCGAGCAGCGGCGCATCGGCGCGCTCGGCTCCCGCCGGGAGCTGCGCGTCGACATCACCCGCGACCCGGGCGGCGACCTGCCGCCCGTCCGGCCGGTGCGGCGCCGCCCCCGGTTCGCGCATCCGGCGCTGCCGTGGATCGCGATGGTCGCGGTCGCGGCGGCGTCCATCGCCGTGATCGCGGTGCAGGCGCGGATGTACTGCTCGCCGGTCGACATCCGGCGGATGGAGAACGGCGAATGCGTCGGCATCACCGACGGGTCGTTCTCCTTCGGCGAGAACTCCGGCGGCAAGAACAACGACGGCCGGCTCAGCGAGGTGCTCGGCGAGATCGAGTCGCAGAACGACCAGGTCAAGGAGTCCGGCAAGCCGTACGCGACGGTCGTCTACATCGGCCCGGTGACCGCCGACCCGTCGATCAAGAACCGGCGGATCGAGCTGCTCGCGGGCGTCCAGGGCGAGCTGATCGGCCTGGCGATCGCGCAGAAGCGGTTCAACGACGCCGCCGAGGGCGAGGACCTGCGGCTCCGGGTGCTGATCGCCAACGCGGGCGCCAGGTTCCGCTACGCCGAGCACGTCGCCGGGCAGATCCGCGAGCGGGCGCTGGAGGACCGCAGCATCGTCGCCGTGATCGGCTTCGAGCAGAGCCGCACGCAGACCCAGGAGGCGATCAGGCTGCTGGCCAAGTCGGCGCTGCCGCTGGTCAGCACCGCCAACAGCTACGGCAGGACGGCCCTGCTCGACGGCGACGCGGGCTACTCGCCGTACTACTTCCGGCTGGCGTCGCCGAACGCCCGGACCGCGAAGCACGCCGCGTACTGGGCCCGCAACGGCCACGTCGGCGGGAAGAAGGTGGACGAGGCGGTCGTCATCTACGACGGCGACCCCGACGACCTGTACAGCAAGGACCTCGCCGTCGAGTTCCAGAAGGCGTTCCGTCCCGGCGTGACGCACATGCGCCCCTACCGGAACCCGGGGGACCTGAACAAGGCCGTCCGGGAGGCGTGCCGGACCAGGCCCGACATGTTCTACTACGCCGGGCGGTCGGACGAGTTCCGCTCGTTCGCCAACGTCCTGGAACTGTCCTGCCCCGAACCCCGGCTCGTCCTGACGGACGACGAGATCGCCAAGTACGTCAGCGACAACGCCGCGGAGCTGGGCCGCAAGGGCACCTTCGAGCTCTACTTCACGCCGCTGGCGGCGCGCGAGGCGTGGGACCGGCGGTGGGTCGGCGAGCAGTCGCCGCAGACCTTCTACTCCGACTACGACCCCTTCGTCCGGGAGATGACCGTCCAGGACGGCGACTCGGTCCAGCGGCCGTCGATCACCCGCGCCGCCGTCGCCTACGACGCGGCCACGCTCGTGGCGACCGTGGCGCGCACCGTGTACTGGCGGGAGAAGGCGCCGCCGTCGGCGGGCTCGGTGTTCGCGGCGCTGGACGACCCGGCCGACGACGTCCTGCGCAACGGCGCCAGCGGCGTCATCCGCTTCGGCCCGCGCTCCACCGGCCACCAGGTGCTCGACAAGCCGGTGATCCTCGCGAGGATCACCCCGGACGGGAAGACGCAGGTCACGCAGCTCTGCGGCCGCCTCATCACCGGCCCGCAGGGCAAGGCGGACTGCCCGCCCGCGGATCCGCCGCCCGCCGTCCCGCCGCGCTAGGCGCGATGGCCGCGATGAGCGAGGCCCCCGGATCCGCCGCTGGATCCGGGGGCCTCCAAGTCTGGTCGAGGGGACGGGAGGACGAAGGGACGGAAGGTCAGCCGACGTGGCGCTTGAGGACCTCGGCGGCCCCGGCGACGTCGCCGATGGAGCGCGTTCCCGGGCCGGTGTACCGGGCGCTCGGCCGGACGAGGCGGCCGGTGCGCTTCTGCTCCATGATGTGCGCGGCCCATCCCGCCGTGCGGCCGCAGGTGAACATGGCGGGCATCATCGCGGTCGGGACCTCGGCGAAGTCGAGGATGACCGCGGCCCAGAACTCGACGTTCGTCTCGATCGGACGGTCGGGACGGCGCTCGCGCAGCACGTCCAGCGCGGCGTCCTCCAGCGCCTTCGCGGCCTCGAACCGCGGCGCGCCGAGCTCGCGGGCGGTGCGGCGCAGCACCCGGGCGCGCGGGTCCTCGGCGCGGTAGACGCGGTGGCCGAAGCCCATCAGCCGCTCGCCGGAGTCGAGGATGTCGGTGACGACCTTGCGGGCGTCGCCGACCTGCTCCACCTTCTCGATCATCGGCAGCACGCGGGCCGGGGCGCCGCCGTGCAGCGGGCCCGACATCGCGCCGATCGCGCCGGAGATGCTGGCCGCGACGTCCGCGCCGGTGGAGGCGATCACCCGCGCGGTGAAGGTGGAGGCGTTCATGCCGTGCTCGGCGGCGGAGACCCAGTACGCGTCGATGGCCCTGACGTGCTTCGGATCGGGCTCACCGCGCCAGCGGACCATGAACCGCTCGGTGATCGTCTCGGCGGCGTTGATCCGCTCCTGCGGGACCATCGGGACGCCGATGCCGCGCGCCGACTGGGCGACGAACGACAGCGCCGTCACCGAGACCCGGGCGAGGTCGGCGCGGGCCTCCTCGTCGGAGATGTCCAGGAGCGGCCGCATCCCGTACGCGGGGGCCAGGGTGGGGAGGGCGCTCTGCACGTCCACCCGCACGTCGCCGGACGTGACCGGCAGGACGTGCGGCTCCGCGGGAGTCAGCCCCGGGTCGAAGCTGTCGTCGACGAGGAGTCCCCAGGCGTCGCCGAAGGAGACGCGGCCGACGAGTTCCTCGATGTCGACGCCCCGGTAGCGGAGGGCGCCGCCCTCCTTGTCCGGTTCGGCGATCTCGGTCTCGAAGGCCACGACCCCCTCGAGACCGGGTTTGAAGTCGGACATGATCGTCCTGCCTTTCGTCTCCACGAGTGAACATTCTTCGTCCGGCCTGTCCGCGAGGGGCGGCCTGTCCGCCCGACCGAGGACGAAGAGTGTTCAGCTGATAAGGCGGTGCCGTGCCATTGAACCCTGTCGGTTTTACCGACCAGTACCCAGGGGTCGTCCGAGTTGCACAAGAGCCAGGTGAGAGGCTCTGACCCTGTGAATGCCCCAACGCCCGATCCGGCCCGGCTCCGGAGATCCTACGAGGGGGGCGAATTGTCCGAGTCGGCGCTCCCCGCCGATCCGCTCGCGCTGTTCGCCGGCTGGTTCGCCGACGTGCACGCCTTCGGCCTGCCCGAGCCGAACGCGATGGTCCTGGCCACGGCGTCCGGGGACGGGGTGCCGAGCGCGCGGACCGTCCTGCTGAAGGGGTACGGGCCGCACGGCTTCCGCTTCTTCACGAACCTGACCTCGCACAAGGGCCGCGACCTGGCGGAGAACCCGCGGGCGGCGCTCGTGTTCCCCTGGCACGCCATGCACCGGCAGGTCCGCGTCGCGGGCCCGGTGGAACAGCTGTCGCGGGAGGAGTCGGCCGCCTACTTCCGGACGCGCCCGCACGGCTCGCGTCTCGGCGCCTGGGCGAGCGAGCGCCAGTCGGGCGTCATCCCGGGACGGGACGTCCTCGAAAGGCGCTTCGCCGAGCTGGCCGAACGCTGGCCCGAGGAGCCGCCGGACGCGCCCGCGCAGGCGGAGAACGCCGTCCCGCTGCCGGACTTCTGGGGCGGCTTCCGCGTCGTCCCCGAGTCGATCGAGTTCTGGCAGGGCCGCCGCGACCGCCTCCACGACCGGATCCGCTACCGGCGGGCAACCCCGCTCGAACAGGGGGAGGTCGAGCAGGGAGAGTGGGTGATGGAGAGACTGTCCCCGTGACCCCGGAACAGCAGCCAACCCCCACCCACACTCCTGACAGCTCCGAGACTCCCCAGGGCACCGACGCCGACGCGGACGCCGAGCCCGAGGAACCGGTGGCGCCTTCCAAGAAGAAGCCGCCTGGGAAGAGGCGCGGCGGCCTGCGGAGCCTGGCGATCGACACCCGCCCGCTGGCACATCCGGCGTTCCGGCGGCTGTGGCTCGGGCAGGGCGTGTCGTTCGTCGGGTTCCAGGTCACCGCCGTCGCCGTGCCCGTCCAGGTGTACGACATGACCGGGTCGTCGTTCTGGGTCGGCGCGCTCGGCGTCGTCAACCTCGTCCCGCTGATCGTGTTCGGGCTGTGGGGCGGCGCGGTCGCCGACCACATGGACCGGCGCAGGCTGCTGTTCGTCTCGTCCTGCATCACCTGGGTCGCCACGCTGCTGCTGCTCCTCCAGGCGCTGGTGGGCGCCGACAGCCTCTGGCTGATCATGACGGTGGTGGCGGTCCAGGCCATCGGGTTCGCGGTGTCGTCGCCCGCCCGAAGCGCGATCATCCCCCGGCTGATCGACGCGCCGCTCGTCCCTGCGGCCAACACGCTCAACTACACGGTCCTCATGGGCGGCGGGCTGGCCGGGCCGCTGTTCGCTGGCGTGATCCTCGCCCGCTGGGGCTACGGGGCGGCGTACGCGCTGGACGCCGTGCTGTTCACGGTCGCGCTGTACGCGGCGCTGCGCCTGCCCGCGATGCCGCCGCTCCGCGACGTCGTCGGGACGCCCGGCCTGCGGTCGGTGTTCGACGGCCTGCGCTACCTCGCCGGGCAGCCGGTGCTGATGATGTCGTTCGTCGTGGACATCATCGCGATGGCGATCGCGATGCCGCGCGCCCTGTTCCCCGAGGTCGCCGAGACGCGGTTCGGCGGCGAGGGCGCGGTCGGGTGGCTGTTCGCCGCGATGGCGATCGGCGCGTTCGTCGGCGGGCTGTCGTCCGGCTGGATCGGACGCGTCCGCAAGCAGGGCATCGCGCTCGTCGTGTCCATCGTGATCTGGGGTCTCGCGGTGGCCGCGGCCGGGCTGACCGGACGGCTGTGGCTCGCCGTGGCGCTGCTCGCCGTCGGCGGGGCGGCCGACCTGGTGTCGGCGGTCTTCCGCCAGTCGATGCTCCAGACGTACGCGCCGGACGAGATGCGCGGCCGGCTGCAGGGCGTCTTCACCGTCGTCGTCGCGGGCGGGCCGCGGCTCGGGGACGTCCGCGCGGGCGCGACCGCCAGCGTCACCGGGGCCACCGCGTCCTGGGTGGGCGGCGGGCTGGCCTGCGCCGTCCTGGTGGTCGTGGCCGCGTTCGCCGTCCCGGCCCTGCTCCGCTACGACACCCGCACCGCGGAAGGCGTCTCAACCGAGCGCTGACGCGGCCACCTTGAGGTCGTCGAGGAACCCGGCGTACATCCCCTCGCGGTCCTCGGCGCGCAGCACGGCGGACGGATGGATCGTCGCGACGACCTGCGCCTCCCAGTCGGGGAGCGGGAGGAGCCGCCCGCGCTCCTTGGTCACGCGGAACGACGGGCCGAGCAGGGCCTTGCCCGCCGTGGCGCCCAAGGCGACCACGACGTCCGGGTCCAGGAGCCGCATCTCCGCGTCCAGCCAGGGACGGCACGCGCGCACCTCGGCCGCGCTCGGCGGCTCGTGGATGCGCCGCTTCCCGCCGCCCTCCTGTCGCTTGAACTTGAAGTGCTTGACGGCGTTGGTGACGTAGACGTCGCCGCGCTCGATCCCCGCCTCCGCGAGCGCGCGGTCCAGGATGCGTCCGGCCGGGCCGACGAACGGGAGCCCCTTGCGGTCCTCCTGGTCGCCGGGCTGCTCGCCGACGAACATGACCCGTCCGCCCGGGGAGCCCTCGCCGAAGACGGTCTGCGTGGCGTTCTCGTAAAGGCCGCAGCCTTGGCACCCTGCCGCGGCCCGGCGCAGTTCGCCGAGATCGGACCGCCCCTCCGCGGTGTCCGGTAGGAATGGGGTGGCGTCATGGGAAGTTCTCGCGTTCATCTTGCGTTGCCCATACCCGGCCTCCGGGGGATATTCGCTGGGCACGGCGACGCGAGGTCGGAGCAAGTAGACTCCTGCACATAAGACTGGAGGGAGCTGTGACCTCACACGGCCTGATCGATACCACGGAGATGTATCTCCGGACGGTTTTCGAGCTCGAAGAAGAGGGCATCATCCCTCTTCGTGCGCGCATCGCGGAGCGGCTCTCGCAGAGCGGCCCGACGGTGAGCCAGACGGTCGCGCGGATGGAGCGCGACGGCCTGCTGCGGGTCGAGGGCGATCGGCATCTCGAACTGACCGAGAACGGCCGCGGCCTCGCCACCCGCGTGATGCGCAAGCACAGGCTCGCCGAATGTCTGCTGGTCAACGTGATCGGGCTGCCCTGGGAGGACGTCCACATCGAGGCGTGCCGCTGGGAGCACGTCATGTCGGAGGACGTGGAGCGCCGCCTGGTCTCCCTGCTCGACAACCCGACCACCTGCCCGCACGGCAACCCGATCCCCGGCCTTGACGAGCTGGGCGGACGCGGGGACGACGCCGACTCCGCACCGCTGTCGGTGATGACCGCCGTGGCCAGCCCCGGGGGCGCCGGCGCCGTGATCCGGCGGATCAGCGAGCAGGTGCAGAGCGACAGTGACCTGATGCTTAGACTCAAGCAAATAGGGATACAACCGGGACGAGAGGTGACGCTTCGGGCGACCGATGACGGGGTGCAGGTGATCAGTGACGACGAGGCCGACAGTCCCGCGACGGAACTGCCGCGCGACATCGCCGAACACGTCTTCGTCAGCAGGCGCTGACGCGATAGGCGTGCTTGCTGCGGGGGTGCTTGCGAGCGCACGGGCGGGCGTGCAGGCCGGCGCGCGGGGCCCGGAACGGGGCGCCGTCTCGACGGTTTATACCGAAGATCTCCATAGCAGCGGGCCTTTCGGGCGTATCCCGGCGGCGTGTTCGTCGTTCAATACGACGGAAGAGGTACATGCGGCAGCCGCGCCGCGACGCCCGGTGATCATCGATTCGGTGGGCACCGGTCCGGGCGGCGGGTGGCCGTGCCGGGAGAATGCGATCACCGGCGGGCTCGCTACTGGTATCGGGATGGGGAGATGAACCACTGGGGGGAAGCGCCTGACGAGGCGCATCTGCCACCCGAGACCGTCCTCAACCAGATGGAGATGGCGGTCATCGTCTGCGACCGCTTCAGCAACGTCATCTACGGCAACGCGTTCGCGCGCCAGCTGTTCGGGTTCGGCGGCGACGAGATCATCGGCCACTCCATCCTCTCCCTGGGCATCGCCGAAGAAGACCACGAGCAGGCGACAGAGCTGGCCAAGCACGTCCTCAAGGGCGGCGTGTGGGAGGGCACGTTCTGCAACCTGCGCATCGACGGCACCACCGTCTACACGCGCGCGCACGCCGTGCCGCTGCGCCACCCGTCCGGCGCCGTCGACGGTGTCGTGATCTTCGCGCGCGAGGCGCTGCGCTCCAACCAGCGCGAGCAGGACCGCTACGGCCTGATGGAGCGGATCGGGGAGCGGCTCGCCGGGTCCCTTGAGCTGGAGAGCACGCTCCGCCGCGTCGCCGACACGCTCGTCCCGCAGTTCGCCGACCACTGCTTCATCGACCTCTACAGCGGCGACCGGCTCTACCGGCGCGTGTCCCGGCACGCGGGCAACTGGGAGCCGCCGCCCGGCACGTGGGCGGAGGTCGGCGATCCGGTCCACTACCCGCCGGGGCACTTCAGCGAGAAGGCGATGAGCCGCCGCGACGCCGTCCTCGTCGAGGACATGCTCCAGCACCGGTTCTCCGCGCCGAACGAGTCGTCCCAGCGGCTCGGCGACGCCATGGGCATCACCTCCGTGATCTCCGCGCCGCTGCTGGTGCGCGGCGAACTGCTCGGCGTGATGAGCCTCGCGCTGTCGAACCTGTCCAAGCGGCCCGACCCGCACTACGACGGCTTCGACCGCGACCTCCTCGGCGCCATCGCCAGCCGCGTCGCGCTCGCCGTCGACAACGCGCTGCTGTTCGAGGAGGAGCGCGACACCGCGCTCGCGTTCCAGAAGCACCTGCTCCCCGGCGACCGGCCGCCCCGGCTCGACGGGCTCCAGATCGCCTGGCGGTACGAGCCCGCCCGCCCGCTCGAAGCGCACGGGCACGGCATACAGACCCAGGTCGGCGGCGACTGGTACGACGTGATCCCGCTGTCGGCGGGCCGGGTCGGCCTCGTCATCGGCGACGTCGAAGGCCGCGGCGCCCGCGCCGCCGCCGTGATGGGCCAGCTCCGCGCCGCGCTGCGCGCCTTCGCGCAGGACGACAAGCCGCCCGCCGACATCCTCCGCAAGCTCGACGAGTGGGTCCGCACGATGACGCGGCCCGAGCGGATGCGGTCCGGCTGGAACAGCGACGACCTCGTCCGCCCGCCGCTCGTGTCCTGCACCTACTTCGTGTACGACGCGTGGTCGCGGGTGCTGGAGTTCGCCAACGCCGGGCACGACCCGCCGATGCTGATCGTGGACGGCGAGGTCGGCGAGCTGCCGTTCGAGAGCCAGGGCGGCATGCTCGGCCTCCGCGCCCCCGGCATGGGCGGCGAGATCCTGTTCAACGAGGAGACGACGGAGCTGAAGCCCGGCTCCACGCTCGTCCTCTACACCGACGGGCTCATCGACCGCAGGCCCAAGGACGACGGCGACTACTACACCCGCGAGGAGTCGCGGGAGCGGGTCCGCGCGGCGGTCGCGAAGGTGGCGCGGAGCGGCGTCGAGACGATCGCGAACGCCGCCTACGAGGCCGTCCCCGGCGACATCGACGACGACGTCGCGATCGTCGTGATCCGCACCGCGGGCGACGAGCTGGCCGTGGAGGAGCGCACCTTCACCGCCGAGCCGATCATGGTGTCGGAGGCCCGCCGGATGGCCGCCGACGCGTTCGCGTCCTGGGGGATGCTGGACGAGCAGTCCGAGCTCGCCTGCCTTCTCGTGTCCGAGGTCGTGACGAACGTCGTCCTGCACGCCACCGCCACCCCGGCGCCGCGCCGCGAGATGGTCGTCCCGGTTCCGGCCGGGCAGCCGGGGCGCGGCGGGGAGCCGCTCGGCGCGCCGCCGGCCGTCCAGTTCAACACCGACTTCGGCACGGGCACGCTCGACGGCGACCCGTTCGAGACCGGCCCGTACGACGGGAACTCGTTCGACGGCGGGGCGTTCGACGAGGACGACTGGAACCTCGGCGCCGACCTCGGCCGCCGCGAACCGCCGACCAAGGAGTTCCGGCTCCGGCTGCGCCGCGGCGCCGACGCGATCTGGGTCGAGGTGTTCGACTCCGACATGCGGCTGCCGCGCATCCGCAGCGCCGGTGAGACCGACGAGGGCGGCCGCGGCCTCTACCTGGTCGACCAGCTCGCGACCCGCTGGGGCGCCCGGCCGACGTCCGACGGCAAGGCCGTCTGGTTCGAGCTCCCGCTGACCCCCTGACCTCATGCGCGCCTGGGCGGTCGAGAGCCCTGCCCCGATCGCGGCGCGTCCCCTGCGGCGCACCGACCGCGACGTGCCGTCCCCCGGCCCGGGCGAGCTGCTGGTGCGGGTCCTGGCCTGCGGCGTCTGCCGGACGGACCTGCACGTCGCCGAAGGCGATCTGCCCGTCCACCTGTCCGGCGTGACACCGGGCCACGAGATCGTCGGAGAGGTCGTCGCGGCGGGCGCCGGTGCGCTGCACGCGGTGGGAGACCGCGTCGGCGTGGCCTGGCTGCGCGGGACGTGCGGCGCCTGCCGGTTCTGCCGCCGCGGCGCCGAGAACCTGTGCCCGTCGTCGGTCTACACCGGCTGGGACGCGCACGGCGGATACGCCGACTACGCTCTGGCCGTCGACGCCTACGCCTACGCGCTGCCACCCGAGCTGGACGACGTCCGCGCCGCGCCGCTGCTGTGCGCGGGCATCATCGGCTACCGGGCGCTGCGCCGCGCCGGCGTCCCGCCGGGCGGGCGGCTCGGCATCTGGGGGTTCGGCGGGTCCGCGCATCTGGCCGCGCAGATCGCCATCGCGGAGGGCGCCGACGTGCACGTCTTCACCCGCAGCCCGGCCGCCCGCGAGCTGGCCCGCGAGCTCGGCGCGTCCTGGGCGGGCGACTCGTTCGACGCCGCGCCCGCCCCGCTCGACTCGGCGATCATCTTCGCGCCCGCCGGGGAGCTGGTCCCGGCCGCGCTGGAACGCCTCGACCGCGGCGGGACGTGCGCCATCGCGGGCATCCATCTGAGCGACGTCCCGTCCCTGGACTACCAGCGGCACCTGTTCCAGGAGCGCCAGGTCCGGTCGGTGACGGCGAACACCCGCGCGGACGGCGAGGAGTTCCTGACGCTGGCCGCCCGCCTGGACGTCGCCGTCACGACCCGCGAATACGCGCTGGACGACGCCGACCGCGCCCTCGCCGACCTGGCCGCCGACCGCTTCACCGGCGCCGCCGTCCTGGTGCCTTGACGGGTCAGGGGATCGGTTCGGCGGCGACGTGCGCCCACGACTGGGTGAACCACAGCTCGCCGCCGATGATGCGGGGTTTCGCGCCGGTCTTCGGGCCGCCGTCCACCTCGTCGACGAGGGCCGTGCGGATCCGGTCGGCGGTCGCGTCGTCGCACGCCCCCGCGAGCCACGGCTCGACCGGGCGCTCCACGGTGAAGACGTCCAGGCGGCGGATGCTCCCGCCCGCCGAAGTGATCATCTCGGTGAGCCGGGCGATGGACGGGGTGCCGGGATGGTCCGGGTCGCGGAGCCGCTCGATGCGGTCCCGGTCGGGCCCGGCGAGGTTCCCGCGGACCAGATCGGCGATGACCACCCGGCCGCCGGGGCGGCACACCCGCAGCAGCTCCCGCAGCACATGATCGGGATCGCCCAGGTTGTAGAGCGAGAACCGGGCCGTGACCAGGGAGAACGTGTTGTCCCTGTACGGCAGCGCGGTGGCATCCGCCTTGATCGTCGGACGGTCGGGGTCGATCGTGCGGGGCCGCAGGTCCTCGCGGGTGGTGGCCGCGGCGCGGGTGGCGGGCGGCGGTGAGTCGCCGTCGGTGATGCGGACCGGTCCAGTGCCGAACTCGACCGTCGCCATCCGCCGCGACGTACCCGGCGCGGGGTCGGCGGGCGCGGGCATCGCGTCCACGGCGGTCAGGTGGCGCACCTGCGGGCCGAGCGCGGCGGGCATCGGGCCGTGGCCGCGCGCCACGTCCAGGCAGATGTCGTTCTGGTCGGGCTCGACGAACTCCAGCAGCCGCCGCAGATGCGGGGCGATCGCGCCGCCGGTCCCCTGGATAGCGGTCGCGGGATGCGGCAGCGGCACTGGTGCACTCCCTTGTTTCGGACCGGCTCATCGGACGGGGTACCGCTCTCGTCCGGGCAGGGACGGCGAACGGGCGTGAAGCCGGTTTCGCCAGTTATGACTCGCTGTCGGGGTGGTTGGTTCGGGCGACCGGGCACCAATTCGTTGAACGTGCACTCAAGTGCGCAGGTAATTGCCGTACATCGTCAGCACCACCAGGACGAACACGGTGAGCACCGCGACCCTGGTGGGCATGGGCAGGCGGAGCCGCACCGCGACCCATCGCACGCAGAACGTGGCGAGGAGTGACACGACGACGAGCGCGAGGATGCCTTCCATGGTCACCTTCTGTCCGGGGGCGCCGGGGGAGCGCCCGGGGGAGTGCCGAGGGGTGCCGCCTCCTTGAAACGATAGACGTGTAAGGCGGGGGTTACCCGGGTCTCGGCAACGCGGCACCGCACAGATAGCCTCCCCTTGTGGCAGATGCGATGGAAATAGACGACCGGGGCAAAACCGAGGGCAGGGACCGGCTCGACGGCGCCATGAAGAACCTGGCGCGCGGCCGGATCGCCTTCGGTCTCGCGGCCCTGACCGCCCCGAAGCTGACCGTGCGGCTCATGCAGATGGGATCCGGTGACGACGCGGGCCGCGACTACCTGGTCCGGGCGTTCGGCGCCCGCGAGGTCGCGCTGGGCGCCGGCTACCTGCTGAGCGGCGACGAGTCGGGTCGCCGCCTGTGGACGCGGCTCGGCTTCGGCATCGACGTCCTGGACACGCTGAGCGCCGCCAAGACGCGTCCCGGCCTCCCGCTGTGGGTGACCGCGGCCACCGTGGGCATCGCGGGCGGCTGCGCGGGACTCGGCGCCGCGAAGGTCGCCCGCGACCTCATGGGCTGACGCCGCCCCGGCGCCGCCCCGCGCCCGCCTCCCGCCAGGTGATCTTCTCGGGCTCGTGGGTACACCCGTCCGCGTCCATCCCGGGAGGTTCGCGGCATGACGGCAGGAGCGGCATGACGGCGGGGGCGGCGCGCGCGGCGGACGAACGGGCCATGCCCCAGGGCAGGGACCTCTACGTCATCCTCGGCGCGCTCATGCTGGGCATGCTGCTCGCCGCGCTGGACCAGACGATCGTGTCGACGGCGCTGCCGACGATCGTCAGCGACCTCGGCGGGCTGAACCACCTGTCGTGGGTCGTGACGGCGTACCTGCTCGCCGCCACCGCCTCGACGCCGCTGTGGGGCAAGCTCGGCGACCAGTACGGGCGCAAGCGGCTGTTCCAGGCGTCGATCGTCATCTTCCTGATCGGGTCGGCGCTGTGCGGCATCGCGCGGGACATGACGGAGCTGATCGTCTTCCGCGCCCTGCAGGGGCTCGGCGGCGGCGGGCTGATGGTGCTCGCCGTCGCGATCGTCGGGGACGTGGTGCCGCCCCGCGAGCGCGGCCGCTACCAGGGCCTGTTCGGCGCGGTGTTCGGCGTGGCGAGCGTGTGCGGCCCGCTGCTCGGCGGCTGGTTCGTCGACAACCTGTCGTGGCGCTGGGTGTTCTACATCAACGTGCCGGTCGGGATCGTCGCGCTCCTGGTGATCGCGGCGGTGCTGCACGCGACCGGCGAGCGGGAGCGGCACCGCATCGACTACCTCGGGACGCTGCTGATCGTCGGCTGGGCGGTCGGGCTCGTCCTGATGACGACGTGGGGCGGGACGACCTACGACTGGCTGTCCGCGCCGATCATCGGGCTCGCCGCCGGGTCGGTCGTGCTGATCGCGGTGTGGCTCCTGGTGGAGCGGCGCGCCGCCGAGCCGATCATGCCGCCGCGGCTGCTGGCGAACCCGGTGTTCTCGCTGGGCGCGGCGGTCAGCTTCGCGGTCGGCTTCGCGATGTTCGGCGCGCTGACGTTCCTGCCGATCTTCCTCCAGGTCGTGCACGGGGTGTCGCCGACGCTGTCCGGCGTGCACCTGCTGCCGATGATGCTCGGGATGCTGATCGCCTCGATCGGGTCCGGCCAGCTGATCACCCGTACCGGCCGCTACAAGGTCTTCCCGGTGGTCGGGACGCCGCTCATCGCGCTGGCCCTGTACCTCTGCTCGCGGCTGGACGAGGACGCGTCCACGCTGACGATGAGCCTGCGGTTCGCGCTCCTCGGCTTCGGGCTGGGGCTGGTGCTGCAGGTGCTCGTCATCGCCGTCCAGAACGCGGTGTCGTACGAGGATCTCGGGGCGGCGACGTCCGGGGTGACGTTCTTCCGGCAGATCGGCGGGTCGTTCGGCGTCGCGGTGTTCGGCTCGGTGTTCAGCAACCGGCTCGCGACCCATATCGAGGATCTGGCGCGGACGCTGCCGCCGGGGTTCGACCCGGCGGCCGTCCAGGGGAATCCGGGGCTGCTCGACCGGTATCCGGCCGAGGTGAAGGACGGCGTCCTGCACGCCTACGCGCAGTCGATCGATTCGGTGTTCCTGTGGGCCGTCCCTGTGGCGTCCGTTGCGTTCCTGCTGACGTGGTTCTTGCGCGAGGTTCCGCTGCGGGCCACTTCGCAGACGCGCGACTACGGCGAAGGGTTCGGTGCGGCGCCGACCGTACGGTCGTCCAGGCATGAGATAGAGCGGGCGCTGAGCGAGCTCATGCGCAAGGACGTCAAGGCCCGAGAACTCTACGAACGGCTGGGTTCGCATTCGGGTGTCGCGCTTCCGGCGGGCAGCGTCTGGGCGCTGTGCCGGATCGCCAAGGACGGCACGGTCACCGGCACGGACCTCGCCGAACGCGCGGGCGTCACCGTCGAGCACGGCCGCCCCTACGTCGACCGGCTCGTGGACTCCGGCTACGTCCGGCGCGTCAACGGGACGCTCGCCATCACCGAGTCCGGGGAGGCCGCCGCCGAGAGCCTCTTCGCCGCACGCAGCGCGGGCCTGGCCCGCCACCTGGACGGATGGTCGCCCGAGGAGCATCCCGAGCTGACGGACGTGCTGCGCAAACTCGCGGAGGCGTCGCTCGGCGACGAGGCGGACGGCGGGAACCTCCTGCGTCCCGAAGCCAAGCCCTGAACCGGGGGCGGCCGTAGGGTGTCGTGCCTCATATCGCTTCGGACGTCAGGCGATGTAACCTCGTAACCGAATAACCGAATCTTGCTCGGTTTCGGGACGGAACCCAGAATTTGGAGGCGCAGTGGCCGAGGCGTACATCGTCGGCGCGGTCCGTACCCCCGTCGGCACCAAGAAGGGCGGCCTGAAGGACGTCCACCCCGCCGACCTCGGGGCCCACGTGCTCAAGGAACTCGTCAACCGCACCGGCGTCGACCCGTCCGCGGTCGAGGACGTGATCATGGGCTGTGTCATGCAGGTCGGCCCGCAGTCCCTCGACATCGCCCGCACGGCGTGGCTGTCGGCGGGGCTGCCGGAGTCCGTGCCCGGCGTGACCATCGACCGGCAGTGCGGGTCGTCGCAGCAGGCGATCCACTTCGCCGCGCAGGGCGTGCTGTCCGGCACCCAGGACCTCGTCGTCGCGGCGGGTGTCGAGCAGATGGCGATCGTCCCGATGGGCTCGTCCGTCGCCATGGCCCTGGAGAAGGGCATGCCGTTCCCGTACGGCGAGGGCTGGGTCGAGCGGTACGGCATGCAGGAGATATCCCAGTTCCGCGGCGCCGAGATGATGGCCGAGAAGTGGGGCTACAGCCGCGAGGACCTGGAGAGGTACGCGCTGGAGAGCCACAAGCGCGCCGCCAAGGCCATCGAGGCCGGGTACTTCGACCGGGAGATCGCGCCCATCGCCGGCGTGACGAAGGACGAGGGCGCCCGACCCGACACCACCCTGGAGAAGATGGCGGGCCTGAAGGTGCTCCGCGAGGGCGGCCGGATGACCGCCGCCGTGGCCTCGCAGATATCGGTCGGCTCGTCCGCCCTGCTGATCGCCTCCGAGGAGGCCGTCAAGCGGCACGGGCTCACCCCGCGCGCCCGCATCCACACCCTCGCGGTGTGCGGCTCCGACCCGGTCTACATGCTGACCGGCCCCATCCCCGCGACGGAGAAGGCCCTCGACCGCGCCAAGCTGAAGATCGGCGACATCGACGTCTTCGAGGTCAACGAGGCGTTCGCGCCCGTACCGATGGCGTGGGCGCACGACACCGGCGCGTCGCTGGAGAAGACCAACCCCAACGGCGGCGCCATCGCGCTCGGCCACCCGCTCGGCGCCACCGGCGGCGTGCTGATGACCAAGCTGCTCCACGAGCTGGAGCGCACCGGCGGCCGCTACGGCCTCCAGACCATGTGCGAGGGCGGCGGCCAGGCCAACGCCACGATCATCGAGCGGCTCTAGCGAGCGGCGCCCCGTCCCGCCCGGCCGCGGCCGCGCGGGGCGGGTTCCGTGTTCGCGACGGCCGGGAAAGGGCTGGGGATGGACGGGACGACGCTCTACTCGGTGGATGCCGGGATCGCGCGCATCACGCTGAACAGGCCTGACGCGCGCAACGCGCTCAACGATCAGATGATCGGCGAGCTGCTCGACGCGTTCGAGCGGGCGAAGGCCGACGACGGCGTGCGCGTGATCGTGCTGACGGGCGCGGGCGACCGGGCGTTCTGCGCCGGGGCCGACCTGGGCGGCCTCGACCGCGACGGCCTGGACCCCGGCGAGATCCGCGAGAGCGCCCTGTTCCGCCTGTTCACCGCGTTCCCGACGCTCGGCAAGCCGATCATCGCGCGGCTCGGCGGGCACGCCGTCGCGGGCGGCCTGGGCCTCGCCGCCGCCTGCGACCTGGTGATCGCGGCGGATGACGTGAAGCTCGCCACCCCCGAGGTCAACGTCGGCCTCTGGCCCATGATGATCATGGCGATCATCAACCGGAACGTCGCGCCGAAGCACGCGTTCAAGCTGTACTACACCGGCGCCCGGATCACCGCCGCCGAAGGACGCGAGATCGGCCTGGTCACCGAGGTCGTGCCGCGCGCCGACCTGGACGCCCGCGTGGACGAGCTGGCCCGCGTGATCGCGTCCAGGAGCCCGCTCGGCCTGCGCCGCGGGCGCGACGCGTTCTTCGCGATCGAGGGCCGCCCGCTGGAGGACCAGGTCGCCCACCTGCTGTCGGAACTGGTCGAGCTGGCCGGAACCGAGGACGCGAAGGAGGGCATCACGGCCTTTCTCGAGAACCGCCCCCCGAACTTTCGACGCCGCTGACCCGACCCCGCTCATCGAGGGTCTCGGCCTGTTCGTAGGGAGCGAGGAATCCCTCGATCTGCGCCAGCTGTTCGGCGTCGTACGCGCGCTTTAGAATGAACTCCGCGGGAAACCCGCTCATGTAGCACACCCAGAATTTCTGGGTGTTCTCGATGTTGGAGAACGCGGACCACACCATCGTCGTCGTGAACGTGTCGGTTCGCCATTCGCACCCGTTGGCGGTCAGACGTAGTGTCGTGGGCACGCACATGTGCGCGGCTACCTTGCGGAGGTTCACCCGAGCCGACCGGACCCCGGCGATCGGGAACGCTGCCGCCAGCACCAGCACGACGATGCCGGCCCCTGTCTGCCCGCTGGAGAAGCAGTAGATCGCGGCGACGATCAGCGCCCCCGCCACCATCGTGTAGGTGCGCGTCAACCCCTGCTTGAGGCCATGAAAGAGCGCACGTACCGCCTCGTCGGGCGTGGGTTCAACACTGACCGTGATTCCACCGTCGCCGATATGCATTTCGCCCTATCCAGTTTTCTCGTCGTCCAGCGCGGGGGATCATCATTCAGCGCCGCGCGGCGGCACGCAAGCCCTTCGCGTGCGGGTCAGCGGGCGGCGGCGCGGGTCTCGGTCGGGGTGCGGCCGAAGCGGGCGCGGAAATGGCGGGCGAAATGGGCCTGGCTGGAAAAGCCCCAGCGGTAGGCGATGTCGGCGATGGTCGTCGCGGCGGCGCCGGGGGAGGTCAGGTCGTCGTGGGCGCGCTGGAGGCGGCGTTCGAGGATGTGCCGGGACGGCGTCGTCCCCGCCGACTCGAAGATCCGCCCCAGATGCCGCACGGACACGCCCATCACCCCGGCGACCTGCCCCGGCGTGAGGCAGGAGTCGTGCAGATGCCGCTCGATGTACTCCTCGGCGACGATGAGCTGCGTCTGGTAGGCGGCGGGCGCGGCGCGTCCGCCGGAGCGCTCGGTGGCCAGCAGCCGGATCAGGTCGAGGACGGTGCCGCGCGCGCCGTCCGGCCCCGCCGCGCCCGGGTTCTCCAGGACGGACCGCAGCGCCACGACCAGCTCGCCCTCGCGGGCCGTCCCGCGCCCGAACAGCATCGGCGCCTGGACGCCGCCCGCCATGCACTCCTCGACGAACCGGTCGCGCGGGATGTCGACCAGGAACTGCCGCATGGACGAGGAGAACCCGAACAGGTAGGGGCGGCGCGTGTCGTACACGACGAGGTCCCCGGCGGTGGCGGCGAGGCAGCCGTTCTCGTGCAGGAACACCGCGTCGCCCTTGACCAGCAGCGTCGCGAACACCGAGTCCTTCGGCGTCGACCTCGCCACCTGCGGGGTGCGCTCGACGGCGTGCGCGTTGCCGCTGATGTCGGCCAGCCGGACGTCGCCGAGCCGGAAGTTGGCCTGCCGGGCCAGCAGCCCCCGCTCGGAGTAGGAGGAGCAGGCCAGCCCGACCAGCGCCCTGCGGTTGTAGTCCTCCCAGAACTCGATGCGCTCGCGCGGGTCGACGTCCTCCGTGCTGGCCTGGGAGATCATCTGTGCTGGTGCCGGCATGGTGCGCTCCTCCCCGGGTCGGCGGGTCCTCCTGGTGGAGCCTATGCGGTGAATCGCGTCAAACCGCCAGGTAGCCCCCGTCCACCGGAAGGATGGCGCCGGTGATGTAGGACGCGGCGGGCGAGCACAGGAACGCCGCCACGGACGCGATCTCCCGGGGCCGCCCGTACCGCCCCACCGGGATCCGGGCCCGGACGGCCTCCGCCGCGGCCGGGTCGTCCATCAGCCCGCGGGCCAGCGGCGTCACGACGAACCCCGGCGCGACCGCGTTCACCCGGACGCCGTCGGCGGCGTACTCGGCCGCCAGCGACCGCGTGAGCTGCGAGATCCCGCCCTTGCTGGCGCTGTAGGCGGGCCGGTCCCGGCTGCCGGAGTAGGCGAACATCGACGACACGTTGACGATCGAGCCGGCGCCCGCGGCGCGCGAGAGACCGGGGCGGGCGGCCTGGCAGGCCACCATCGTCGCGGTCAGGTTGATCTCCAGGACGCGGTGCCAGAGTTCCATGTCGTACTCGTCGCGGTCGTGGCTGACGCCGGCGCAGTTCACCAGGGTGTCCAGCGGGCCCGCGTCCGCGATCAGCGCGGTGAGGCCGCCGCCGTCCAGCACGTCGTGCTCCACCACGCGGACGCCGGGATGGTCCGGCAGCTCGCCCGCGTCGGACGGGCGCAGCCCGAGAGCGATCACCTCGGCGCCGAGCTCGGCGAACAGCACGGCCGTCGCGGCCCCGATCCCGGACGTGCCACCGGTCACGAACGCCCGCCGCCCCTTGAAGAGCCCCGGCTCGAAGCCCTCGACCCCTCCGGTCATGGCCGCACCAGCACCTTGATCTCCTCCATGGTGTTCATCAGCGTCTCGAACCCGCCGTGGACGACGTCGTCCAGCGGGACGACCGAGGTGACGATGGCGCCGAAGTCCATGCCCTCCTCGGCGGCCAGCCGGATCAGCTCGGGGTGGCAGTCCCGGTACCCGACCGACCCGATGATCGACTGCTCGTTGTTGACCAGCGCGAACGCGTCCACGGCGAGGACGCCGCCGAGGCCGAGGAGCACGACCCGGCCCCCGCGACGGGTCGCCTCCAGGCAGTCGCGCAGCGTCCGCTCAGCACCGACCGCCTCGAACGCCAGGTCGGCGGTTCCCGGCGGCAGCTCCCCGGCGTCCACGGCCTCGGCGGCGCCGAGACGGCAGGCCAGCGCGCGGCGGCTCGGCGACGGGTCGCACGCGATCACCCGTCCCGCCCCGTACCGGACGGCGAGCTGCACCACGAGGAGCCCGATGGGCCCGAGCCCGACGACCGCGACCGTCTCCCCGTCCCGCAGCCCGGACCGGCGGATCCCGTGCAGCGCGACCGCCGCGGGCTCGAACACGGCCGCCTGCTTCAGCGAGACGCCGTCCGGCAGCCGGTGCAGCATGTAGGACGGCAGGACGGCCCGTTCGGCGAGCCCGCCGTCGCCCATCAGCCCGGCGAACCCGAAATGGCGGCACAGGTTGTACTCGCCCGCCAGGCAGCGGGCGCACTCGCCGCAGCGGTAGTGCGGCTCGACCGCGACCCGGTCGCCCGGACGCAACCCCGTCACGCCCGGACCGACCTCGGCGACGGTCCCGCTGAACTCGTGCCCGAGCGTCAGCGGCGCGACCCGTCCCGACTCCGGATGCGGTTCGACGACCGGGATCGCGTGCGGCCCGTCCGCGTATTCGTGCAGGTCGCTCCCGCAGATCCCGCAGTAGGCGACGGTGACCGCGACCTCCCCGCGCCCAGGGGCACCCGGCATCACGTTCTCGACGCGGACGTCCCGCGCCCCGTACCAGATCGCCGCTCTCACGCCTCGACCCCCTTCCGCCGCAGGACGGCGGGAGCCGTCTCGCGGAGCCCGAACGATAGCGCCACGACGAGCGCCGCACCCCCGGCCGCGATGAACATCGCCGCCTGCAGCCCCCAGATGTCGGACGCGCGGCCCGCGACGAGCGGCCCGAGGAACCCGCCCGCCAGCTCGCCCACGCCCATGATCACACCGAGCGCGGTGGCGAGCGCGGCGCGCGGCACGGTCTCGGCCGGGATCGTCGCCATGAACAGCGTGAAGCAGCCGAGGCCCGTGTAGGTGAGGATCATCAGGGTGCCGAGCAGCACCGGGCTCTCCACGTACACGACGGCGATCGGGCAGAACACGGCGAGCGCGGTGAAGCCGACCAGCGCCTTGCGCCGCCCGATCCGGTCGGAGATCCCCGGCGTCGCGAACCCCCACAGCACCCACGCGACGCCCAGGCACGTCATGACGGCGCTCATCGTCCCCGAACCCCAGCCCTTCTCGTCCGTGAGGTACGTGGGCGTGAACGTGATCATCGTGACGAACCAGGTCAGGTAGCAGGGCGCGATCAGCATGCAGATCACGACGTTGCGCAGCCGCAGCACCTCCTTGACCGGCACCTTCGGCGCCTTGACCGGTTCCGCGGCCTCCCGCCGGGCGAGCGGCGGCCGTTCGAGGACGAACTTCGCGATCAGCCCGGCGATGATCAGCCCGGGGACGATGGTGACGAAGAACGCCGTCCGCCACCCGAAGTTGTCCGCCATCCAGACCACCACGACCGGGGCGACGATCCCGCCCAGCAGCCCCGCCGACGACCCCTGCAGCAGCCCCATGTTCAGCCCGCGCCGCGACTCGCGGGACGCCTCCACCATCAGCGACTGCGACATCGGCAGCACCGCGCCCTCCGCCGTGCCCATCAGCGCGCGCGCCGCGAGCAGCCCGACGAACCCGGTCATCAGCCCGGACGCCGACGAGAACAGCGAGAAGAGCAGCACGGCGGCGATCAGGATGGGCTTGCGCCGCCCCAGCCGGTCCGACAGGCTCCCGGCGAACATCCCCGCCAGCGCCCACGTCAGCGCGAGGACCCCGGACAGGACGCCGAGCTGCGAGTTCGACAGCCCGAAGTCGTCGTCCATGTAGGGGGCGAGGAACGCCAGGGCCTGCCGGTCGAAGAACACGAAGCCGAAGGCCAGGAACAGGATGACCAGCAGCCGGTTCTCGTACCGGTCGGCCGTGACGACGGGAGCGGTTCGCTTGAGCAGGGTCGTCATGGCTCAGCGGAACAGCGAGTTGACGTAGTCGGCGCCCAAGCCGACCTTGTCGTAGTGCTTGCGGCACATGTCGATGTAGTCGTGGACGTCGAAGAACCCCGCGGTGTCGCCGTTCTCGTCCAGCCAGATGAGCGGGCCCTTGACGATGAACAGCGTCTTCATCGGCTCCTCGTGCTCGTAGGCGACGAGGGTGTGGCCCTCGCCCGGCGCCTCGTAGACGAAGTCGCCGGCGGTGGCCGTCCAGGGACGCTCCAGGTAGCCCCACTTGCCGGAGATCGTGTAGGCGAACACCTCGTGCGGGTGGTAGTGCCGGTTGACGAGCCCGGCCTCCTTGGACCGCAGGATGTCGGACCAGGTGTTGTCCTTCACGTTGATCCACAGCGGGCGGGACCCGACCGTCTCGGTGAACGGCACGTAGTACCGGTCGTCGTCGGTGGCGACCTTGGACAGGTACACCTCCGGCAGCGCGTCCGGCTTGAACGAGTTCTCGATCGGCTTGAGGTCCTTCCAGAACTCCGAACCAGGGGTTTCCGGCATGTGAACGCTCCTCTCACGACGTGTTGCCGCGAGTGAACCCCCTGCTCACTGCCCCCGTCTTTCCCGTGACGGACGCCACCCTTTGCATATCTCAGACATCACCCCGTGGCCGCCGCGCCCGATGAGTTTCGGCCGCCACGCCAGTCGGTATGTCCGAGGCCGCAGCACCGGGCCCGACGTCCACGAGAGAGAAGATTCGATGATCGACCTCAAGCCCGCCTGCCACCGCATGATCGAGATCCTGGCGGGCGTCGACGACGCCCGGCTGGCCGACCCCACCCCGTGCGCCGACTACAGCGTCGGCGACCTGATCGATCATGTCGACGTGGTCGCGGACGGGTTCACCGCGCTCGCCCTGAGGAAGTACAGCGAGTCGGCCGACCGCGAGCCGAGCGCGGCGAACCTGGCGCCCGGCTGGCGGGACGTCGTCGCCGAGCACCTGCGGGCGCTCGGCGCGGCCTGGGACGACCCGGCCGCCTGGGAGGGCGGCACCGACGTCGGCGGGGGCCTGGAACTGGCGAACGACGTGTGGGGCAAGATCACCCTGACCGAGATCGTGGTGCACGGCTGGGACCTCGCCAAGGCCACCGGCCGGCCCGCCGACATGCCCGAGGAGGCGGTGCGGCGCTGCTTCGATCACGTGGCGACGTTCGTGCCGAACGCACCCGTCCCGGCGCTGTGGGGCCCCGCCGTCGAGGTCCCCGCCGACGCCCCGCTGATCGACCGCGTGGTCGCCATCACCGGCCGGACCCCGTAGCGGTCCGGTAGTTGTAGGGGCTGAGCTCGCTGAATCCCGAGCGCTCGTAAAGGCGGAGAGCCGGACCATTGCCGCGCTCCACCTGGAGGTACATGCGGCCGGCTTTCCGGCGTTCGGCCCACTCCGCCAGCGCGGCGAGGACGGCCCGTCCGGCGCCCTTTCCGCGCGCTTCGGGAAGGGTGGCCATGTTGAACACCCCCGTCCATCCGGTGTCGGCGACCGCGCGGCCGACCGCGGCCACATCGTCCCCGACCATCGCGCAGACAAAGGCGGACGGCCCCTTCACCCGGGCGAGCATGTTCCGCTCGGAGTCGGGGTCGCCGCCGTGCACGGCGTGCCAGGCGTCCAACCACGCGCGGGTCGGACGATCGTCCACCCGGACCCGTGGTGAGCCAGGGGCCCGCCCCAGGACACGCCTGGCGGATGCCACCTGCAACGAAACAGCGCCCTCCCGCCGGTAGCCGCGCCTTTCCAGTGCGGCGTCGAGCCCGTCCGGGCACGCGCCCGGGGTGATCTGGAACCGCGCGTCCGCGCCGCGCCCGGTGTAGAAATCCTCGGCCTGGACGACCCTGCGCACCAATTCGCCCGGCGCGACCGCGCCGTGCGGAAGGACGGTTCCCACCCACCAGGAACAGCGGGGGGCATGGCGCAGCCACCATCCGTCGACGTCTCGGACATGCTCCGCCGGGAGAGCCCGGGCCGCCCGCTCCTGGAGGCCCCGCACCATTTCTCGTCCGCTCATGAATCAGCCGACCGAAAGGCTCCTGTAGTACTCCACTTGAGCCGGGTAATAGTCGTCGAAGTCCGGCGCGGGCGTTCCTTCCCTGGAGGCGGAAAGGCGGTCGAGGTAGTACTCCCAGCCCGGCCCGGTCGTGGTCACGTCGGTGCCGGGGTCCAGGTGGTGCAGGAAGGTCAGCGTCGTGACGCCGTCGGCCTCGTCGAGGCGCGCCTCCAGATGCCAGCGCCCGTACTCGTCGACGGTCTCGACCTCGAGCCGCCGGGGCGGCTCGCAGGCGATGATCGTCATGTCGCTCTCGGGCTGCCCGTCCTCGTGCACCAGCGTGAGCCGGACGGTGGCGCCCGGCCTGCCCTCGCCGCTCCAGTGCGCGAACCACCGGGCCGTCCGCTCCGGCTCGGTGATGCTCGCCCAGACGTCCTCGATCGTGGCCTTGTACTGGCGTGTCAGATGCAGGTCGGTGCCGGTCGCCGTGGCGAGCAGCCGCCCGGTGGGTGTCGGTTTCATCCCGCGTTCCTCCTCGAATCGGTGGGTGGTTCCTCGCTGGTCGTGTGCGGTTCCGCCGGACGTTCCCGGCGCGTGCGGTGGACCTCCGTCCCCAGGGCGTCCAGGCGCTGGTCCCAGGCCTGCCTGCGGACCGTGGCCAGCCACCGGTCGATCTCCCGCAGCGCGCCGTGCTCGGCCCGGTAGTACCGCTCGCGCCCCACGGTGTCGGCCGCGACCAGCCCCGCCTCGCGCAGGACCCGCAGATGGCGGCTGACCGCCGGACGGCTGATGTCCGGGAACGCGGCGGCCAGCGCACCGGCCGTCAGCGGCCCGTCGCCGAGCAGCACCACGATGCGGCGGCGCACCGGGTCGGCCACGGCGGCGAAGACGTCCATGGGAATATGTAACCTGTATGTTACGCGTTTGTCCAGCCGGGTGCCCGCCGTCGACGGTCCGCGGGCGGCCCTACGGCCCCGCAAGCTCGGCGAGGACGGCCGCGTGGTCGGAGGGCCACACCCCGCCGACGGGCCGGTCACCGACGCGGCGCACGGACCGGACGTGCCCGAGCCCGCCCGGCCCCGGCAGCCCCACATGGATGTAGTCGATGCGCCCCGGCGGTTCGAGGGTCTGCGCCGCGTAGGGGTTGACCGGATCCCAGGTCACGGCGGGCGCGGCCGGGTCGGCGTACTCCCATGCGTCCACCAGGACCTGACCGGGGACGGCGGGCGCCGTCCGGTACCCGCCGAACAGGCGCATCTCGTCGGAATCGGGATGGGCGTTGTAGTCGCCGGTGACCACGGGCGGGAACGGGCTGCGGTCTCGGTGCGACGCGACGAACCTCGCTAGGGCCGTCACCTGGGCGCAGCGCACGGCAGACCCGTGCGGCTCCGAATTCAGGTGCGTGGTGAAGAACGGAACCGGGTGGACGGGGGCGTCCACCAGCGCGAACAGGGCCCGATGGCCGTCGTCGCGGCCGTCCCCGGTGGGCAGGCGCAGGACGTCCTGGTCGATGATCGGCCATCGGCTGAGAACGGCGTCGCCGACGTCGGCCGTCGAGCCGTCGAGGCGGGCGTGCCAGCGGCCGGGCCGGTCGGAGGGCGCCCACGTCCAGTGCATGCCGAGCCGGTCGGCGAGCCACCCGGCGAGGTTCTCGTCGCCCTCGTCCCAGACCTCCTGCAGCCCGACGATGTCGCAGTCGAGTTCCGCGAGCGTCGTCGCGATCGCCTCCCTGCGGGCTTCCCAAGGCCCGAACCGCCACCACACATTCCAGGTCAGGACTCGTACCACCGGGCCCCGCTCCCTTCGCGTCAACACCGGCAACATTCTCGGCGGCTGCCGGAATTGTCTAGAGTGCGGGGACCCTTGGAGGTGGAGATGGGAACCTGGGACGCGACCCCGTTCGGCAACGACACCGCCGCCGATTTCGCGGGCGACCTCGATGACCTGGCCTTGGACGAGCGTCCGGCCGCCGTCCGAGAAGCCTTGGAAGCCGTGCTCCGCGAGACGGATTACCTGGACCGTTCGGAGGGCGACACGGCCGTCGCCGCAGCCGCCCTGGTGGCGGCGCAATGCCCCGGCGGCCCACCTGCGGACCCCATCTACGGCCCGGAACAGCCTGTGCCGGACCTGCCCGACGACCTCCGAACCCTGGCGCTGGCCGCCCTCGACCGGGTGGCGGGCCCGAATTCCGAATCGCAGGACCTCTGGGCCGAAGCCGGCGACGGCCTCCAAGAATGGCACGCCGAACTAGACAAACTCCGGAAGGCCCTCAAGACGGACCCGAACTAGCCGTTCCGGGACATGCCCGGCTGCGGGCATGTGTGGCGAGGGGGCCTCGGGAGCGGTGGTGAAGGCAAAGCGTCGGTAGCCGACCGCTGGGTGTGGGTTGGGAACTGTGGCGGAATGTCTGCGGTGTGGCGGAGTGGTTCTCGCGGGAGATATCGGACACCGGGCGTCTGCGGCTGTCGTGCTTTCTTGCGGCGTTCATCGTCGGATTCCTGTTCATCCGGTTCAGCGTCCGGATGATTCGACGGCAGGTGCGGTGGTGGCCGGGGAACGTCACGCCGGGCGGGCAGCACATTCACCATGTCGTGTTCGGGCTGGTGTTCATGTGCGTCGGTGGCGTGGGCGGGCTCGCCATCGAGGACACGTCGTCCGGG
>NZ_SMJX01000603.1 GCF_004348535.1 Actinomadura sp. KC216
AGCCCGGACGGTGGAGACGGCAACAGGAGCGGCGGGGACGGTAGCCGGGACGGTGGAGACGGCAACAGGAGCGGCGGGGACGGTAGCCGGGACGGTGGAGACGGCAACAGGAGCGGCGGGGACGGTAGCCGGGACGGTGGGCGCGGCGGCGCGGGCCCTGCGCACCCGGGCCAGGCCGTAGGCGGCGGCGAGGGCCGCGGCGAGGCTGACCGCACCGGCGGAGACCAGCGCCGTGCGCGGGCCCAGGGTGTCGCACAGCGCGCCCAGCGCCGGTCCGCCGACCGCGCCGGACGCGGCGCCGACCATGCCCTGGGCGGCGATGACGCGGCCGCGCAGGTGGCCGGGGCTGTCCAGCTGCGAGCGGGTGCTGACGGTGGTGTCCAGGACGACCGCGCACGCGGCGATCGGCAGCATCGCGGCGCCGAACAGCAGCAGGTCCGGCGCGACGCCGCTGAGCATCTGCCCGGCGCCGCACAGCGCCGCGGTGATCAGCAGCAGGCGGAGCGGGAGGCGGGCGCGGGAGGCCGCGTAGACGCCGCCGAGGACGGTCCCGACGGCGAACGCCACCGACAGCGCGCCGTACCCGCCGGCGCCGGCGTCCAGCGGGCCCTGGCTCATCGCCGCCATGGTGACCTGGTAGTTGCGGCCGAGGCTGCCGAGCACGAACGCCAGCCCGAACATGATCAGGAGGCTGGGCGAGCCGAGGACGTACCGGAAGCCGGCCGCGACCCCCCACTCCCCCGGCGCGGCCGGGGGCAGCGCGTGCAGCTCCTTCGGGCGCATCAGCGCGATGGCGACCAGGACGCCGAGGAAGCTCACGGAGTTCGTCGCGAACGCGCCGGGGACGCCGGCGAGCGGGATCACGACCCCGGCGAGGCTCATCCCGAGGATCCGCCCGCCGGAGCTGAGCACCGAGCCGAGGGCCAGCCCGTTGGACAGGTCCTCCGGCCCGACGACCTCGGCGCCGAACCGTCCGAGGGCGGGGGAGGTCATGGCCGTGACGACACCGGACACCAGCGAGATCGCGTACAGCCCCGCGGTGCCGGACGGGTCGCCCGCCGCGATGACGGCGAGGATCCCGGACAGCAGCGCCTGCACCGCCTGCCCGGCCGCGACGACGTACCGGGCGGGCAGCCGGTCGGCGATCACGCCGCCCCACGGGCCGAGCAGCATCGTCGGCAGGGCCTGCAGGAACAGGCCGAGCCCGACACTGGTCGCCGAGCCCGTGATGGACAGGACGAGCCAGTTCAGCGCGAGGACCTGCATCCACGTCCCGGTGATCGAGACGAGGTCCGCGGCGGCCCACAGCCGGTAGTTGTGATGGCGCAGCGAGCGCAGCATCACCGGGAAAGCCAAGGTCTTCTCCCCCCAAAGGTCGTACAAAGCGAAATGAACGCCGGGGTGCCTTGGCGCGTTCCAAACCAGCGAAGTGTATGAGCTTTGTCACGTTTGCGCTGGTCAAAGGGCATGTGACCTGGGACTGCGCGAATCCCGCCGTGGGGCCGGGGCTAGGCTCGCCCTCGGCGCCCGCGCCGGGGCGGGCGGATCGCTGCTGCGGAGGGAGTCCGGGTTGGGCGAGCGGGCGTTCTGGGTCGGCACGTACACCGGCGAGGCCGGGAGCGGGGCCGGGATCTACCGGGTGACGCGGCGCGGAGACGGCGTCCTGGAGGGGCCGGAGCTCGCCGCGGAGGCGGTGAGCCCGTCGTATCT
>NZ_SMJX01000604.1 GCF_004348535.1 Actinomadura sp. KC216
GAGCGGGAGGCGGCCCCGCACGCGGATCTGCCTCCGCCGCCGGCGCCGGTCCCCGAGCCGCCGCCCCCGCTGCGGCCCGCGCCCGCGCCCGAGCGCAGCCCGCAGGTCGCCGAGGCGTACGGGATCCGGTTCCTGTGCGGCGCCGACGACATCGAACGCGTCGTGACGGAGGTGCGGCGGCGCGGGAAGTGGTCGCGGCGGCTGCGCGGGCAGGAGGTGTCCAGCGCGTCGGCGCCGGCGCTGCTGCTGATCGGGACGCCCTCCAGCGGGCAGCGGCGGCTGGCGCGGATGGTCGCGGCGGCGCTGGCGGAGGTGGAGGCCTCCAGCGGCGAGGTCCACAGCGCCCACGCCGAGGACCTGCGCGAGCACGGCCCCGACGGGCTGCGCGCCGCGCTGGAGGAGCACGCCGGGCACGTCCTGCTGCTGGACGGCCTGGACGGCCTGATCCTGGACGAGGCGCAGGGACCGGCGTACGCGTCGGTGCTGTACCGGGCGCGGCTGGAGGGCGTCAACGACACCGCGCTGCTGGGCACGTGCGAGCCGGACCGGGTGGGTGAGCTGTCGGCGGCGTCGCCGGAGCTGGTGACCGACCTGCGGGCGGTGCGGCTCCCGGACCTGTCCGACGCGGCGGCGCGGTCGGCGCTGGTGGGCCTGCTGGCCGAGGAGCGGCGGCTGCGGCTGGGGTCGGACGCGTGGACGGTGGTGAACCGCGACATCGGGGCGCTGCGCCCGCGCGGGCGGCTCACCGGCGCCCGCCTGGTGGAGGCGTATCTGGACCGGGCGGCGACGCGGCATCTGGGCAGCGCGGAGGCGACCCAGGCGATTGGCAGTGCCCTGTCGCTGACGGCGGCCGACTTCGAGGGCCTGGCGGCGGAGCTCTCCGGCCGCTGAGGACCCCGGGGCCCGCGGCGCGCGGTGGTCGCGCGGTGGTCGCGCGGAGGGCGGATTCGCCTTGCCTGTAGGGGATTTGGGCCCCTGCGGGCGGTGAAATGTCGGTGGGCGCGGTCACGATGGGGGTGTGGATCGCGTTGATCGGTTACTGGCGCTCGTCGCCGAGCTCCGCGCGGCCTCGCCCGAGCCGCTGGAGGCGGCGGAGCTGGGTGCGCGGCTGCGGGTCAGCGAGCGGACCGTCCGCCGCGACCTGGAGCTGCTGACGCACGGCGGGCTGCCGGTGCGGGCGGAGAAGGGCCGGGGGCACGCGCTGCCCGCCGCCGCGTCCCCGGCGCCGCTGACCGAGGCGGAGTCGCTGGTGGGCCCGGTGCGCGACACGCTGGCCGAGGCCGTCCGGACCCGCCGGATCGTGCGGCTCGCCTACACCGACCGGTCGGGGACGCGCAGCTTCCGCGACGTGGAGGCGCACGGCCTGGTCATCGCCCCGTACGCGGAGTACCTGGTGGGGTGGTGCCGGATGCGCGACGGGCCGCGGATGTTCCGGCTGGACCGGATCGGCGCGGCGTTCCTGTCGGGCCGCGGCGGTGAGGTCCGTGATCTGGAGGCGCTGCTGGCGGCGCTGCGGGTGCCGATGCAGCGTCCTCCCGCGGAGGCGGGGCCGCGGGGTCCTGCGGGTGCGGCGCGGGCGCGTGCGTGGACGCTGGACCGGCTGGAGTTCGTCCGGTCCCGGCTGCGGGACGCGGCCGCGGAGGTCCTGCCCACCGGCGCGGGCCGCGGCGCACGCTCGGGCTCGTCGCGCGGCGCGGGCCGGGGT
>NZ_SMJX01000605.1 GCF_004348535.1 Actinomadura sp. KC216
GGCGACGTCCCCCTTCCGGACACCGCCACCAACATGTACGCCGCGGCCGCCCGCAAGCCCTAGCCCCCCTCCGCCGGGCGCGGCGCAATGTGAATGTGACCGAGCGGGGTGAGTCGATCACCAGGCCGGGGGAAGCGTGGAAGTGCCGGCGACGGCCCGATGCGGTGATCGACAGAGAGGCGGGGACGATGCTCGATGGACGGCGGCTCACCCAGTACGCGCACGGCGGCGGCTGCGCCTGCAAGATCCCGCCCGGCGAGCTGGAAGAGGTGGTCGCCGGCCTGGCCGCTCCCGACTCCGACGACCTCCTCGTCGGGCTGGACTCGGGGGACGACGCGGCCGTCGTCCGGATCTCGGGCGACACGGCGGTGGTGGCGACGGCGGACTTCTTCACGCCCGTCGTCGACGACCCGTACGACTGGGGCCGGATCGCCGCCGCCAACGCGCTGTCGGACGTGTACGCGATGGGCGGCCGTCCGCTGGTGGCGGTGAACCTGCTCGCCTGGCCGCGCGGGGTCCTGCCGTTCGAGCTGGCCCGCGAGGTGCTGCGCGGCGGACGGGACGTCGCCGTCCTCGCCGAATGCCACATCGGCGGCGGCCACAGCGTGGACGACCCCGAGCCCAAGTACGGCATGGCCGTGACGGGCATGGCCGAGACGGCCCGCCTCCTGCGCAACGACCGTGGCCGCCCGGGTCTCCCGCTCTCGCTGACCAAGCCCCTGGGGCTGGGCGTCCTGAACAACCGGCACAAGGCGACCGGCGAGGTGTTCGCCCAAGCCATCGCCGTCATGACGGAACTCAACAGGGAGGCCGCCGAGGCCGCACTGAAGGCCGGCGCCACCTGCGCAACCGACGTGACGGGCTTCGGTCTGCTAGGCCACCTGCACAAACTGGCCCGCGCCTCGAACGTTTCAGCGGTGATCGATGCCGGTGCCGTGCCCTACGTCGACGGCGCGCGAGAGGCGGTCCGCGACGGCTACGTCAGCGGCGGCACCCGCCGCAACCTCGACTGGATCGCCCCGCACACCGACTTCGGCTCCGCCGACGAGGACACCCGGCTGCTGCTCGCCGACGCGCAGACGTCCGGCGGCCTCCTGGTCGCGGGCGAGGTGCCGGGCGCGCCGATCGTGGGGGAGCTGATCCCGGCCGGAGACCACGGCCTCGTCATCCGCTGAGCACCGGGGTAGGACGGGACCATGCACGTGATCGCCACCGCCGGGCACGTCGACCACGGCAAGTCCACGCTGGTCAGCGCCCTCACCGGGATGGAGCCCGACCGCCTGGCCGAGGAACGCCGCCGCCGGTTGACCATCGACCTCGGGTTCGCCTGGACGCACCTGCCCGGCGCGGGTGAGGTCGCGTTCGTGGACGTCCCAGGGCACGAGCGGTTCGTCGCGAACATGCTCGCGGGGGTGGGCCCGGTGCCCGCCGTCCTGTTCGTCGTCGCCGCCGACGAGGGCTGGATGCCGCAGAGCACCGAACACCTGGAGGCTCTGGACGCGCTAGGCGTATCTCACGGCGTGCTGGTCGTCACCCGCTCCGACCTGGCCGACCCGTCCCCGGCGATCGACGAAGCGCAGACGTGGATGTCCGAAAGCACCCTGCGCGACATCCCGGCAGTAGCAGTGAGCGCGCTCACCGGTGAGGGCTTGGACGACGTCCGCGAAGCCATCACCACCCTGGTCACGGACCTGCC
>NZ_SMJX01000606.1 GCF_004348535.1 Actinomadura sp. KC216
CTCCTTCTAAGGCCCGTTTGCGGGTCTGTGATCGGTTGGGGGCGGGCCCTCGGCGGTGTGCTTGGTGGCTTGGCGCCGAGGGCCGCTTTCGTCCCGTGGGTGGGTGGTTAGGTGAAGCACCATCCGCTGTCGCAGGTGCCGTCGCCGTCCTCGAACGGCAACGGGTCGGCGGTGGGGACCACGTCGGACAGCGGAGCGTTGTAGCGGGTCAGCCACACCGGGTCTTTGTCGAGGGTGCGGCGCCGGTCGTTGAGGGTGTCTTCCAGGTGGCATGCGCGGTCGAACAGTCCGGGCTCATCGCGGCGCATGTCCTGCCATGCGGTGAGGCGGTGGAAGGGGCAGAACCAGCAGGAGGATTTGGGCGGGACGGGCAGGCCGGCCGAGCGGATGATGCGGGGGCAGTCCGCGCGCCGGATCCCGAGGTCCAGCAGCGGGTACACGATGCGCTCGTGGGGTTCGCAGCGGCGGGCGTTGGCGCGGTGGATCTCGTCCACGCTGATGCCGATGCCGACCGTGGCGGGCTGGGTGGCGTTGGCGCCGTGGGCCTTGAGCCAGCGGCCGATGACCTTGATCTTGAAGTCGGCGGTGCAGGACCGGGTGCCGGGCGCGCCGTTGGACATGCGCACCGGGATCGGGATGGAACGCGACCCTTCCCGCATGAGACGCCCGTAGAGGGTTTCGGTAGAGCCGTCCCGGCGGGTGCGGTGCAACTCGAACAGGTCGATGCCGTGCGCGGCGGCGAACGGGGCCGCATGTTCGGCGACATAGCGCAGCGTGGCAGGGTATTCGGAATCGGCGCCGACGTTGGCGAACAGGAACGTGCCGAAGTCGATCTCCCCGCGGGCGGCCAGCACCAGGGCGGCGGTCGACTGCCAGCCTCCGCCGTAGCTGAAGGTCCGCAGCCCGGTGACGGTGCTGTGGTCGGTGTCGGGGCCGTGCGATGTCTGGGTGGCGGAGCCCTGCGTCATGGGCTCATCTCCTCTCGGGAAGGTCCCGTGATCGGTTGGGGTGCCCTCGGCGGTGTGCTGGTGGCTTGGCGCCGGGGCCGCTTCACGTTCTGGTGTGGACTGGCGGTGCGGGTTAGCGGTTGTCGAGGTTGCGGGGGCGAGCGCGACGCAGGTGTTGGAGGCGCCGCAGTAGGAGGAGACTCGCCAGCGGGCCGGGGCGGGGTCGGCCGGTGGTGTGATGCGGTCGTTGCGCCGGTGCGGCATGGGGTCCTCCCGTTGGGGTTTTGGGCATGGGTGGGCGCGGCCCCGCTGGGGCGGCGGACCGGGTGTGGTTGTGGGATGCTGACGCGAAGTCGGCCCGGAGAACGGCCGGGCCTTGTCGACCGGAAGGACGGCCGATGGCTGCCGCCCACGACGATCCGCTTGAGCGGTCTGAGTTCCTCGTGATCGGATACAACTCGCGCGACGCCAGCCTGACCGTGCTCAACAACATGGGCTACAGCGAGCGGAACCGGCATGACGCCGTCCAGGACGCCATGGCGGCGGCTGAGGACGCCCGGTCCCGCGGGTTGCCGTTGCGGTACGTCGTGGTCCGTGTCTCGACCGAAGCCGTCTTCCCGCCCGAACGGCGCTGAAGGGCGGGCATCCCCGGCCAAGGGGACAGGGCTGCGCCCGTACCGTCTGTGTTCCCCGGTCGGGGCGCGGGGGCCGGGTGGAGAAGGG
>NZ_SMJX01000607.1 GCF_004348535.1 Actinomadura sp. KC216
CGCTGGGAGGGGGCGGTCCGAGTGGCCGGTGGCGAGGACGGCGGGCCGCTCGAATTACCGCCGCCCTGCCCGCTAGGCGGTCGCGTCGTCGGGCTAGCTGGTGGCGTGTCCCGGATCTTGAGAGTGTAGGTGATCTCGACACGGCGGTTGCGCGCTCGCCCGGACGGGGCATCGCTGCCGTCAGCGAAGGTCTCGGCGGCGATCGGCGCGCGCTCGCCTTTGCCGCTGACTTCGAACCGGAAGCCGCGCGCTGCCAGCTCGCCGAGCGCCTCTCGTACGGTCCGAGCCCGTTGGACCGATAGGCGCTGGTTGTAATCGGCGGGGCCATGCGCGTCAGTGTGGCCGACGATGCTAACCGGCTGAGCTGGGTCGGCATCGGCTCCGATATCGCGGGCCGTCTGAGCCAAAGCCTCTTGGACGGACGCGGACAACTGGGCGGAGCCGAACGCGAATCGCACCGTGACTTGATGTCTCTGCGGGCGGATTGCCTGCTCGCCCGGCGCAGCACCACGGTTCAGAGATCCGACACGGTCGGTCGTGCCGGAGGGCCGATCGTACTGGCCGTCCTCCGCACTACCGACGTTGTTCGTTGCTGATGCGACCTGCGCGTGTGGGAGCGGGGTCGCAGCAGCAACGCTGTGAGGCACGGCGGGCAACGTGCTTGCTCGGCTGACGGCGGCTGTCGTTCCGATGATGGCGACACCCAGTGTGGTGACCAGGAGCGCGACCAGACGTTGGGGGCCGTCCAGCCCGGGGATGTGCGGTACGGGTCGGCCACGCAACCGGGCGCCAGCCTCCAGCAGCAGCAGCGCGATCCAGATCAGCCAAAAGCCCCAGGCAACGTACGTGAGGAAGCCAAGGAACAGCGTTCCGTCGTCGCGCCGGGACAGGGTAGTGAGGATCTCGTCCCAGTTGGGGATCCGGGCCGGGACCGGCGACCCGGCGAGCGCAACGAACAGGTACGGCAGGCCTACTGTGACCGCGACCAGTACCAGGGCCGAGCCTATGCCGCGCAAGACTCTCCCGATGCGGTGGCGCCATCGTTGTGGCGAGTGGGAGGGAACCATGAAGATCCGTGTGCTGAATTGACTCCTGTGCTTCTGCGGCGGGGAGGTCTTTTCCTTACTGAAGTAGCGCGTAACAGCAGCATGCGGCAATGGCAAGCCGTCGGCGCGACTCAGGTCCCTCGTCGTGGCAACGGCTCGCTTCCATGAGGGTTGAGCTCGCGCCGACGTACCGTCGCTGTCTCATGGCTGCTAAACCTGCCGGCGAATAGCTGGCCCAATCAGTTCTACAGGGAGGTTGATGAACCCTCGCAGATTGCTGCCCTGCTCGCGGCGTGCTGTCCCGCTGAGCTTGATCGTCGGGTAACGGCGTAGCATGCGGCGAAAGAACTCGGTCGCTTCTAGCCGGGCAAGGTGGGCTCCCAGGCAGTGGTGGATGCCGCTGCCGAAAGACAATGGTGGGGCTTGGGTGCGATTGATGTCGAACTGGTCAGGGTTGCTGAACTGCGCGGGGTCGCGGTTGGCTGCGGCGAGGAGGGCGATGACGAATTGCCCGGGTAGCAGCTCGATGTCAGTTAGCGTGCACGGCTGAAGGACTGTGCGCGGGTTGAGGT